>MTKO01000052.1:0-52500 GCA_004028505.1 Candidatus Electrothrix aarhusensis
GGGGCGCTTTGGGGTGGACATGGCTTTTCTCCGTTTTGGGTTACGTTGTGGGTTCGACGAGTATGTGGTTATTTTGCTTGGAGGGCGGCAATCCGTTCTTCAAGCGGTGGAGAGCCGCTGAACCCGACCAGGGTGGAAAAGGCGAGGAGGGGACCGTCATGTTCAGCCCGTTGCTGGTCAAGAAATGCAGAATGCGTGCGCTGATTGACAGCACCGCGAGCACTGCAATGTTGGTCAGCAAAAAACAGAAAAATCCGTTTCATCGCAATTCCCCTCTGTCAGTTCAGAGGAGGGAAATCCATAGATGCGTCATGTGTAATTCGCTGTCCGTTCGCTTTACAACTGACGAATATTCGGCAAGTTGTCCATTGTTTTTCTTTGGCGTCAGTTGTTCTTGCTCTGACCATGCCCGTTTAGATGGCTGCTGGCATAGCTCACTAATCCAGCTGTTGATTTTTTCATGCCAAACTTCTGCTGTCTCATCCTGAATGTAGCCGATCATTCCAGCATGATGAAGTTTTTTACCGTGAATGCCAAGTTTAAAACGCTCTATCCCGCCGCAGGGTACATGCTTTCCTTTTTCGTCTCGCCCTATCACATATTCACGTCGACGTTTTTTAGGCAACTTTGTTGTCGTAAGCCGTTTACCTTCAAAAACAGTAATCAACGGTGGATCTATCCCTGTGTCATTGACATTCAGATAAATGCCTATATCAACAGCCGGACTATCGCCCCGTGTTTCATTTTCCATGGGTTCTCGATTTGCAAAGAAATTCTCTTGGTCAGCAGTATTGGTGATAAAGCGGGTAAGTTTGCTGTTCAGGCCATTTTCGTTTTCAATGCCTTCTTTGATGGCAGAAGCGGCAAATTTTGGCAGGATTGTTTTGATAACTTTTACCACCATCTGAAACTGTGTATTCTGAGGTGGACCAAGTAATATTCCGATACCGCCGAGCATTCGTCCAGGAGGGGATTGATTCATGGTGTTCAGCATCCCTGTTCCAAAAGATCAATTAACGTTTCATCGGCATCACGAAGGGCGATGGAGCGAAGCCAGTACCTTTTTTGATCCGGTTTAATCATGAATATGACGTTTTGTTCGTAGAGACGAAGAATGCGGTTGATGAACAAACGGCTGCCATGTCGGTGGTGCAGGAGTTCATTGAGGAGTGGAACAATTTGTTTTTCGTTATCGGGTAATTTTACCTGCGGAGCGTCACCGTAACAGAAGGGGTAGCAGATAAAGGAACCAAGCGTAATAGGTTTTAACGGGCGAAATTCTTTATACACCGGGTTGAGGATGTCGCAATACATCTTGCCGAAGTCTTGCAAGTCGGATTCATCCGCTTTGGACAGAACAGCCGCATTTTCTCCTTTTCTTCGAAAGTCAACAAGGTGATCAGCTATGTCCTCGACAAGTGCCTGCTCCCAGAAGGATATATCAATATCATGCATATCGTCGGCGGGATATGGCAGTGCCATTATGTCACTGACATATAATGAGTTTGCCCTACCAACTAATATTCTTCCGCTGATTAATATTGCTAAGATCCCAAAGAGCTTTGAGTCATTTAATCGTTCAGCGAGTAATTTTAATTGATCACGCTCATTCTCTGGGGCATGCACTCCTATGATTTGATTAGTAAATACAGAATATTCTTCTGTGTACATTGCGGGAATAGCAGCTCCATCAACGATTTCTCTGATCAGCACATGTGGTGCGGAAAAAATAAGTTGATTAGTTTTTCGTGGTCTTTCAAAGAAAAGTTTATCAAGAGGCTGTACAGAGTTCCAATCAATACCGACCTGTGTCAACGCTTTCGATGAAATATCAGATTTTCCGGTTAACCAAGAGGCAAGCTGAGGAAGGCCTTTCAATTTATATCGTTCTTTGAGTTCTTCTGGTGACAGCTCCAACAGTTCTGTTACACTGGGTAGGTCATTCAAAGGCTTTGCATATCCAACACTGTATCCCTCTCCAAACTGCCATCCATGATTTTTCTTCTTTTCTTCCAGATACTCTCCCAACGTCGGAGCATCCGGCAACAGCCGATCTAGCATGCGATGAAGCCTGCCGCCGCCGAGCAGGTTGGTTTTCCATATATATTGCTTCTGCTTAACGTATTCGCGGGAGACCCAATGAAAATCATAAGGATCTAACTCGAACAGAAGTTTTTCTTTGAGAGCTTTTGTTCTGCGGAAAGTCAGATGGAGAATTTTATCAGCGGTTGACGGCATATTACGACCGATTACAGCTGCCGTCGCAACTTTTGCTTTGAAAAGTATTCCTTCTAGGGCTGTGAAATCAAAAACTTGATTAATGGCGAATTGCTCAAATAAGTAACTGCGGAAAGGTAATGCCTTGCCGTTGTAAAGTAGCGGCCCTGCCGGTTGAACCAAACAAACTGCTGCTTCCTTCCGGGTAACTTTAAAAGATTGTTCCAGAAAAAGGAGTGCAAGTTGGGTGTCCGGGAGTTTAGGACGATTTTGGGCCTGATTTTTCTCAACCTGTCGAGCGGCACTGGTGGTCAATCTGCTGTCAAAGGGTGGATTACCGATAACCAGATCAAAGTGATTATTGAATTCCTCAGATTCAACGACTTCAAAAAAATCCCTATCCATAAGATTACGTTTTTGCAAGTTGTCGAATTTAAGTTTATTCCAAATAACCAACGGTTCCAGTTCGTCACAAAGCGCAATACAGAGGCTGAACGCTGAAATTAAAACCGCTTCAGAGGCTTTATCAATCCCAAAAATGTTATTTTTCAGGATGGTCTGCAATTCACGATAGGTCGGCTGTTTCCAGTCGTTGGCTATACGCCAGCATTGAATCAGACGTTTGAACGCACCGACCAAAAAAACACCGGAGCCGCAGGCAGGATCAAGGATCTTCCAGGAAAGCGTTTCCGCATTAAGAGGCAAGCATTGATCCAGCAGAAAATCAACCAGCATGGGTGGTGTATAGACAACGCCCTTGCTGCTTTTTGCATCTTTTTTTGCCAAGAACTCTTCATAAATATTACTGATTAATTCGACCGGAAGATCCTCAAAGGAATACAGCGGCCAAAAAAAGAGTTGACCCGAGGTAGGATCCTGATCCCCTTTGAGAAATGTTGCAACTTCTGAAAGGTCGGCTTGCTCAAGCTCAGCCTTTTCATCATCAGTTAACTCAAAAATGCCGCCGTTGAAATGTTTGCTCAAATGATCAAATAATTTGATACAGCTTCCTTTCTCGGAAAAGAGAGATGCAACATCATCATTGTTCGCATGGGAAAATTGACGTAAAAAGCCCTTTGCAAAAACACGGTTTCCTGCGGCATCCTTACGATCATTTAAGTACTTGACCAGAATTGCCATAACCAGAAGACGATTTACAGTTGGCTCTGGCAAAGTGTTCAGCGCGAGCAAATCCAGCCTGAATAACTTGAGGTGAGTGAGCAGTTTGAAATAAGCGGTTTTTTCAAGAACGAAATCATTTTTAAAGGCCGGGTCTTCCCAAAGGGTTCCGGCAGCAATTTCGCGAGCCGCAAAGGCCCGTTCGGCAGCAAGTATCTTCTCAAATCTGCGAAATGGAGTAAATATAGGCTGTTTTGATTCTGGATCTATTTTAGGCTCTTGGCGACAGTTGAGAACTTTTACCTGACTGGCTGTCAGGATAAAGACCAACGGGGGGATACCGGCATTCCAAAGTCGACGATGCAACTCGGCATACTTGGCTTGATCTAGAGAAAGTGCGGTGTCGTGGTAGATGTAAATCTGGGGAATCGGCGAACGATTGTTCCCGGCAGGAAAGATTCGAAAAAAGACAGCGTTGGCCTGATAACGCTCTGCCTGTTCAAGCGCGATGCGTATTCTTGGTTCCGCCTGTTCCTTATCCTGGACAAAATAAAGACTCGAAAGTTCCCCATCAGGACGGAGCATTTCCATGCGGTTCAATTCTTTTCTAAAAATATCTTCGTTTGAACCGTTCATATTTTTTGCCGCACTGTCTATCGGTAGATGATCAGAGATTTTCTCCTGCCTGAGAATATAGATAATTCAGCCAGGAAATTTTGAAAACTATTCCTTCAGAAGAAGAAAAGGTTACCAAGAAACCTTTGTATCGTACTTCCTTTTTTTAATTTTTTCCATTTTGGAATTGTTCAGCTTCAATTCTTTCCTTCCACAGGTTCTTTTTATCTCCCCTTTTATTCCAGCCAGTTCTCAACCGCCAAACCGGGAACCCGTAAAAATTCACGTACGTTTGCGGTGACAACAGTCAGTCGCAAAGCACGGGCATGGGCGGCAATCAGCAGGTCATTGCCCCCGATGGGCTGCCCTATACGTTCCAGCGCAGTCCTGATCTCGCCGTACTCTTGAGCGACATTTTTCTCCAAGGCAAGCACAGGTAGGGTGTAAAGGAGTTGTTCAACTCTTGAGGTGAGTACGGAAGAACCTTTTTTGCAGGTGCCGTAGCGCAGCTCGCAGGCGACAATAAGGCTGGTGCAACAGGCTTGTTCAACATCAGAAGAAGCTATCTTTTGGGCGACAAGACCAGTCGGATTTTTGATGAGGTCGGAAAGAATGTTGGTATCCAGCAGGTAGCGGTATGCGGTCATCTCAAAAAATATCTTCCGGTGTGACCGGTGGGTCATCTATTTTCGCTAAAATATCATCAGTCGCTTCCCAGTCGGCCAGTAATGCCAGCAGGCCTCCTTTTGCTACTGGTTCTATAATCAATCTGCCGCCGTCTCTGCGAATGACTGCTTCATTTCCTTCCAGTTCAAATTCACGCGGGATCCGAAGTGCCTGATTGCGTCCGTTACGGAACAGGCGGACATGTCGTTCTGTCTGCATAATTATCTCTCCTTAGTATTCTTAGCATATACTCAAGCATATGCCAAGCCCCAAGCATTGTCAATGGTAATTGCAGTTGCCGCTAGCAAGCGGTACACCCCCTAACATGCTGAACAAACGAGAATAAGACAGGCCAGCATGTTAAGGAGCGGCACGGATATATCACTCCAACTTCTCTTCTTGTTTTCCATCCCCCTCAAAAACCTGCAACAATAAAAAAATCGTCACCCCAACGCAAATCCCGGAATCCGCCACATTAAAGGCAGGCCAATGGTATTTGCCGATATAGACATCGAGAAAATCCACCACCGAGCCGTCCCGGACCCGATCAATTACATTACCCACAGCTCCGCCGCCGATAAAGGAGAGGGCAAGGGTGTACCAGATATTCTCCCGGCCCATCTTCCGCTGCATAACAATGAGCGCCACCAAGGCAACCACCGCAATGGAGATGAAAAAGATCTGCCGCCAGAGCAACGGCATATCAGAAAGCATCCCGAAGGCGGCCCCGCTGTTGCGAAGAAAGGTCAGATTGAAAAAGCCCGGAATAACAACTGTGGACTCATAGAGGGCAAAATTCTCCAGAATCCAGAGTTTACTGAGCTGGTCGCCGACCACGACCAGCACCATGATAATAAGAAAACGGATCATAATCAGCTCGCCAGCTCCTTGACCACAGCAAGACAGCGACTGCACAGGGTCGGATGCTCGCTGTCTTCGCCGACTGAGGGAGAGATGGTCCAGCAACGCTCGCATTTATTGCCCGGCGCAGGCTGGACCGCGATCTGCAAGTCCTTCATTTCCTCACCGGCAACAAAGGCGGCATCGCCCGCCTCTGTCACCACCCGCAAGCTGGAGATAATGCAGAGTTCCTGCAACAGGGCCTTATTATCTTCCAAAAAGGTTGCTGTTTCCGTATCTACCTGTAAGAGGACCTCGGCATCCAGGGATAAACCGATGGTTTTCTCCCGGCGGGCAGTCTCCAAGACTTTGGTGATTTCGCTGCGCAGGGCCAGCAGTCTTTCCCAGCGTGCATCAAGTTCCGCATCCTGGGTAATATCATCCACCTTGGGGAAGTCAGCAAAAAAGACTGATTGTTCCACAGGAGATTTTTCATCCAACCCGTGCAGATGTTCCCAAGCCTCAGCAGCAGTTACGCTGAGGATCGGTGCCATCAGGCGGAGCAGGCCGTCGAGAATGCGGTAAATAACGGTCTGGGCTGCCCGCCGCCCCGGTGCATTCGGGGTTGAGCAGTAGAGCCGGTCTTTGAGCACGTCCATGTAGAGGCTGGAGATGGTGGTGCCGCAAAAGTTGATCAGGCTGTGGTAGATAGCGTGGAACTCATACTCGGTATAGGCGCGATCGATCCGACGGACCAGATCCGCAAAACGAGCCAGTGCCCAGCGATCCATTTCGCTGAAGGCCTCAGTTCCGACACTGTCCGTGGCCGGATCAAAATCATTGAGATTGGACAGGAGAAAGCGCAGGGTGTTGCGCAGCTTGCGGTAGGAATCTGAAACCCGACGGAGGATTTCTTCCGAGACTTTCACATCATCCCGATAATCCTCGCTGGCTACCCAGAGACGGAGGATTTCCGCTCCGAATTTATCGATCATCTCCTGAGGAGCAATCACGTTACCGATCGACTTGGACATCTTCTTGCCCTTGCCATCCACCACATAACCGTGGGTGAGCACGCCCTTAAAAGGTGCCTGGCCACGGGTGCCCACAGAGGTCAGCAGGGAGGACTGAAACCAGCCCCGATGCTGATCACTGCCTTCCAGATAGAGATCTGCCGGAGAGCGCAGTTCGTCCCGAGCTTCCATAACCGCAGCATGGCTGACCCCGGAATCAAACCAGACATCCAGGATATCAGTCTCTTTTTCAAAATGAGTTGATCCGCAGGAGCACTGCACCCCGTCTGGGAGAAAGGCCTCGGCTTCATGCTTGAACCAGGCATCAGCGCCTTCTTTTTCAAACATGGCCTCGATTTGCGCACAAACCGCAGCATCCTTGAGGATCTCACCACAATCGGTACAGGTCAGCACGGTCAGGGGAACACCCCAGGAACGCTGACGGGAGACGCACCAATCTGGCCGACCTTCTATCATGCCGTGGATGCGTTGCTCGCCCCAGGCCGGTGTCCACTGCACTTTTTTGATGGCTTGCAGAGCCTTATCGCGCAGGTCATTATTCTTCATGGAGATAAACCACTGCTTGGTGGCCCGGTAGATCACCGGTTTTTTACAGCGCCAGCAATGGGGATAGGAGTGATTGATCTCGCTTTCTTTGATCAGGCTGCCGTCCGCTGCCATGTCGTCATTGATCTCCCGGTTGACCATGGGGATCTGGCGACCTGCGTACTTGCCTGCTTCTTCGGTGTACTGGCCTGCATCATCCAGAGGTGAGAGCACCTCCAAATCGTAACGCAAGCCAGTGATGTAATCGTCCGCACCGTGACCGGGCGCGGTATGGACACAACCTGTACCTGCCTCAGTGGTGACGTAGTCGGCCAAGACCATCAGGGAATCGCGATCCAAAAAGGGATGACGGCATTTCTTGCCCTCCAGGCCTTTGGCGGAAAAGGTGGTCAGCACCTTGTAATCGCTGATCTCAAAGGCCTCAAAGCATTTTTTCACCAGCTCCTGGGCCAAAATCCAGACCTCGTCTTTGACCGCCACAGCGGCATAGACAAAATCAGGGTGAAAGGCCACGCCCATATTGGCGGGCAGGGTCCAGGGGGTGGTGGTCCAGATCAGCACCTTGAGGTTTTCCATCCCAGCCAGCTCGGGCACGGCCTCGCTCAGATCCTCAGCCACGGGAAATTTGACATAGATGGATGGTGAGGTATGATCATAATATTCGACCTCAGCCTCTGCTAGGGCAGTTCGGCAGGTGGAACACCAATAGACCGGTTTTTTGGAGCGGACCACGCCATCAGAAAGCAGGAAGCGGTTGAACTCCCGAGCAATGGCGGCCTCGTAGTCGTAGTTTATGGTCAGATAGGGCTGGTCCCAATCACCCAGAACACCTAAACGGCGAAACTGTTCCTTCTGGGTCTTGATCCATTTTTCGGCATACTTGCGGCAGGCACTGCGTTTCGCCAGTACCGGGATGGTCTCCTTTTTCTTGCCCAGCTCCTTGTCCACATTATGTTCAATGGGCAGGCCGTGACAGTCCCAACCCGGAATATACGGGGCCTGAAAGCCAGCCAGTCGCCGGGATTTGAGAATAATATCTTTCAATACCTTGTTAAAGGCGGTACCGAGGTGAATATTGCCGTTGGCATAGGGAGGGCCATCGTGCAGGATGAACAGGGGTTTGTCCGCTGCTGCTTCCTGAAGTTTCTGATAGAGTTTTTCTTTGTCCCAGTGCTTGAGGTATTGCGGCTCTTTCTGGGTCAGGTTGGCCTTCATTTTAAATTTTGTTTGGGGCAGATTCAGGGTATCCCGGTATTCCATTGTTTTTCTCGTGGATTAAATATATTTTTCTGAGGATTCTAGCGTGGTTTCTCTACAGGAGCAGAGAGGAGTATCGTGTTGCACTCTCTTATGCCTGGACAAGCTCTTCTTCTTATGTAATAACAGATTAATGCCTGGGGAAAATCAGCTATGCGTTGGGCATGGCTCAGGCTGCATCTGTGAAAACAGAGGTGAAAAAGCAGAATTTTACTCCGATCGAGAGAAGATGCAAGATAAATTGGCTGATTTCTTTTGGGCAAGGCGTGGTTTAAGAGTTTGTGGGTTTGAGGATCATGCAGACTCGCAGCGGGGCTTTGCCTGGGGCTCTTGTCAGTTCTCAGTTGTTTCTTTCTGCCGGGTATGTTTTATATTTTTTTAAAATTAAAAAATGATTCGATTGGCCGAGTGACTCTGATTCTTAGGATATTTGCCAGCGCCTGGCCCGCTCGAATGCAGAATATCAACCTCATGTAAGGAAATCGAAAGATGAAAATTTCAGTCATTGGATCCGGCTATTGGGGAAAGAATTTAGTGCGCAATTTTCATGCGTTAAATGCGCTCCATAGTATTTGTGACAGCAATCCCGATACGCTGGCGTCTTTTAAAAAGGATTACCCAGAGGTCGAACTCTGTGTCTCCTTTTCCGAGGTGATCAATAATCCCGATATAACCGGTGTTGCAATTTCTACACCTGCTGTGACGCACGCAACATTGGCGAAAGAAGCCTTGCTTGCAGGAAAAGATGTTTATGTTGAAAAACCGCTCTGTCTATCTGAGAAAGATGGGAGAGAGTTGAACAGGATAGCCAAAGAAGAAGGTCGGATTTTAATGATCGGCCATCTTTTGTGGTACCATCCACTGGTTCTCAAGTTAAAAGAGTTGATAGATGCTGGAGAGCTTGGCAGGATTCAGTACATCTATTCCAATCGACTCAATCTCGGTAAACTTCGGCGGGAAGAAAATGTTCTCTGGTCCTTTGCTCCCCATGATATTTCTGTTATTTTAGGACTCACCGGAGAAATGCCGACAACAGTCTGTGCCCAGGGAGGAAACTTTCTCCATCAACAGATCGCTGATACCACGGTCACCTTATTGAACTTCCCGTCAGGGACGCGAGCCCATATTTTTGTTTCTTGGCTGCATCCATTTAAAGAGCAGATGTTAGTGGTTGTTGGCGATAAGCAAATGGCCGTGTTTAATGATACAGCTCCGTGGGAAGAAAAATTGCAGCTTTACCCGCATACTGTCAAATGGGAGGGGAATGTTCCCGTAGCAGATCGGGCTGAAGCTGTCATGGTGCATGCTGAACAGGAGGAGCCTTTGCGTGCAGAGTGCGCCCATTTTCTTGACTGTATAGCGAAGCGAAGCCGACCGAGAACAGATGGTGAAGAGGGGCTGAGGGTTCTTACCGTACTGAATTGTTGTCAGGAGTCGCTGGAAAAAGGAAACACTGCTTTGGTACCGGTTACCGGATCAAATACGAGCTTTGATATCCACGAAACTGCCAAGGTTGACGATAACGTTCAGATCGGGGCAGGTACAAAAGTTTGGCATTTTTCTCATATACTCTCAGGAAGTATAATTGGAGACTCCTGTTCTGTCGGTCAAAATGTTGTTATCGGGCCAGACGTACGGATCGGGTCAGGGTGCAAAATTCAAAATAACGTTTCTGTCTATAAGGGAGTAGAGCTGGAGGATGATGTCTTTTGCGGTCCCTCTATGGTGTTCACTAATGTTTTGAATCCTCGTTCTGCTGTTTCCAGAAAAAAAGAATTTAGAAAAACCCTTGTTCGTAAAGGGGCAACTATTGGTGCCAATGCAACCATAGTCTGTGGCGTTGAAATCGGTGAATCTGCCTTTATCGGTGCAGGAGCTGTTGTTACTCACGACGTTCCGGCATTTGCTTTGATGACGGGTAATCCGGCAAAACAAACCGGGTGGATGAGCAGGCATGGGGAAAAGTTAGGACTCCCGCTGCAAGGAGAAGGGGAGGATTTCTGTCCCCATACTTGTGAAAAGTATGTTTTGAAAGATGGTAAGGTTTCTATATCGCAATGAATTGAGCGTTCTGAAATCTCTGTATATAGAATATAATCAGTGTGATAACGTGGATTCGTAACACGAGTAAGGAAGGAAAGAGTTACCAGGACGTATTTTTGAAATACTTGTAACTACTCAGAAGCTTGGCAGAAGATATTAGTCGGCCCATAAAGGGCATACAAAAAAAGGCCGCTTTCATCATTTCTCTGAAAGCGACCTTTTTTTATTAGGCTGAGTAGTTACGTGTCTTTTTGGGAGTGCTCCCACCCCAGCTTTGCCGAATATTCTCTAGCTCTTCGTAGCAGGTGTGTTTTTTTTGTTATGTCGACGTAAGCCGGTCAGGCCAAACAGCCCGAACCCTATCAAAAAGAGACTCGTGGGTTCCGGTACTGAACTCGTTTGGGGCTGGGGCGGTACATGGCCAACGCCAACTCCAAAATTGACTGTGTCGAGAAAATTGCCGTAGCTGTTGTTACCACCGCTGGACTCGACTGCCGTGTACGCGAAGCGGATTTTGTTGCCCGAGGCCAGGATTTCTGCGTCACCTTCGTTTGTGTATAAAACCCATGCATCATTTCCGGTTGAGTATTGTTTGGAAAATAACTTAGTGTCGTCAGAGCCTCCGTAGACATTATCGTTCCCCAAGTCTGTAATGGTCAAGAGCAGGGTGTCCATACCATCACGACCTCGGTGGGCAAATTCAAAGCCTAGCTGCATGCCAGCCGCGATAGTATCTGTATCCTGGAAGAGAGTGCCGTCTATGTAAGCGTTGAGTTCAGCGTGCTGGTTTCCTTCATATGATGTTACGCCATTAAAGCTATTAGACCATATTTCAAAATTATTATCCGTTGTTTGCCAGCCTGGAATTGATTCTGGTGTATGCCAGTTTGTGTCAGAGTATGCCGGATCCTCAAAGCTGCCGTTTATAAACGTGGCTTGTGCATTGTTGTTGTTTGACAGCATTGTTATTACGCATAGACCAGTAGCTATGCATAATTTTTTTCATTTTCAACCCCCCAATAAATTTTAAAAAGCAGGCGGCTTGGCTATCTCTCGATTGAGACCCAAAGCTTTCCGGCACCGCCTCACGACGGTTGTGGCTTTATCAACTTTCCAATTGGAAAGTAATGCACCTGCAAGATAACTTAGAGCATCTGAGTGTCAATGCTCTTATAAACTAGCAACAGTACAAATTGGATATAATTTACTTTACATAAGTTCTATTTTTTGTACAATGATGAAAAAATGATTATAAAAGGGGGAGGGATGTACCCACAGGCTAGGTTATGTGGCCTATTTTTTGTTACTTTATTTATGTTTGAATTTGTTAAGTATTTACGAATAAGATTGATATCTCAGTTCGCAATGAGTCGGTAATTAACTTTTAACTTTGTAATTAAAGTACCTTATGGTGAGATGTTTTTTTGAGCAATAAAAAAAATTTAAAACGGTTAATCTCTCGCCGGTACCTAATGTGAAAAAATTGACCGAACTCTTGAGTTGGATTGAATGAGTAATTTTCGTTTATGCAAGCTGGTTGGGCTGAGGGGAAATGCTATCTGTTTCGCCCTTGATTCCCGCATAAAGTTATTTGTTGCAATTTGGTTCAGACTGTGTTTTAAAATTTGAGCTTTCAAAGATTTTTAAAAGTTAAAAATGGATACAGCGAAAAATATTGAAGTAGCCCGAAAGAACCTAGTAGAGACGGGCGGAAGAACCAGTCAGGAACTGGGTCTTGGTCGTATTGTCGGTCAGGTACTGGTGCATCTTTACCTCCAGCCGAATGAATGCTCGCTGGATGTTTTGGAGCAGGAGCTTGGCTTGAGTAAAGCATCTGTCAGCGTTGCAGCCCGACAGCTTGAGGCATTGGGCTTGATACAGCGAGTTTGGATTAAGGGTGAGCGAAAAAAATATTATCGGAGCGCGGAAAATATCGCTAGTGCCCTGCAGCAGGGCTTGCTAGCGATGTTTCGTCATAAAGTGCAACACTTCGGTGGAGAACTTGAAAAGAGCATGAATCTGCTGGAGTTTGAACCTGTGTCGGCAGTAGAACAAGAGGAATTTAGCTTCATACGGCAAAGGATTCAGCGGGCCAAAAAACTCCAAGAGCGTCTTAGTTCCATATTGGGAAACCCTCTGGTTCGCCTGCTCGCAAAGATGAACAATAGCTGACAGATTTTTCTGATCGGTTTCAGTACGTAATAAAGGTACGCAGAGAGACAGTATGAGTAATGAGCAGCAATGGGATTTGGTGATTAAGCCGAAAACAGGATGGTTTGATATCCATCTTGGAGAACTTTGGCGTTACCGGGATCTGATCGGCATGTTTGTGAAGCGTGATTTTGTCACGATGTATAAACAGACAATCTTGGGGCCTCTGTGGTTTATTATCCAGCCGCTTTTTACCACTCTGGTTTTTACCATAATTTTCGGCAAGGTGGCGAAGATTCCCACAGACGGTATACCTCCCTTTCTTTTTTACCTGTCCGGTAATGTTGCTTGGGGATATTTTGCAACCTGCCTTGGCAGAACTTCGGACACCTTTAACAGTAATGCGGGAATATTTGGAAAGGTTTATTTTCCGAGATTGACCGTTCCGCTTTCTTCTGTTATTTCAGGATTGTTACAATTCAGTATTCAACTTTTTCTTTTTTTGGGATTTTATTTTTATTTTATGCTCAAGGGGACGCCTCTTTTGCCAAAATTCTGGATTGTCGCGCTTCCTGTGCTTCTGTTACAGATGGCTCTCCTCGGTTTCGGGATGGGGGTATTGGTGTCATCCATGACCACAAAATACAAGGACCTGCGTTTTGCCATGGGATTTGTCATCCAGCTTTGGATGTATGCCACGCCCATTGTGTATCCGTTGACTCTGGTTCCAGACTGGCTGAGGCCTTGGTACGTTCTCAATCCTATGGTTTCAGTCGTCGAATGTTTTCGCTATGCCTTTTTAGGTTCAGGAGCGATTGAATGGAGGTATGTTGCCTCAGGTTGGCTGGTGACCCTCCTAATTCTGTTTACCGGAATTATCCTGTTCAGTCGCATTGAAAAGACCTTTATGGATACCGTGTAGTCGATGTCTCTTATCAGTAGATTACTGATACAATCGAATTTGATCCTAAAAAAACTTCCTTTATGTCCACAGTAATAAAAATAGATAATCTTTGGAAAGAATACCGTCTTGGCGTTATCGGTCATGGTACCCTGACGCGTGATCTCCAGTCGTGGTGGGCTAGGGTGCGCGGCAAGGAAGATCCTAACTCTCAGCTTGTGCCTATGCTGGCAGGGCAGGAAAACCAGATCGAAGGTGATCATTTTTGGGCGTTGCGAGATATTAACCTAGAAGTCAAAAAGGGCGAAATTCTCGGGATTATCGGAAAGAACGGGGCTGGCAAATCAACCCTTTTAAAAATACTTTCCCGCGTAACAGCTCCAACTAAAGGAAATATTAAAATTAAAGGCAGGCTAGCCAGCTATTAGAGGTGGGTACAGGTTTTCATCCTGAACTCACAGGACGACAGAATATTTTTATTAATGGCGCAGTACTTGGTATGTCCAAAGGTGAGGTGAATAAAAAACTGGATGAGATTATTGAGTTTTCAGGTATTGAGGGCTTTATAGATACTCCTGTAAAACGTTATTCATCCGGTATGTATGTTCGCCTAGCTTTTTCGGTCGCAGCTCATCTTGAACCTGAGATTTTAATTCTTGATGAGGTGTTGGCTGTCGGTGATGCGGAGTTCCAAAAGAAATGTTTGGGCAAAATGGGGGAAGTGAGCAACGCGGGGAGAACGGTGCTGTTCGTCAGTCATAATATAATTGCAGTTAGAAATTTGTGCTCCCAGATAGCTTGGTTAAAAGGAGGAACGGTCTATCGAGTAGGTGAAACAATGCCTGTTACTGAAGAATATCTTCGTCAAAGTGTGAGGGCTGAGTCGTATGATGATATACCACGGCTTGTAAAAATACTGCCAGATGACCCCGCATTTAAATTACTAGGCCTGTCTATTCATCAGGAGGGTAAAGAAGGGAATATTGTCGTTAATGGGAGGCCGGTTAATATTGAGTTACGATATAAAGTGTTGCAGGATACTATAGGGTTACGTGTGTATTTTGATTTGCTGGATGATGAAGGTACGCTTTTGATACGCAGCTTTCATGATGATGATGTAGACGCTGTGCCGACTCTGGTCACAGGTGAATATATTTCCTCGGCAATCATCCCTGCGAACTTATTGGCTCCCCGAAGATATAACCTCTGTGTTCGTGGGTCAATTTATAATGTTCGAACCTGCACAGGCGATGGCATAACTATTCCGCTAAATGTTGAAGCAAGCAGTCGCGTGAATCGAGGCTATTCTCAGGATACAGTCCGCTCTAAACTGCAACCGATTATATCTTGGCAAACAAGTATTTCTTTTTAATAATGTGAACAGGATCGACATGATGCCAATGGATATTATTCACCAATTTTCTCTAAAATTAAAAGAGTTGCTGTTTGATGCTAAAGGTACCTGTTCTGATGGACTGGAGAATTGCAGGAGAGAAATTTGTGTTCTAGATGATTATAATGAGCTGAAAAAAGTTTTTGGCTGGGAACTTGATCCCATAATTGATGATCAAGACTTGTTGAAATATCGGTTTGCAGAAGATGTTAATAATCGACGTCTCAGAGATTTTGAAAGTATTGCTACGGTAGTAAAGAATGTTGCTCCCGAGATTTGTTTAGATATTGGCACAGGGTCTGGAAGTGTAGCGGCACTGATGTCAATAAATGCACCTGATGCTGAAGTTAATACTGTAAATATACCACCGGAAGAGTTTGAAGATGGCGGTACACTGACTACAATTAAGTTAAAACGAGATGAGATAGGAAGCTATTATAAAAGAAGAGGTCTAGCTGGTATTAATCAGATTTTTGCAAACACAAAAAACTGGAATCCTAATTTTAAAAAAATTGACGTTGCGTTTATTGACGGGAGCCATGATATAGAATTTGTTGTTAATGATACTATGAAAATTATTAAGAGCATGCCTCCTGGTTCTTTTATATTGTGGCATGATTTTAATTTATCACTTGTCAATAACTATCATTGGATCAAAAGTGTGTGTTTAGGTGTTGAGCAACTCTATAGAAATGGGGTGATTAAAGGACGTATTTTTTCGATAAAGAATTCATGGATAGGCATTTATCAAGTCCCCTCCTTGTAAAGGTTTGAGAAAAAACAGGTCAAGTGCAAAATGTCTAATAGTAAACTGCGGCTAGGGTTAATATTGCAGCCAGACTTTTATATTCTGGAAAAAAGCGTTTGTGCAATAACCAATCCTTTGATCCGCGCTCTGACGAAACGATTTCAGACAACATTAATTTATAACCAGGAAACTTATGATCAGCACTGCCAACACGTTGACTTTCTCCTTTCTTTGGAACCAAAATGGGCAGCACCAGTTTTGGATTGGCAGCGTGTAGGGCGGTTCAGAAAGAAGCTCCCCGCTTGTCCCTGTTACGTAATGATGAGTGATCCTCATAGTGAACAGTGGCGGGAATCTTACTTTTTAACGAATAATCTTGATTATATTTTGGCGTTATATTATGCGCCAACCTGTTATCATTTCAAGAAAACACCCCTGGATCGGATTTGTCATTATCCCTGGGCAATCCCGGATGAATGGGTTTCTACGTCAAGAATTGAATACCGTGGCCAGAAAGAAGTGACTATCTTTGGTGCATCTGGAAGCAATGCATATAGTACGAGAAACTGGTGCCGTAAGCAGAAGGGAGTGAAGTCATTTGCATTCAGTGGTGTGGAAAACAAAGAAATGTCTGATTCGGATTTTTTTCAGTGGCTAGCCAGTTTTGATGCTGTTGTCGCTGCTGGTTCAGAGGATAAAAAATATGGCCTGACAACACCTAAATATTTTGAAACCATGGCGGTTGGTTCTTTATTATTTGCCCAGAAAACAGATGATCTTGAACGGTTAGGGCTCAAAGACAATGATAACTGTATAGTCTTTTCCGAAGAGAATTTTTTAAAGCGGCTTAATGAGTATCTAACTGACCCTGGAAATCAGCAATGGCTGCAAATACGGTCTTTAGGGAGGGCGTTAATTGAAAGAAAACACACTATTAATATTCGTCTGGATTCTTTGGAGACGCATGTAAGGCAATGGCATTCAGGAGAACTCGGTGCAAAAAGATCTTAGGTTAACGGATCAAATATACTGGCAAGATCAGCAACCAAAGACGATTATCTTACCAAAGGGTGGTAGAAGGCCGTCGTGGTACAGACATATTGAACGCTATCTACAGCCTTCAACAGAGTGTTCATGTTTGGAAATAGGTGTAGTGCCGGGCGCAACACTGTTATTTATCGCAAAGCAGTTAGGGTATGCTTGCACAGGAATTGATTTTTTTGATTCGGTGAACAGCTTGGCTGGAGCGTTTGCTGAGCAAGAGGTGAAATCGAAATTCAGGTGCTCGCCCGCTAATACTTTGATTACGAAAAATTGGCGACAAATTAATAGGTTGTAATAATGCTCTCGTATGTGCAAGAGGTTGTTAATTCGACATGTTATCTAAACCAAAATATTACCGGATGAGTACTAAAAATCTGTTAGAAATGAAGAAGGTTCTTTTAAAATTTTTCAGTATTTTATCTTGGCCTGCAAAGATCGCTGCCAAACGTCAAGCACACTTAGAGCCAAGCCTGCCGTATTTTTCACCAGGTTTTGAATATAAATCAACCTGTCGTATCTTGTGTAAACCGCGTGTAAAAGTCGTATCGGGTGCAAGAATATCTGTTGGCGATAATGTTGTATTAAACTCTAATCCAGAAGGGTATCATGCCGGAATGAGTTTTCCGGTTACCTTGACGGCAGACCGTCAAGATGCTTGCATTACTATTGGCGAATCAAGCCGATTACATGGTTGTTGTATTCATGCATGGTCAACCATCTCAATTGGCAGGAAATGCTTATTGGCTTCCGGATGTCAGCTGCTTGATGCCCATGGGCATATAAGTGGATTGGAATATGCACGCATAAGGTCACAGGTTGCTGATGAACCTATCCCTATAATAATTGGATCATTTTGCTGGATAGGTCTTGGGGTAATAATTATGAAAGGAGTTCAGTTAGGGGAGGGGTGTGTGGTAGCGGCAAACTCGGTAGTTATGGCGGGGGATTATCCTCCTTTTAGCCTAATAGCAGGTACGCCTGCCAAGGTAGTTCGAGTTGTTGAAGAGGAAAAGGTTTTTCCAGAAGATTATCCCGTTGATATGTTAACGGAAGGTAAGTACTACAAGTACTGAATCTAGATGTGGTAAGAGTTTTTTTGAGGACGTGAAAGGGGTCAGCAATGAAGATAATTGTTCATACAGAATCTGAACAACGCGATGATAACTACGCTCATCGCTGGGTTTCTTATCTTAATGAGTTAGGTCATTCTTCTGTTCCCATAAATTTTAAGCAGGAAGGAGCTGTTGCCAAGATACTTGCGGAGCGGCCTGATGGTGTAATGTGGCACTATTATCACATGCCTCATGATTTAAAACTTGCTCCTGCTTTGTTGAATGCGCTTGAAATTATTCACGGCATTCCTGTGTGGCCAAATTTGAAAACGCGGTGGCATTTTGATGATAAGATAGCTCAGGATTTTATTTTTTCTCTTCTTGATGTACCCAAAGTGCCCACCAAAGTTTTTTTTGAAAAAAAACAGCATTACAATGGGTAAGGGAAGCACTCTTTCCACTGGTTATGAAACTGAGATCAGGTGCCGGAGCAGTTAATATAGTCAAGTGCGATTCACATGAACAGGCAATTCAATTTACCCATGAGATCTTCAGTCGTGGTATAGTACCGTACAGTTTTAATGAATATGAAGGGCGGCAACATGAATTAAGTTGGAAGGAGAAAATATTATATTCACTTCAGTATCTTTTAAAGGGTAAAATTCCTCCACTACCTGTTCACCAGCAACCGATACAGCAGGGGTATCTTTATGCGCAGGAATATTTAAAAAATAATCCTTACGATATCCGCATAACTGTAATCGGTAAGCGTGCTTTTGGGTTCATTCGTTATAATCGTCCTGATGATTTCAGGGCATCAGGCAGTGGAAATATTGACTATACTCCTGAAAAAGTACCATTAGATGCTGTTCGTATGGCGATGCAGATATCCGAAACACTGAGTTTCCAGTCCATGTGTTATGATTTATTATATAATAATAAAGGAGAGCTTGTCGTTAACGAAATGAGCTATGGATATGTTGATAAAGCAGTACATGATTGTCCCGGTCACTGGGATCATAATCTGCAATGGATTGAGGGGAATGTGTGGCCGCAACATGCCCATATTCAAGACTTTATAGAGTATATATTACAGCAAGCGGGAATAGCGTAACAATGCATATTTGTTTTGTTACGCCAGAATATGTTCTACCCAATCGGCTAGACGGCGGGCTGGCCAATTATATAAAAAAAACAGGAGCCGCTCTACTGCTAAAGGGGCATCGCGTCAGTGTGGTTGTTTTGTCAGACCTTGAAAATGTATGGGATGACCATGGCGTTACGGTGTACGAAGTAAAAAGAAGTCGCTTTGAATTTTGGAGAAAAAAAATACCAAAATCCTTGAGAATGTACTACCCGCTGTTGTGTCAGTTAGCCAATTCAAAAGCTATTTCTCGGCAGGTAACGTCAATACATAATAATAAAAAAATAGACATCATTCAGTCTTCGAGTTATCAGGCTCCAGGCTTTTTTTTATTAGATAATAAGGGAATACCTCTCTGTTGTCGAGTCTCAAGCTATACTCCGGTTGTTAGGTCAGCCTATGGCAAGCAACGTACTCTTCCTGAATACTTGAGTGACTGGCTTGAAATTCAACAGGTCGCAAGAGCTACAAACAGCTTTGCGCCAAGCAATTTTACAGCTTCTATCTTTCTTAGGATGGAAGCTTGTCAAGTGAGGGTGATAAGAACTCTGTTTGAACTTGAAGATCTAGAGTTTGACAATAGTATTCTTAATTCCATGACGTTGCCGGAGACATATTTTTTGTTTTTCGGCACATTAAGTCGAATCAAAGGTGTTGATTTTTTAGCAGAAGTACTGCCGGATATCTTTTCTATCTACACGAAAGTCTCCATGGTGTTCATTGGGCGTGACGATGGCCTGCCGTCTGGAGAAAAGGTATTTAAGCATATTGAAGCACGGTGCGCATCTTACAAAAAACGTCTTTTTTATCTCAAGGCATTACCTAAGAACCAGCTATATCCGTTTGTATCTAATGCTACCGCAGTGATTTTACCGTCACGGGTTGATAATTACCCCAATGTTTGCATTGAGTCCTTAGCTTTGGGTACACCTGTTATCGGCACCAAGCAGTCGAGTTTGGATGAGATTATAGTTGATGGAAAAAATGGATTTCTTGCTGAAAATTCCGACCCAATAAGTATTAAGAAAGCTATGTTGCGAATGCTCGCAATGAACGAAGACGAGAATAAATTCATGAAGGGTGAGATAGCACGTTGCGTAACTAATATGCGTCAACAAGATCCTGTTAAAGACCTCGTTGATTTTTATAAAGAAACAATTGAAATTTGGAATGCAAAGCGTAGTTAATAGAGAGTACAGCGTGCAGCTATCTGTTATTGTTTGCACATATAATCGCTCTTCGCTTTTAAAGGACTGTCTTGATACGTTAGTAGAGCAAAATGCCGACAGTTTATTGTATGAGGTTGTTATTGTAGATAATAATTCAACGGATAATACGGTTGAAGTTGCAGGCCATTTTATTAAAAGCTATTCCAACATACGATTGGTACTGGAAAAAAAACAAGGCTTGGGCCACGCCCGAAATCGAGGATGGCATGAAGCAAAGGGTAAATATGTTGCATACATAGATGATGATGCGAGAGCACGTAATGATTGGATCCATGAGATGCATCAATTCACCATGAGGCATCCTGAAATCCAAGCATTTGGCGGACCATATTTCCCTTTTAGCTTTGTTGAGATACCTGATTGGATGCCAGATGGATTTGGTAAGAATTTTTTAGGAGAGATAGAGAGGCCGATACAAGAAGATCGTGAATGGATCTCTGGAAGCAATATGGTATTCAGCAGAAAGCTTCTTGAAAAGATGTGCGGATTTCGAACTGATATAGGAATGAGTGGAGCGAGAATTTCGTATGGTGAGGAAACCTTTTTGTTTAGGAAGATTGTAGAGACTGATGAAAAGATTTTTTACGTGCCAAAGATGAAGGTTGATCATCTTGTTGCTGAGTATAAAATGAGAGTTTGGTGGTTACTGAAATCATCATACTCTATGGGGAGATGTAATTCTAGAAAATTTATAACAAGACGGCCTGTTAGAGGCCATATACGGGATTTCAAGCGATCCTTTGTAGAAGCTATTCAATATATGCTAAGGGGGCTTGGTTCAGGTGTTAAAGCTACTTTTTTGACTGCATTTCGGCCTGTTTTTTTTCAAGCTGGCGCACTAGCTGAGTCCATAATGATTGCGTTGGGAAAGGAAGATATTGACTTGTGAAACCGACATTCCACATCCTCTTTTTCGACACTTCATTCATCATTATAACGCGTCATTGACTTTGGGGTGAATCATCATCTTATCTCCCCATTCGCTTATTTTTTTTGTAGTTTGAGGAATTTTTAACTCCCTGTACTTGCGTAATTTACTTTTTTTGCGCAAAATCAATCCCAGATGGTTTTTCGCTCCACATGTTGAAGAACGAAAAATTTGTTGCCACATAAACGAATTTCACCCTTTCCGACATCGAAATCAGGATTTTTTAGTCAGGTTTGGTGAAATTCTCCGAACTGCGTTTTGAAATGAGCGAATGGGGAGTCTTATTGCAGGACTACCGATAATTTTTTTAAACACCATATTTGATCATCCCGTAAAAAATTAGAAAATAACTGACTGTTACGGATTTAGGGGAGGGTAAGTAAAATAACGAAATGTCAAATGGTTAATTTGATCGTCGGAGAGCTTCGGCAAATCAATAGAGAGGGTTGCATGAAGATAACCTGCTGATTTTTCGTTTTTGAAATTTCAGCCCTGACGACCTGACCAGCCTCCTGCTCCCCTAAAAACGTAACAGTCAGGAAAATAACAAGTCGCTAACGGCAACTCAATGAGTTGCGGGGCGAATTTTCGCAAAATTGGACTTTTTACGAAACCATCATATTTGACTACAGCTCCAGATGGATCAATTGCCAACTATAATTATTCCAGCATATAAAAGAAGCAAAGCACTTGATAGACTGTTATGTTCTATAAATAATGCCTGTTATCCTTTTGGTAATATTAATCTTATTATATCATTGGATGGGAGGGCAGATAAGGAAACAGTTTGTGTTGCGCAGAAGTTTACCTTTCATCATGGTCCAAAAGAGCTTGTAGAGCGGGAGCAAAATATTGGCTTAAAGGAGCATATCTTATGGTGCGGTGACCAGAGTATGAGGTGTGGGGCTGTTATAGTGCTTGAAGACGATTTGCTTGTAGACCCATATTACTATTTATATGCAATACAGGCTCTGAATTTTTTTTATACTGATCAGAATATAGCTGGATTTGCTCTGTATTCACCTTGCCGAAATGAATATGTCAACTTGCCCTTTGAACCAATGCAAAATGGTTCTGCAGCGTACCCAAGCCAAGTTCCCTGTTCGTGGGGACAAGTGTGGACCAAACAACAATGGGAAAAGTTCAGAAAGTGGTATGAAAACAAGACGCATGATGTCGTTCAAAACTGCTCAGCTCTTCCTGATGCTGTAAAAAAATGGCCTGAATCATCGTGGAAAAAGTACTTTGCAGCCTATCTTGTTCTTGAGGATTTATATTTTATCTATCCATATATTTCGTATACAACAAATTGTTCTGATCCTGGTGGAACACATATCGTTGATGGAACAGATGAACATCATGTGGCAATGTCTTGTCCTCAGAGAAGGGCAATGGAAAATATAAGCTTTCTCCTACCAAGCGATTCAACAGTATCGTATGATTCTTTTTTTGAGCCACATGCTTACAGTTTTCAACAATCAATACCTCATTTATCAGATAAGGAGTTTGAAGTAGATTTATATGCATCAAAACCTATAGAATTTTTGCGAACAAAAAAATATACGATTACAACAAAAGAAGTCAATAATCCGATTGTTGCTTACAGCCTTGTGTATAGGCCTATTGAGATCAATTTATATCATTCATCCCAATCTGAATCTTTTTTATTTGCATACCTTGCAGAATCAAAATATCTATCAAAACAAGATGGTTCAGCTGCATATGCAAATTTAATGTTTTTTTACAGTAACATTTGTCTAGTAAGTTTAAGGGAGGAGCATCGTAAAAAATTCATGGAGGAAATCGAAAACAGTTTGAGTTGGAAAATAACTAAGCCACTGAGGACCATTGGTGAATTTTATATAAAAATGTCAAGAAAATCGAGAAAAGATAGGGACGCATAGGTGAAGATAGTTTTTCAGAACGTCCCCCTCTGGCAAGGTATGCCTCATGCAGAAGCCGAGTTGTCCAGACGTATGGTGCATGCCGCACAGACTCTAGGATTTAACGCTTTAGAAAGTAGCGATTTAGACCAGATTGATATTTTTCAGCCTGATATAATTTTTCCTCTCCATTTTTTCTTACCTAAGCTCTTCGATGCCTTTACTGTAGGCTGCATGTGGAATCCCACGTACGCCATTGAGCGAAATAATGCATGGGATAATGTTAAAAGTTATGATGGCTATGGCGTGGCTTCAGAGACTCAGAATCAGCTGGTGATAGCTTTTAGATTTAAGTCACCTGTGCCATACCTTACAACTCTTCTTTATCCATCGACAAATACTACTATATTTTGCCCGCCAAAACAATTTAGTTCGCCTGTGTATATAGGTTCGAATTGGAGCAAGGATCGGCATAAAGAATTTTTTTTAGAGGCTCAAGATATTCATGTATATGGCTCGCGGGAAGGATGGCAATATCTTGAGGAAGTAGGTAGTAAATATCAGGGGGAAATTCCATTTGATGGTAGTAGTGCCCTGAAGATCTATCATCAATCTGGTATCGGTCTTGCTCTGCATCATGAGAGCCACAATCGGGAAGGAATTCCCAGCATGCGACCGTTTGAAATTGCTGCCAGCGGCGCAGTAATGATTGCCGACCAAAATGGTTTTGTTCAGAGGGTGTTCGGTGACAATGCGTTATATTTAAACACGGCGTTGGATTCGGCAGCGTTAGCTGAGCAGCTGGACGAGCATGTTCTTTGGATCAAGGGGCATCAGGAACAGGCTCGGGAGATGGCTTGTGCCTGCCATGAAATTTTTTGTCAGAAATACTCACTGGAAGTATTGCTTGAAGGTGTAGTGAATGATGTTTGTCAATTCAGGAAAGGTAAAGAAAAGCATTTAACTTCCGTGCAGGAAACCCCAGCGGTTGAACTCATTGTTCGGACTGACGGTAAACAGAAGAGTCGATTTGTTCGGGCATTGGATTCTATTCAGCAACAGACGTACCCATTTGTGACAGCTCATATTGTCTTTAGAGGTGAGGCGGATGATTTACTGGCGCTGCAAGAAACAATAAAGAAAGAATTTCCCGAAATGGGTGTTTCCTATACGCATGCGGTAGGGGAAACTGACCGGGGGACACAATTTTATAATGGTCTTCGTTCGACAACGGCACCCTTTGTAGGATTTCTCGATCATGACGATATTATTTTTCATGATCATGTGGCCGTGCTCATGGGAATTTTGCTGCGCAACCAAGATGCAGCAGTAGTGTATGGCGGGAGTGTAAAGGTATGGGAAGATGGCGAACCTCCTGATGGAGAGATGGTCAGAAAACTTGCCTATTTCCATGATGTCGATGGAGTCACGGAAAAGGCATTTATCACCAGTAATTCTTATATCGTTCGTAGGGATACGATCCCATGGCAGGTTATGAATCAGCCTATACCGAGCATGGCTTGTCGGGAAGACAGACTGTTTCTTAAGCTCTTGTATCGTGACAGAGTGAAATTTGTCTTTTCTGAAAAAGTAACGTCTGCCTTTTTTGTCGTGTCTCAAAAGAGGGGCATTCTAATGAAGATAATGACATGCTGGAACAGGGAAAAGTTGCAAGTGAACTGATATTGCGCTCATCAACTTCTCCATGGAGACATGTCGATAACGCAGTCCCTGTCCGGGAAATATTGACTTTAAAATTATTAAAACAGGTACTGTCTGCGATAAGAAACGATTTTCATCAGGCGCGTTATCAGCTGCGTAATTTATTCAAACATTAAGTCTTCCTGGGTAGATAGTGATTGCTTGACTTGCAGTCACTTCTCCCAAGTTTTTTCGAGACAAAGTAATTGCTTTTTAACTCTTACATATTCCTGCTTTTCTTTCTTCCTGTCACGCTATCAGTTTTTTTTCTACTCGGAAGATCCGGTCGCACAGAACTTCCAGTTGCATGGTTGGTGGTCAGTTCCTTTTTCTTTTATGGCTGGTGGAATGCCGCCTATCTTGCCCTCTTGATAGGGTCCATTCTCTTTAATTACCTGTTCGGCATCCTTTTGAGCCGGGGCTCTCACAAAAGAACGCTCCATAAGTGTTTACTGACCTTTGGCATAGCGATAAACCTGAGCTTGTTAGCTTATTATAAATATGCTCATTTTTTTGTTCATGAGCTGGGTAGCTTTCTGGAAAGAGACTGGGAGGTTGGATCCGTACTGCTTCCTTTGGCAATCTCCTTTTTTACCTTTCAGCAAATTGCCTATCTTGCAGATGCCTTTCAGGGGAAAATCCGTGAGACCGGCTTTCTTCGCTATTGTTTGTTTGTTAGTTATTTTCCCCAATTGATTGCCGGTCCGATTGTTCATCATAAAGAAATGCTGCCGCAGTTCGCCAAGAAAAATATTTATTCTTTTAATTATAAAAGATTATCAGTCGGGCTGACTATTCTTGCTCTTGGACTTTTTAAAAAGGTTGTCCTCGCTGATGAAGTGGCAAAACTATCAACTCCTGTATTTGATGCTGCTACCCAAGGTATACAGCTGACATTTTTTGAAGCATGGGGCGGAGCATTAGCATATACCCTGCAATTATATTTTGATTTTTCCGGGTATTCTGATATGGCCATAGGGCTAGCTGCCCTGATAGGTATACAATTGCCGCTTAATTTTTACTCACCATATAAGGCACAGAATATAATAGAGTTCTGGCAGAGATGGCATATTACCCTGTCTCGTTTTCTCAGAGAATATCTCTATATACCCTTGGGAGGAAATAGGCGTGGTTCCTGGCGGAAATACGGCAATATTATGGTGGTTATGCTGCTGGGGGGGCTATGGCATGGGGCTGGTTGGACCTTTATAATTTGGGGCGGACTGCATGGAATGTATATCATGATGAACCATGCTTGGCGTTCTCTGCTCAAAAAAACAAGGGGAAAACTTGCTGATTTAGCTTCTTTCGTTTTTATTTATAGGATGTTGGCAAGGAGCCTGACTTTTATGGCGGTTGTTGTTGCTTGGGTATTTTTCCGAGCTGACAATGCCTCTGATGCGGTTCAAATAATCTCAGCAATGTTCGGCGGGAATGGGCTTTCGTTGTTTCCCGCTGTCCTTGAGCAGAGCGGTCTATCTGGAGCCTTTTTTCTTGAGTACGGTATCTTTTTTCAGGGGCCTTTTTATAATGGGCTGGCGGATTGGTATGCCGGAGGCTCTCTCATAGTTGTTCTTCTTGCATTGGTTTTTTGGGCCCCCAATACACAGCAAATTATGGGCAAGTATGGTTCGGTGCTCAATACTTACAACGGGAATCCAGAGGTGGTCAACGACAACGAGGGGATATGGCAGTGGGCACCGACAATAAAATGGGCAGTAGCGACAGGATTTTTGCTGGCATGCTCACTTATTGTTATCGGTGCCAGGCAGAATATTTCAGAGTTTTTATATTTTCAATTTTGAAATATTTGTCGGTAGCGCAATGAGATATTCGCCTTATACAACAACTGTTGCGGTCGTTACGGTCTGTGTGATCGTCTTGTATGTTGTCTTTAATTATTCTGTTGATAGCTTGAGAGTCTTTCATCAGCACGTTGCTCCGTTCCAATCGCATTCGGATATCAACGAACGGGTTATGAAGTCGCTCTACCTCAAGGAGCATTGCACGGGTATCAATACCATAGTTTTTGGTGATTCCCGAACAGCAGGATATACTACAGACGCTCTTGGGGCGCTATTTAACGACAGCGTATCGTATAACTATGGTGTACAATCCGATACCTTAGTAGGCGTTTTGCAAAAAATGCAGTGGTTGGAGAGCATGCAATGCTTTCCTGAACGCATAATTCTTCCTGTATCTCTTGATCTCATTGAATTAACGGATTATGCCGATGACGCGAGGCTCCTCATGCAAGAAAACCCTACTGTTTTGGGGGACAGTCTGACAACGCGTAATTTTTGGGTGCGTCGTTGGTTATTTCTAAAAAAATATCTCTTTTCAAGTACAATTTTTATTAAAAATATAAAAACAATAGAACATTATGCTTTTGGCAGAAAATATCATTTAAAATTTATGCCGACAACAGGTGATATTTATTATTATTTTGATCATCCATGCATAAAAGATATTTCTCCTGTGGGTTCAGTCAGGCTCAAGAAAGAGAAGGTTGATGCTTTTATTAAACAGTTACATCGCATAGGGAACTATACGAAAAGATTGGGTAAAGAGGTTTTTATTCTCTGGAATCCTCAATTGTATAAGATACAGATGTCATACGACATGGATTCCTTAGAGGACTTTTTAAACAAAATAGAGAGTATTTTTCCGGAAATATTCAGAGTGCCCTTGGATGACCCTCGGCTGAAAGATATCAGCCAATACCACGACTGTAGTCATTTTAAGAAAGAACTCGGAAAAAGCTTGCTTGATACAAAACACCTTGTCCCTGTTGATATTCTCATGAAAGAATTTAGGGCTGAACATGCAAAGTTTTTAAACTGATCAGAGCCATCTGTCGTAAAGGCAGTACATCATAAAACGTCTCTATATATAATTCGTCTGTTCAAATTTATGCGTATCGTTTATCTTTACCTGCCGGGCAGAACAGCTCGTATACCTGATCTTCAGGCCGGTGCAATACCGACAGAATTTTTTTATGGCGCACCGGAACTGGAAGCTCGCGGGCATGAAGTGGAATATATTGACGTTCATGATATTCCGGCTGTGAATAAATTAAGGATTGCAGCGGAACTGCTTTTCAAAAGAAGATATCTCCCGGCAAAAGTATATTTTCCTGTTCTGTTGGGCGTCAAAAAAATACTTCCAGCGTTATCGGGCGCAGATGTGGTGGTTGCGACCGCCCCTGGAATAGCTTTCTCTCTTGCCATTTGGCAGTGGTTGGGCGTAGCAAAGATACCCAGGGCATTTATTGCGATTCATTGCGGTTTGTTTAATTATCCGCAACAAGGTATAAGGCGTTGGCTTTCTCGACGACTGCTTCGTCAAATGCATACCCAGCTGTTCGGTGTGGGCGAGTTGGAGGCTATGAGGAAATGTTTTCAGATTCCTTCTGAACGAATTCAGGTGAATTGTTTCGGTGTTGATGAATGTTTCTGGACTCCAGAAAAAACTGAAAGTCAGGATGGTTATATTTTGGCTGTAGGCAACGATTCCAGACGGGATTACGAACTTCTTATTCAAAGTGCATATCACATTGATAGAAAAATAAAATTGTTGACTAAAAGAGAGCTGCCCTCAAATTTGCCGGATAATGTCGAGGTGCTGCATGGTTCCTGGCATACCAGAGAAGTCAGCGATGAAGATCTCCGTGACTTGTATCGCAGGGCATTCTGTGTGGCAGTTCCGTTAACGGATTCTATCCAACCGTCGGGACAAAGTGTAACGCTTCAGGCAATGGCGTGCGGCACCCCGGTAATTCTCACGCGTACTCAAGGATTGTGGGATAACAGAGAATTGCAACATGGGAAAAATATTTTGTTTACAGAGGCGGGCAAGGTACAAGAGTTTGCCGATACGGCAATGATGCTGAGTCGTGATGTTGAAATGCAAAAGAAATTGAGCAAGGCGGGGCGTGAATATATAATGCAGCATGGACGGATAGGGCAATTTGCAGATCGTCTGGAAACTGTTTGCAGAAAGGTGGCAGCTGATGAGTAAACAGGAGCATGATGCCGCCGCCGCCAAACTGCGTGCCGGTGTCTCGTCTTTTGATAAACCTTGGTACAGGAGTAGCTCCGAACTTTTGAGCCGGACGGGGATTCGAGGAAAAAAATGTTTGGATCTCTGTTGCGGGAACGGGGAGTTTTCTCGTATTTTAAAGGAACGGCATGCAATGGATGTCACCTGTGCCGATTATATCCCCTTTCACACCCAGCATGCGCAGGAGCAGGGGTTCCCGGTAATACCGGTTGATATTGATACGTCTGCAAAAGAGGTTGATGCCGTTGCGGAACCCTACGCTGGTAAGTTTGATCTTGTTGTCAACCTCGCTGCCATTGAACATGTGTTTAACTCAGACAATCTGTTGCGTTTTGCCCATACCGTGTTAAAACCGGGTGGGCTTTTACTGGTGAATACCCCGAATATTGATTTTTTTGCATACAGGATGTATGCATTGCTTGCCGGTAATCGTCCTTTTGGCGAAGGGCATCATATCAGGTTCTGGGATTTTCGTTTTTTGCGAACAAATCTTTTTCTCAACGGGTTTACTGTTACAAATGATGCCAGGAGCTTTTACGCCCTGCCTCAGGATGCCATGTTGCGTGCGTTTAAAAATAGAAAACGTATTGCGTCGATGGTGGCCTGGCTGTTTCACAGTTGTCAAATTTTACAGCATATTCCTTTGTTGAGAGGAATGTGCAGTGATGAATTAACGGTATTGGCAGTGAAAGATGAGGTTCCTGCGGTTGGTTTTGAATTAAACAGAGTGCAACATTTTTTAAAAGAGCACACAGGCTCTGAGAAGGGCAAGGAAGCAGGAAAGCGTTTATTGGCGGCGAGAAAGAACGGTTGGCTTGATGAACATCTCTACCTCGGGAAATTGGTTGATAGTCTCGCTCCTTGAGGGTGATCAAAGAGCTTCCTTTTTGTGATTATATCGATAGTGGTGATTTAAGATGTCTGTTCGCAAAATTATAGGCATTGTTCTTGTGAAAAATGAGGAACTCTATATTGAACGAGTTCTCAATAATATTAAATATTTTTGTGACGAAATCATTGTCGCTGACAACCTGTCGTCAGACCAAACGCCTGCCAGGGTTCAAGCATTACAGAACGACAATCCTTCGATCATCTATCATCGTATACGCCGTCCCTCTGCATCACATGAGTTGATCAGAAAGTACTGCGGAAAGAATGTCTGGATTTTCGGGGTAGACGGTGATGAACTGTATGATCCCAACGGGTTGAAGAAACTACGTGGTGCCCTCCTACGGGGCGACTATGATGACCGCTGGATGATCCTCGGCAATGTTTTGAATGCTGTAGAAGTCAATTTTGATGAGAAATCTGCTCGGGGCTACCTTGCTCCGCCATGCCGTAGTATGACAAAATTATATAATTTTGCCGCCATTGATGCTTGGTCGGGTTACTGTTCCGAGCGCCTGCACGGAGGACAGATTACCTTTCGTTCTGGATTTTCCCATACTGACCGGTTCTATATGTATAAAGAAGTCGAATGGCAAGATTCCTGTTTTCGCTGTCTCCACCTCTGCTTCATTCCACGCAGCAATAAGGAACAGCATGTATCCGGTGAATTGGTGATCAGGAAAAATATTGCGGATCGGCTGTCTGAAGGTATGGTCACTCGCTGTGTCTCAAGGGTGAAAAAAATGTTGGGTGTTGTCCAGAAATCGCCTTGGAAACGAGAAAAGTATATGCAGGGAGAGTTGGTGACCTGCGATATCAGCTCTTTTCTTCCATGAATATCCGGTTAGGGACGGTAAGGTAAAAGTTGTAATGGATCGTTCGCTTCGAATACACGTCATAGGTAAGGACGCATGGGCCTTGGGAACCGAAGATCGGTTGGCGCGGGCCTGTCTGGCAACGTTTGCCACCGTGGTTGATAGCGAATCAGAGGCGGATTTTATCCACACGGTTGATGTTGAAGATACAGCTGCCAGGATATATCGTGGAGAGTTTGTTCCTGCCAAACCGATAGTCGGGGCGGTGAACAACCATCCGACCAGGTTGGTTGAATGGCCTGGATTTCTTCGTACCGCACAGCAATACATGCATCTTGTACCCCAGTCCAGTTTGGCTGCGGCTGATATGGAACGGCTGGGGATTGCCTTTCCAGGCCAGGTACGCATTGCCACGGATGCGGAGTCGTACAGTGTACTCAACGGTGATGACCCGGAATTTATCCGTTTTCGTCGTCAACTCGGAATCCCGAAGGATGTCTATCTTATCGGTCTGTTGCAGCGAGATTCAGAGGGTAGGGATCTTGCGGTGCCCAAGCGTCAAAAAGGACCTGATATTTTTCTTGGTCTGATGAAGCTTTTGCAGAAGCAGTTGCCAGAGAAAACAGGAAGAAAAGTTCATATCTTGCTGGGCGGGCCTCGTAGGCATTGGATCCGTGCTGCATTGGATCAGCATAATATTCCCTATACTTTTGTGGGAAAAGAGATTGCCGGTGATGATTATCCGGAAAATATTCTTGATAAACAGACGATGTGCATGTTGTATAACATGCTGGATCTTTATGTGATACCGACCCGGTGGGAAGGGGCACCCCGGCAGGTTTTTGATGTATTGGAATGCGGGCGAAAGATAATTTCAACCCCTGTGGGGATCGCTCCTGATATTTTATCGCCTGAATGCATTTTTGAATCATTGGCTCAGGGGGTAGAAATAATCCTCCGTGACATGGAGTGTGGATTCTTAGAGCAATTTATTGAGCCAGGAAGGCGGAGAATACAGGAAGTACATTCCATTGAGAGCGTTGGTCGGGAGTGGGAAAAGGTATACCGCAGGCTTTGGGAAGGGGAAGGCGGGGGGAAACGTGTGGTTTCAGGTCAGCATCTTGGAGGGCAATCAGCCCCAAATCGTTTTTCAGGGGCTTGGAGTCAGCCGTTTGCTGCTGTCTTGGAGAAGACGAGGCTCGGTCGGATAAAGAAAGAGTATTGCCCAAAACATCTTGGGTTAGTGGTCAATGATGGGGTACCTTCAGGCTCATCAGGCCTGTTTGTCCAACTTGGCAAACGGTTACGTCAGCAGGGAGTGCAGATTACCTTACAGAGTCCTTATGAGCGCTCTGTGCTTATTTGGAATGTTCCGCTGGATACACCTGAATATTTATCCAAGTATCTTGGTAACGATAGTAAAAAAGTTATTCTTGTCCTTGATGAGATGTGCTGTGCCCGTTTGCTGCAAGAGTCGCAAAAGCTGCAAGATGACTCGGGTAGAGGCTGGAAGCACCCTCTCCTTGAAAGGGCAGAAGTAACAATCCTGACAAGCGATATTGACGTAGTTCGATTGCACCGGGCCGGTATCAAACTGAATAATCCGATGGTCCTTCGTTTTCCATCGGACCCTGTGATTTTCTCTCCGAAGCGATCAGCAGAGCTACAGCTACAGCATCAAACGGCATCTCGATGTTTGGTGTTTCTTGATCCTGAGAAAAAACAACATACTGAGTGGGTTGAGGCTCTGGGAAAACAGGTCGATGTGGCCTGTCATGTTGTCAGTAAGAAGAAATGGGGCTCCCTTCTGGATGTAGAACGAGCCACCATTGCGCAGGAACAGAGCTTTGCGGTTATCCTTTCAGAGGAAATAGATCGTAAAACCGTGAGTGAGGTGTTGGCCTGCGGTTTGCCTTGTTTATATACAAATAGATTACATGAGATCAAATCTCTTGTCGGCATGGCCGGTGTCGGAGTGGATGATATGAAAACATTTGTAGAGGGAGGGGCGCTTTTATATAAAGAGCGCGACTGCTTCGCTTCTGCAATCTTAATGCCTTCGCTTGACGAGGCTGCTTTGGTTTTGGCGGATCTCGTATATAAGAGCTAATCGCGTAATATAATCCGTAACATAAGCAGCAATAAAACAGCAATCCTCTGGTAGACCTTTATGATTTCAGCACTGTCAACAATACATGATCTCTTGCAATTATTCTTCAAACGAAGATTATCCGGTGGACATGACCTGTTGACTGTCAGCATGTGGCATGAATTTCATAAACCGCCTTACGGGGGAGGGAATCAGTTTTTTTTAGCGTTGAAAAAAGCCTTTGAAGACCGGGGGCTGCTGGTTGTTAATAATATTCTTTCTCCACTTGTTGATATACATATATGCAATTCAGCTTGGTTTGATGTTGATAGATTCGAGAGGCTTTCTCGGAAATTTCCGATCAAAATGATTCATCGAATTGATGGTCCTGTCGGTTTATACCGTGGGGACGGGATGGAAGAGGATGAAAAAATTCATCGCTTGAATAAACAATTTGCTTCAGCCACCGTCTATCAGTCGGGATATTGTCGGGACAAGAGCAGAGAACTTGGACTTGAGCTGTTCGCCCTGTTATTATAAGTAATTCTGTTAATGAGGATATTTTTCATAATCGAGGGAGGATCCCTTATTCCTCAGACCGTAAAATAAAGCTGATTTCTGCTGCTTGGTCGGATAATCCCCTGAAAGGGGGGCCGTTATTTAAGTGGTTGGATGAGCATCTTGACTGGAACAGGTTTGAATATACCTTTGTTGGTCGGGTTAAACAGGAATTTAAGAATATTCAGCATATTCCGCCTCAAGATTCGGAGAATCTCGCTTCGATTTTACGACAACATGATATTTTTATTTCTGGCAGTCGCCATGAGCCATGTTCTAATGCATTGCTTGAGGGGCTTTCCTGCGGTTTGCCTGCGTTGTATCGCAATGAAGGGGGAAATCCAGAACTTGTCGGTGAGGGAGGTATTTCCTTTGAGGGTGAAGGTGATATTCTGGAGAAACTCGATTGCCTGATTAATAACTATGGCAGGTATCGAAAAGCTGTGAAGGCAAATACAATGGATGAAATCGCAGGCCAATATATTGCCTTGATCAGGGAGATCACTAATAAGTGATAGCATGAGACCGTTAGACCTCCTGAACCTTTGTTATATATGGTGCAAAACATACCAGAGAGAGCGTAAATGCTGGATTTTCTCGACGAATCGAAGTGATACAACTTCTATTCGAGTCTTTTATGGTTATGAAGAAGTGCCGGGTGCAGATCAAAAAGTCTTTGGCGGTCTGGTGAAGTTGCAGGATTTGCAAGGAACCTTTGCAAATCAGGTTGAACAACCCAATATTCTCTATCTTATCAGCAGTGCGCTTCCTTATTTTCCTGTGCGGATGGCGAAGATGGCCAAGAGGGCAGGGGCGAAATTGGTTCTTAATCAGAACGGTGTTGCCTATCCGGGATGGCATGGGCTGGATGGGAAAGGGCCAATCAGCCAATGCAGGAATTAACCGAGCTTGCAGATTATATTTTTTATCAGAGTAAATTTTGCAAGCTGGCTGCGGAAACCTTTTTGGGAGAGTATTCAGGGAAATCGGAAATTCTCTATAATGCAGTTGATACGGATCATTTTATTCCAGGATCCCAAAAAGATCAGAATGAAATCGTTCTTCTGTTAGCTGGCAGTCACTGGAGCCAGTACCGTCCTTATTCGGCCATAGAAACACTTCAGAAGGTGCGGCAAGTAGATAAGCGAGTCAGGTTACGCATTGCCGGGCGATTCTGCTGGGAAAAAGATGTCGATCTTGCAGAGCGTCAGGTGAGAGCGTTTGCCCGTCGTTTAGGTGTTGCAGAGTTCGTTGAATATACAGGGTCTTATACGCAGCAGAAAGCCGTGCCCTTATTACAGAACGCCAGCATTCTTCTGCATACTAAATATAACGATCCCTGTCCGCGTCTGGTGCTTGAGGCAATGGCCTGCGGTCTTCCTGTGGTGTATTCAGGAACTGGGGGGCTGCCGGAGTTGGTCGGGGACGAAGGGGGAGTGGGGTGCTCGGCCCCTTGGATTGGCAAAAGGACCATCCGCCGGATCCTCAACTGATGGCAGAGGCAGCCTTGCAGGTTATTGCCGACTTACCGGACTATGCTGTGTCCGCACGGCAACGGGCTGTCCGCCTTTTTGATCGAAAATATTGGATTGAGCGACATAAAAAAAGTTTTTGCTGCATGTCTCAACGAGTTCACTCCAGAGCAGCACTGAAAAGGACGAAAAATGGAACACAAACGATTGCGTATTGAGTGGCTGGATAAAGAGGACAAGCATACGCTCTATGTGAAATTTGCCTTGATGGAGCTGGCACGAGTCGGTGAAATAGATTTCGTTCAGGTACCGCTTGCCCGATTTGATAGAAAAATCCTCTCCCAGGAGGCCATAGATGCCTTAAGTCCTGCCCAATCTTTTTTTGTCGCGTATGATAACGGTCATCGATATAAGATTGTTCTCGATATATCAGAGAGTTATTTTTATATGTCGTCTACCATTGCAGAGGTTGATCTGTATTTTTGCACGGCATATAGTGCGGAGCTGTTTGAAAAACGTCAATTTCTCACCCCCTATCCCTGGCAGGAGCGATATGATTTAGGTGGATACCAACGAAATTTTCAGCGGATTGAAAAGGAGTTCGGAGAATATTTTCATAAACTTGTCCGATTTATTCCCTGCCCACCGGTCATGGACCTTCCTGTTCGTCGTTTCGGGAAGATGAAGCAGGTGCAGATTGTCTCCCTGCTGCTGGGGCGTTTTCTGCAAAAGAAAATTCCGATACCCTTGAGTTCTTTTTTTAACCCTGAATATCATTTATTCAAGCTGCGCTATCGGCAACTCCTCGCCTATCGACAAAACACACTCAACTATGATGTCGTTGTTCGCGAGTCTCTCTGGGCCTGGCTTGGCACAGGGTTTTACTCATCAAAAAACTTGCAGCATTGAAAGGTAGAAAGATATTCTACGGTCTGTCATCTTCAGAAAAAGATCATAAGGAAGCATGGTGGCGGCATGATATACCGGAAAACGAGCGTGATGAAATCAGCCGAATGCTTCACGCTGAAATACACTTTCCAGAATCGTATGAAGAAATGATCACCTCATCGCGTCTTGCTGTCTTTCCAACCGGTAAACACTGGGGCTGGCGGGCAATCACTTTTTTGTCGCTCCTCAGTGGCGGACCTGTCTACATGGATAAGCCGATATTTGAGCCGTATTTTCCAATGGATGCATTTAAGGCTTTTTATACGGAAGATGAGTGGGCTGATCTTGAGACTGTGCTGAATCAGGTTGATGATGAACAATGGCAGGTGATTCGGCAACATAATCAGGAAGCTTTTGATAGGTATTTGGCTCCTGCCCCTGTTGGGCGATATATTTGTCAGACTGTTAGGAAGCAGCTTGAGAACATGGAGTAAGTAGACAGTGCAGATTGAAGAGGTCTTGAGATGATGGATGCTGATACCCTTATCAAGCATATTCGAAAAAAGAGAATAATTTTTACGGTCACGACAGGACGGAGCGGCACAGCCTACCTTGCTTCGATCTTCGGCTTTGCTCAGGGAGTTTTTGCTGAACACGAACCGAATCCGGAATTTGCCGAGGTTATGCGAGCGGTACAAAACGATCCTGAACTGGCCCGACGTTTTTTATTGGAGAAAAAATTACCAGCCATACTTGAGAGTCCTGGAGATATTTATGTTGAAGCCAGCCATCTGGCCTGTAAGGGATTTTTGATACCGCTGTTGGAGCTGGGAATAGTTCCTGACCTGATTATTCATCGGCGTGCTTCCCGTGATGTTGCTCTGAGTTTACTGCGCATGGGCACAATCCCTGCACGTAGCGATAAGGGGCTGCGCTTCTATCTTTCTCCAGATGATCCTGGTGTTTTAAAAATCAGGAACTGGCAGCAATTGACAGATTATCAGCTCTGTTACTGGTATTGTCTGGAGATTGAAAGGCGAGCCGGTGAATACTCGGAAATGTTCAAGAAAAATGGAGCAAGGATTACTGAAACAACACTGAGTAGCTTGAAGACCTTTTCTGGTCTTCAGGATTGTTTTTCCGATCTCGATTTAAAAATGAAATTTCCAGCTTGTCTGACCCGACTGCGTTTTTTGAGAAGTGCCAGGGTTAAGGTTAACGAGTCAAAGGAAACAAAAAAAGATGTAATGGTACCTGATAATCTTGATGAACTTGAGGATGAAGTGATCAAGGTGATCGGCCTTGATAAGCGATAAAAAAATATATGATTCATATTGCGACTGTTCACTGGTTGATGATGCATGGCTTGGTATCCAATTAGCATATTTCGAAAAATATCTCCCGCCAGATTCATATTTGGTATATGCATTTCTGAACGGTATTGATCCTGAAAAATACCGCGATAGAATTCATTATATTTCCACAGAACCCATTCAGCCGCATGCGATCAAGCTGAATTTACTTGCAGAGGAAATCTGTACCCAGGCTGCTGCTGATGATATTATTTACTTTATTGACGGAGATGCCTTTCCTGTTGGAGATATTGCAGGGTATGTAACCAGTGCATTGAAGGAAATGCACTTGGTCGCTATTCAACGTCTTGAGAACCAGGGCGATCCGCAGCCTCATCCATCTTTTTGCGCTGTGCCTGTTAGATTTTGGCAGGAAATTGAGGGTGATTGGAGGCAGGGGCCCTCCTGGAAAACCGAAGAGGGGCGTCTTCGAACGGATGTCGGGGCATTACTCTGGGAAAAAGTAGAAAAAAATGGCATTGCGTGGCAGCCCATGCTCAGGTCAAATGCTGTGAACTTGCACCCGCTCTGGTTCGGTGTGTACAGTGAATTGATCTATCATCATGGTGCTGCATTCCGTACACCGTACTGTATGGTTGATATAAAAAACGCACGACAGATTTGGTGGAAGCGTTTTTTGATGAGTGTGGCAGATACAAGGATAGGGATGATCAATGGTGGATGGGTCCAAAACGCTGTGTATTCTTTTGTTATGAAAAAACATATTAAGCAGATTTGTGACCATAGCCGTAAAATTATCAGCGAAATTTCCAATGACTTTCAGTTTGCCGAGCGTTTTAAGGGGTGATTTCCAGAGCGGCATGAAAGAACTCTGCGGACGTATCATGACAGGCATCAAAACAGGTAGATTATGACTCCGAGCATCGCTACAAATAAAAAAATACTCTTTGTTCATATTCCGAAATGCGCTGGGGTTTCAATGGCCGAAACTCTGGCGGCGCAAACCGAATTAATTAGAATCGGTCCCCATGCGAAATGCCGAGATATTTTTGAGCCTCGGGGAAAGCTTGTGCGAGAGGACTATTTTGCGTTCAGTTTTATCCGTAACCCTTGGGATAGACTGGTTTCAACATTTTTTTATATTTTGAAAGGGGGCAGGGCTGAGATTGATAAGCAGAGGAGAGACAAATATCTTTTGAAATACCAAGTTGATTTTAAACGGTTTGTTTTAGATATAGAGAGCTGGTTTTCCCTTCAGGAGAAAAACAGTATTTATCCTGATAAATTTATCCCTCATTTTCGTCCTCAGCATGAATTCATCTGTGATGAAGATGGAAAGATAGTGGTTGATTTTATAGGGTGTGTCGAAAATATGGTCCCTGATTTTGAGCGATTGTGTTCTCATTTAGCACTTCAAAAAAGTCGAATGTCTAAAACAAACAAGAGTTCTCATCGCGCGTATCATAAATATTATGATGAGGAAACCGTGAACATTGTCGCAGAGTATTATGCCAAGGATATTGAACTGTTTGGCTACCAGTTTGAGCCAGAAAAAAGCAGGTTAGGGCGTTTATTTGCAGGTATGGGTACCGGGGAATGGAAGAAAAAATTATAAATCGAGAAGTAAGAACATGCAGCCAAAGGTAACAGTCCTTCTTCCGGTCTATAACGGTGAAAGATATTTGGCTGAAACGCTTGCCAGCCTTTTCCAGCAGACGTATACCGATTTTGAGTTGTTGATTATTGATGACGGATCAACAGATAGTTCTGCTGATATCATTCAGCGTGTTGCTGATCCTCGTATTCGCCTCTTGAAAAATCCAAAACGGCTGAAACTATCCGGTGCCTTAAATCGTGGCATGCGAGAGTCCAAGGGAAAGTATATCGCCCGGATGGATGCAGATGATATTGCTTTTCCTCAGCGTTTACAGCAACAATTTGATTATATGGAAGCACATCCTGAAATTGGGGTGTGTGGCACTGCGATTGAGATTTTCGGTCAGGGGAGCCCCCGGAAGGATATTTACCCGAAAACATCTGAAGCGATCAGGGCATATGCTCTTTTTGACTGCCCGTTTTGCCACCCCTCGGTGATGATGCGTAGGGATATGTTCCTTCAACATGATCTTTGGTATGACGGCGCGTATTATCCCACCGAGGATTATGAGCTTTGGAGTCGGGCGATAGATCGATTTCCCACCGCTAATATAGATGAAGTGCTGTTGCGCTATCGGGTGCATGGGGAAAGCATGACCGGCTCTGATTGGGATCGGATGGATAAGCAGGCAGCCAGAATTATCAAAGAACGCTTGGAGCGCCTCGGGGTATCCTGCACAGATGAGGAAGTGCTTTTTCATCGTAGTATCGGAAGAGGGAGAAGCTGTGTTGTTTCCGCTTATTCTGATCTTCGCCGAGCCGAGGAATGGCTGTTGCAACTCCGTGACCGTGTGCAAATCAGCAAAGAGGATATGAATCGAACCATTGCCTTGGTATGGTATCGATTATGCCTGAATAATACTCGACTTGGCTTAAAGGTTCTGCGTCAATACATGAGCGGTAGGCTGGGGCAGAGTGATCCGCAGAGGAAAATTCGGATGCTGTTCCTGCTGCTTTCGACTGTGAAAAATAAAATGCAATTAAATAAGAGAATAGAGTCCTGATGTCATCTTCACCGAAGATAACAGGAGTCATCTGTACCCATAATCGGGAGCGGTACCTTAAACGATGCATTGAGAGTTTGTACAGGCAGACTCTTGATCAGACCTTGTATGAAGTCGTTGTGGTGGATAACGGTTCCACTGATGCGACTGCTGATATTTGTCGTCAGTTTGAGCATCTTCCTAATTTTCGCTATGTGTACGAACCAGTTCTCGGTCTGTCGCAGGCCCGCAATACTGGGTGGAAAAACAGTCGGGGAAGCTATGTCGGCTATTTGGATGACGATGCCGTTGCCGAGAAAACCTGGTTTGAAAAAGCCCTCTGGAGTTTTGAACAGGTAAATCCTGCTCCAGAATGGGTCGGCGGTCCCATTGAATTGGAATGGGAAACCGAGGCGCCTGCATGGATAGTCGGTGAATACAAAACCACTCTGGGTTGGCTAGACTGGGGCAAGGAAGCACGTTTTTTGACGGGTCCGGCAGAACGATTAGGAGGGGGCAACAGCTTTTACCAGCGGGCTGTGCTGGAAGAAATGCAAGGGTTTGATACCCGGCTGGGGCGAAAAAAGAAATTACTGCTTTCCGGTGAAGAAACGCAGTTTCAGCATAGGCTGAAGGCCACCGGAGGACGCTTGTACTATCATCCAGATATCCTCATTTATCATTTTGTCCCCCAGGAACGGGCTGAACCTGCTTTTTTTTATAAGCGGTATTATTGGGGTGGCATAACCGATCATCTGATGTCCAAAACTCTCCAGGATATCAGCTTTGAGTCCATTGCTCAGGAGCAGAAAAGCGGATCATCTCTGGGTAGATTATTTTTTCATACGTGGAGGGCGCTTGGTCTGTTTACAGATACGGAGCAAAAGATTCAGAGTCGAATTTATCTCGCTTATGTTATCGGGTGGCTGATGGCCGTGGTGAGGTACCGCTGGAACAGCGAGATGGAATAGAGAATATCCTGTGAAAAAAACGTGGCGAGAAAGAATATGGAGAGATCATGGATTTTGATGGACTGAAATATATTGTTGTCGGCGCTGGCTTTTTTGGTGCGGTGATAGCGGAGCGTATTGCCAATGACCTAAAGGAAAAGGTTTTGGTTGTCGACAGCAGAAAGCATATCGGAGGCAATTGTTATTCCGAGGATGACGGAGAAACAGGTATTCATTACCACACATATGGAACACATATTTTCCATACCTCAAAGAAAACTGTCTGGGATTACCTGACACAATTTACAGAAATTAACGGATATTTTCATCAGGTGCTCACCACCTATAAAGATAGGGTGTATCAAATGCCCATTAATCTTGAAACAATAAATTCATTTTACAACATAAATCTGAAGCCTTATGAGGTTGAAGATTTTCTTCGTAGAGAGATACAAAAAGAGCAAATAGAGACACCAGGAAACTTTGAAGAAAAAGCCATTGCGATGATAGGGAGACCTCTCTATGAGGCCTTTATAAAAGAATATACGATGAAACAATGGCATAAGGATCCCAAGCAATTGCCGGAATCGATCCTGAGTAGGCTACCTTTCAGAACGAATTATAATGAAAGTTATTATTTTGACAGATGGCAGGGAGTGCCGTTAAATGGATATACTGAAATTTTCCAGAATATGTTGAAGAATGAGCGTATTACTCTTCAACTGAATACAGATTATTTTGCAATGAAGGACCGTATTCCAGAATCAACAACAATTATTTACAGTGGTCCGATTGATAAATTTTTTGATTATAAATATGGAAGGCTTGAATGGCTGACCTTGGATTTTGAAAAAAAGATTGTCAACGTAGAAGATTATCAGGGAAACTCGGTCATGAATTATGCGGAAAGATCTGTTCCGTACACTCGTATTCACGAGCCCAGACATTTACACCCTGAAAGGACGTATTCACGAGACAAGACGATGATAATCAAGGAGTATTCTGTTAAAAAGGGAGAGAATAACCCTTATTATCCGATTACGGATCCCCGGAATACGGAAATACTCTCCTGTTATCTGCAAGAGAAGAAAAAAACAAATGTTGTTATCGGGGGGCGGCTTGGGGATTATAAATATTATGACATGGACCAGACCATAGAGACCGCATTGTCAGTATATAAACATGTAATAAGGACAGCGAGCTGAATCGCAAAAGGATTACTCGGTTTTTTGTATGCAGAGAGAGAGGCGCGAAGAAATAAGGACAGTCGGTCAGAGCAGCTGCTTTAATGCCGCCGAACCACCAGAATTTTCAGTTCTTCTTCCCACCTTTCAGCGGCAGATGCCCTGTACCGGACCTTACAGGGGCTTGAGCAACAGACAGCGGACAAAGCTGGGTATGAGGTCATTGTTGTGGATGATGGCTCGGATGACAACACCCCGGAGGTTTTGAAGCAGTTTGCCGAGCAGACAAGCCTGCGGTTATCTTATGCTCTTCTCAAGGAAAACGGTGGGCCTGCCCGTGCCCGGAATATCGGCCTGTCCATGATTCGCGGGAAAGCGGTGTTCATCACAGGAGATGACATCGAGCCCAGCGATACCTTGGTGGAACGACATCTTCAGTTTCATCAACAGCACCCGGAAAAAGAAGCGGCCTTACTGGGTTATACGTCTTTTCCAGAAGGACTGCAACCAAACGCGTTTATGCGTTGGTTGGCCACCGATGGTAAGGTCTATTTTTTTAATTACGCTGACCTGACTCCAGATAAAGAGGCTGGCCCGATATTTTTCTATACCTGTAATGTCTCAGTCAAAACTGCGTTGCTGGAACAAAGCGGCTGGTTTGACGAGTCATTTACCTATGCCTCCCACGAAGATTTGGAGTTGGGATACCGGCTTGCCGATCAGGGAATGCGTTTGATTTACGATCCTGCTGCTGAAGGCTTTCACTGGCATATGCTTACGATACAGGGAATTACCCGACGGGTCTACCTGATGGGATATTCTGCTCAGCTCTTTTGGAGCAAGGTGAACCAGCAGGACGCTCTCCTCAAACGAGGTCTGCGCAGACTGCTGGCTCTGTTTTGTTCCGCCCCTTGGGGAACATGGCTCTGGAACAGGCTGCGGAAACAGAAGTATGCGGACAGTTCCGCCTATCCTGTGCAATGGCGGATGCTCCTTTTTCTCAGCTTTTTCATCGGGCTTGCGGATGCATACAAGAAACGCGAAATTCGAGTATAAAAGCAGCCTTAATTTTTTCATGCCGTTATTTAAGTTGATTCGGGAGTCGCTTAACCTGTCAGTGTAGAACTTTTTTAACCTCTTCAAGGCGACTGACGATTTGGAAACTATGGCACCGCTTTTTCTTCAGATGAGCATGGTGACAGCGAGCCTTTTTGTGCTGCTGGTCCTTCCTGCTTTGCCTCTTGCGATTTTTCTTCTGCCTAAACGGGACTGGCCGGAAATTGTCCTTGGAGCCATCCTGATCGGAGCCAGCTGTCAAGCCGCCATCGGTCTTATCTGGTCGCATCAGATCGGACACTCACCACGATCTGAAACAGCTTTCTATCTCATTTTATTTGGGGGGCTTTCACTGTGCTCCTTTTTATCGCGTCGTTCACGTCAATCCCTTCAGCATCTGCTCTCTAGTACCTCAGAAAAGCAATATTGGCCTCTTCTGTTTATCCTGATTGCCGCCTTTGCTGTTCGCTCTCTCCATCCCTTACAAACAGCTGCCTTAGGTCAATCCGACGCCTATACCCATTTGCATTATCTCCGCTATCTCACGGAACATGCCAGGATTTTCAATGTCGTTTATCCAACCGGGTATCATTGGATTTTATCCTTGCCTGTCTTGGTCTTCGGACTTGATCCCTATGTCATTGCCCGATTTGCAGGAGCCTTTTTCGGGACTGCTCTGGTCCTAGCAATTTATGTCCTGCTTGACCGGTTAGTGAACCGGCGTTCAGCAGTCTTTGGCAGCTTCTGTGCGGCTTGTTTTCCCGGCATGAATTTGCTGATCAAAACAGGCATAGGGGCCTTTGCCAATCAATTTGGCCTACTGCTCATTCCCTGTATTTTGTATTTATACAGTCTGCTTGCTGGGGAAAATAGAAAACAGCTCGCTCGCCAATGCTCTTTGTCATTGCCTCTCTTGGATTGGCGGCTTCTGTTCCGATGATGCTGCTCCATATTTTTATCATTTTTATTGTGGAACGCCTTGTTGCGCTGGTGAAAATTCGCCAGTACTGGCTGCGACAAACCGTTTTTCTTATTTTGCTTTGTCTGCCCGCTGTCCTGCTGACCACTTTTCATTTCTGGCAGGCAGGATCTGGGCAACGTTTCAACACAGCCCGAGTTCTTATGCAATACGGTGGTGAAGAAAAGGTAACTGCTGAAAAGATTGCGCATAAGGTGCAGGAGGCAACTCAAAAAACACCAGCAGCCCGGAGCAGGCGTGTCGACGCCATTATTGCCAGTCCCTATTTTCATCTGTTGGTGGATTTTTTCACCATAAAACGATTCGGTTTTGCCAACCTGTATATTGATCTGATGGGATGGTCGTTGTTGGTTCTTTACCTTTCTTGTTTTGGATACGGTTTCTATCATCAGCAAGGGGGGATGGTACTTCTCGGTATCTGGGGGGCACTGACCACTGTGCAGGCTTCGACCGGTTTTCTCCAGTTTTCATCATATCAACGGGAAGGGTGGAGTTTGCTTGTCGCGACCTGCTGCCTTTCAGGACTGCTTGCCGGGATAGTGTACCGTCGGATTCGTCAATATCGAGTAATGCAGGTGGCTGTTTTGCTGAGCATGGTTGCATTGGCCTGGTGGACGTTTCGTCATCCTCCCGGACATTCTGCCCTGCAAAGCAGTGCGGAAAGTTTGTTGATTGAGACGGTACGATCCGTGGGGGAAAATCAAGCTGTCCTTCAGCAGGAATGCAGCAGAAAGGAGAGCAGGCCAGTTTGTGAACTGAGCGGGCTTTTTTCAGAAGAGCTGCCGCTGACCATCGTCACCCGGCATTTTGTTGGCTGGCATAATCAGGGTGAAATTGTCGCCAATGTTCTCCCGCTGGACAGCTCAGTTTCTGTGCTCACGGTCGATAGTACCCAAGGTATTGCAGCGCCGTTTTCTCCAGACAGACAATATCTGATTCTGCTTGATCAAGAAAAAAAAGTGCAGCCCCACGAGATCGTCTCTGCCTTTGCTATGGTTGCCCCGAGTCAGGTTGAGGCAGTTCTTAGGCAGCAAAATAAGCTCTATCTTGCAAATGAAAGAATATTATCGTATCTCTTGCAGTTACCGAAGAACGAGTGGTTGGTCCAAAAGAAAGTATTATCGAAAAATTTAACCGCCTATGCAGTGATCCCGCATCAGCAATGACAAAAAATGCGTCTCCGGCATTGCTGCCGCACTACTGGAAATCATCAAATATCCTTTTCTCAGGAGGTAGACAATGGTCAGCTCTCTTACCGATTCAGTCGGTGAAAATGGCAAGAATCAATCCGACGATGTTCAAGCTGTTTATATTCTGCTCAATAAAATTTTACCCACACCGCTACCCGTCAGTGAGCAGGTCACAGATGCGCTGATTCAGGCTATTCGAGATTTTCAGAAAGCTTTTCTCTCTCGCCCGGATGGCAGGATTGATGTCAACGGCAGAACTTGGCGGGAACTCACAGCGGCAGCAGAAAGGCCGGAGATAGAAGGAATGAAAGAAATCAGGAGCTCAGTGGGGCAGGGGGGCCGGAATTATCCGCAGGATGTGCGCATAATATATGCCCTGTTCAATACCATCCTGTCGCGCCCTCTGGAGGTGAGCGATCAATGCACGGATGAACTGATTCAGGCGATCAAGGATGTCCAAAAAACTTTTATGTCCCGGCCTGACGGTAGAATTGATGTGGGCGGTAGAACTTGGCGAAGACTCACCATACCGGCAGGAGGAACCGGCAAAGTAGTGCTGCTTTCTTTTGACGACGGACCAGCTCCTACAGGCCCGTTGCACTCCATTCTTGACACCTTGGATTGCTACCGTATAAAAGCGGAATTTTACGTTTTAGGACAGGAAGTGGATAGTTACCCGGCAGCGGTCAAGGAAATCGCGGAGCGAGGGCATAGGGTGCAGAATCATTCCTATACCCATCCGAATCTGGCCGGGTTGTCCAGATCGGCGGTGCGGAAGGAACTGGAGAAAACGCAGGAGAGCATTCAAAGAGCTGCCGGAGTCACGCCGACCAGGATTCGCCCGCCCTATGGTGCAGGCGGCTGGCGACCATACGATTGGGAGCTTGTTGCCGTGGCAAACGAACTTTCCCTGACCATTCAGAACTGGGATATTGATACCGAGGATTGGAAATCGCCCAAGGGGCTGGGGTCGAGTAAACGGGCCATGATTGAGCAGCAATTTCAGCGAAGCCAAAGCAAGACCGAATTCAACGTGCTCATGCATGTCCTGAAAGATACTGCCGAGGATCTGGAGGATTTTATCGAACAGCTTAAACGATGGGGATTTTCTTTTGCCAAACCGTAAGTTCAGGCCGTTCAGGCTGAGGCCGCGTTTCCTGTTGTTTATTGTTTTCCTGTTGTTGGTCGGCTGTAACACCCAGGCTCAGGAGCTGGAACTGGCGAGCCGCAGTTACAAGGCGCACCGGGATTATCCTAGCCTTGAGGTGATCTCCAGGCATCTGCGCAAGGGTATGGATCAAAATAACATTATAGATTTACTTGGGGAACCTGATTATTCGCCCCTTGCGGGCCAGTATTATTATTCCTCGGATCGTCAAGAGACTGTCCGGCACGGGAAAAAAGAGATGCAGATACCAGTTGGTTTAGTTATCGATTACCGGGATGAACAGGGGAGGGCGACGGAACAGTTGCAAAAATTTCGGCTGGAGCGGATCGGCGAATGATTACTGTTGGTATAACCAATTCGTATTGATGTGATTTTTTTTAGGGTATTGTAGGGTGAGCCCCCTGTGTTTGCCCTTTCATATGGCAACAGGTATAAAAAAGAAAAGGAGGAGCAAAAATGCCGATTTCTATCAGCGGTTCAGTAGGTGATTCGGGAGGACAAAATCGTCCTGAAGATGTGCGTACTGTGTATGCCTTGTTCAACAAAATGCTCAGCAATCCGTTGGCAATCAGCGATCAGGTTTCTAATGAGTTGATTCAGGTGATCATGGCTTTTCAGTCGAGTTTTCTGTCCCGTCCTGACGGCAGAATTGATGTGGGCGGCAGAACATGGAGAGAACTTATTGCCGTGACCGATGATTCCGGGACGGAGATTACCGGTTCTGTGGGGCAGGGCGGGCAGAACCGTCCGAGCGATGTCCGCATCGTCTATGCCCTGTTCAATAATATCCTTGCTAGCCCGTTGGCGGTCAGTGATCAGGTTTCTGCTGAGCTTATCCAAACCATCAAAAATTTTCAGCAGCCGTTTCTCTCCCGACCCGACGGCAGGATTGATGTGGGCGGGCGAACCTGGAGAAAACTTATAACTGCCACCGAGATGCCTGACACGGAAACCCCCGGAGGCGGCGGGGAACCTGTTGATCCCGTTGATCCCAATGCGGAGATCAACGTGGGCGGTACCAATGCCGCTTGGATCGCCTATCATCAATGGAACGAAAGCTACGAAGCCGAGTTCGCACGCTGGGTGGAGCAGCTCTTTGTTGACAAAAAAGGCTCGCTGGCTGCCTGCCTGCGCAACCCGGAGGGCAACAGCCTGTATTCGGATGAAGACCGCAATAATAATCTCTTTAGTGATTGCGCCGACCTTCCTTATCTGTTGCGAGCCTATTTCAGCTACAAGAAGAAACTGCCCTTTTCCTTTAATTCGAGTATTTCTGGCAGTCGTTACAGCAATAATAACAAACCGGGCAGCAGCCGTTCTTTTCTTAGTTATTCCAGCTTTTCCAGAATGGCCCGGACAATTTCCAACAGCGTCCATAGCGGTTTTTTCCGTTTTTTCTGGACCATGGAAAAAACAGACACCTTTCTCTGTCAGGTAAATCGGGAAAGCATTGTGCCGGGAACGGTGTATTACGATGCCAACGGCCATGTCCTGGTGGTTTCTCGGGTGGATGACGACGGCACGGTCTGGTTTGTCGATGCTCATCCGGATAACAGCCTGACTGAAAAGCGTTTTGGCTCCTATCTCTCCCGGGGTTCCTGTAAACAGGGGGGCGGTTTTCGTCGCTGGCGTCATCAGGACGTGAGCAGCAGCGGCAACTTCACGCTGACCAACAACTCAACTTCTCCTTTTTTTGATGAGGAACAGAGTCAGTGCCAAGATAGCTATGAGGTTGACGGGCTTGAGCTGGATTATCATCAATGGGTGAAGCGGATGCTGGCTACCGGCAGCGGCAAGGTAGATCCGATCAAGGAAATTCAGCAGCAGTTGACCGCCTTGGATCAAGCCTTGCAAGATCGGGTGGCATCAATTGCAGCGGCGGTGTCTCATAACATCCATAAGAAAACCCATCCGTCGAGTTTGCCCTATAATATCTACGGGACAGAGGGGGATTGGGAAGCCTATTCAACGCCGGGGAGAGATGCCCGTTTAAGGGCGCAGGTGCGGGAGATGTTCAATCTGATCAAGGACAGTGTGAGCGCGGTTGCCCAAGGGGATCATCCGTATGCCTTTGAGGGGACTGCCGCAGATTTGCTTCGTCAGTTTGGTAGTATTTGGCAGGAGAGCACCGACAGTATTCGGATAGGATATGGCGATTCATCCGGGAAGACGGTCACTCTGACCCTGGGGAATATTATGGAGCGGCTCTTTCTGCTCTCTTTTGATCCTTACCACTGCCCTGAACTGCGCTGGGGTGATGTTGACACGGCATCCTGTCCGGACGGCTCTTCCAAGAGATGGTGGTATGAGCAGGAGCAACGCCTGCGTAATGTTATTGATACCGATCACAGGGTGAATACGACCCTGGATTGGGGCCCGGTTAATACGCCGGATATTGATGTCGGTGCTTTACTTGAGCTATTGAAGCGGGAATACAGCTGAGGGGGCTTTCTGTAATCTTGCCTTGTTGTAGAATGCACAGAGTTATACTCGGCATCAGAATAATCTGAGGCCGAGTATAATGTTGCGGCTAAAGCGTGTTGTCAAACGTTGTTCTTAGCCGATTATTTTTGAAAACAGCAAACTGATCAGGCGTGAGTGCTTCCGCAATGCCAGTCCAAGCTGGATTCTGCCCGGACGAAATCCGTGCTACTTTTGTCTGAGGTGACACCAAATCGATTTTCTGCCCTGTTTCTTGTTCCACCACGGCCTCTATATCATGACTGGTCAGGGAATGCCGTCGGGCTTGGATTATCCGCGCATCCTGAAGCTTTGACGGCTGAAGAGCTAGGCGGGAAGAACCGGAGGGGAGATAAATAGCACCGGTCGTGAAATCAACGGCAAAAGCTATCACTCCGGGAACAAAGAAGAAAAGCAATCCTATGCCGTCCAGCATAGCTACGCCAGCATCTATGTAGCCCGCCGTTTGTCCACGGCGTTCGGGGTAGAGAATCGTTCCGCACGAGGTCACGCTTAGCATGATGACAAGTCCCATCAGTAGGGAAATTCCCCGCACAAACAGTATATATTTTTTCATTTCATTCTTCCTTTTTTGAGAACAGTGTTGACGCTTCTGTATAAATGAATAACATACTGAAACTCAGAAGTAAAGAGTCGCTATTCGTGTTGAAGAACATCCACCTCGCTATTATAGATTCGAATCTCAAGGGAAAGGCAAAAAGAAACCGAGTCACACATAGCGCGGACCCGGTGGGCAGTATATCTGAAGAGCTGTCCTGTAGTGTAGTAGGACGGCTTTACAAGAGCCCCAACAGTTTACCTGTGGTATGACGCAGGAGTTTTTTGAGCGTATCCTGCTCGGCCTCTGGAAAGTCAGACTCTTGAAGGTAAGAAAGGAGCGCTTTCACGTTATTGCTTTGGGGAAGCAGGTATCCTCCTTCACGCATAAGGTCTTCTGCCATGAGGCGGTTGGATTTTGCAATTCCCTTCAGGAATGTTTTCTCATTCTCGTCCGTGCTTTCCTCGTGCAGGGCCTTGGCAATTTGCTCCTGTCGCAACTTGCTGTCTGCAAGCTTGTACATTTTTTGTCGTACAGCATTCTCTCTATAGTGCTGGGGAGGGTAAATCTTTGGCACCTCCTCTGACACTAAGGACATCGCACCGGAAGGACAGGCATCCACACATTGTCGACAGTCATCTATACATTTATCTGTATCAATCTTGCCATCCTCCGTATCCGTGGCACCGGTAGGACAGACATAAAGACAAAGACAATCCTTAGTACATTTTGTTAGATCGCGTACAGCTATAGTTTTCATGCCACACCTCACACTGCTTTGATTTTAAATTTCGGTACACCACAAACTGGACATCGATCTGGCGCGTCATCATCCACTACAACAAACCCACAAATTTGACAAACGTGGACTGACTTTCCTGTTCCTATCATTGCCAACATTTCAGCTTTATCCTCAAGAAGAGACCGCATGGTATAAGAGACCTTTTTCGTCCATACGAGTGCGCGCTGTGCTCCCCGGTCCGCGACTGTTTTCGCCTCTTTCATCGCAGCATAAAAATCCCTTTCAAGTTCCTCTCCCAAAAGGCAATCCAGCTTGGTATACACACTTTTTGGCTCTTTTTGCATTACGCGATTATAGTGATCCGATAGGGTCTCGAAGAGTGTTTTTTCGTCGGATTTTCCCTGTTTATCACATCCTTTAGCCAGATTGGAAAAAAGCGCACTTAACTGCCCAAAAGAAAGATCTTTGGGGAGGTTGGAATCCAGGATGGGATCCACTTTAGGTTCCACCACGAGCTCCTCCAAGGCATTTAGGCCCACCCCGCATACAGGGCATTTCCAATTTGATGGTAGATCTTCCGGTCGTTCTCCTGGAGCAAGTTTGTATTTTTCACAAGCTTTGCATATGTACTCTTTCACAGTACTCTCCTCCTTGATATACAGCCTAATAGTACGGAGCCTTGCAAGTATTGAACGCATCGGCTCATTCCTTATGATGATATACTGATTATCACCGCGTTGTTTTGTATGCCGTCAATAATAAGAGATTTTTGTATCTTGTCCCAGGCCCGTCCAATGCAGAAAACGGAACTTTTGCATCAAACAGGAAAACTAGGGGTATGAAAACTAGGGGTATTGATGTAAAGAAACACGTATCCCCTTGGGGAAAGACCAAAAAAATCAAGAAAGAGGAGGGTGCTATCAATGAAAAAGAGGCAGTAATGGGCAGTTCAAGATGGAAGGGGTAGGGCTGTTGAGTTTTAATGTAAATTCAATAAAATCAAAGTATCACAACTAGAGTTGCGGTCATTTATACGGTTCCGGGATAAAAAGGTGCCTATTGGCGTTTTGTGTCGCAGTTGGGGAAACAGCGCATTTCCGGGGAAAAACGCTGCGCGACGATAGAGAAAGGGAAACGGGGAGGCAAATTTCCCAGCTGGTTATGCAACTCCATTTTTGAGCCAACAGAACTGATACGGTGACAGGATCAACTCGTTGCGAAAGCAGTGGGGCGGACGACCGGTGAAAAGATCAAGGAGTGATCTTGAATCACCAAAACCGTAGGCACTGAGTGCTTTTAGATCCGCAGCCTGAGGGTGGCGGTCAAAATTGGCAAGCACAAAAATCGGTTCCACTGGGTGTTGATGATAACGCGGATGGCTGGAGCGAAGAAAGGCAAAGAGATGATCGTTATCCATGTCAACGAGCTCCCGGTTGTTAAAATCCGCAAAGGCATCTATTTCTTTGCGGATCGCAATCATCTTACGCAACTCCTGAAAAATGGTATATTCCGGTGTCCCAGGCTCATCCCTGCGGGCTAAGGTCTCCCAATTCAATCGTGGGCGATGCATCCAGCGGCTATCATCGGCTCTGTTTTCATCCTCAAGATAACTGAAGTCATTAAAAGTACCAACCTCGTCACCGTAGTAGAGCAGGGGAATACCTCCAAAAGAGAAAATCAGGCTGTGGAGGAGAAGAATACGCCTGACTGCAAAATCTACTTCTTGTACATCCTGCTGCGCCATAGCGTACTCCAGCCCGGCCAGCGAGGCCAAGGTTCCAGATACCCGTGCATCCCCATTTTTTTCGTTAAAGGCAAAGGGCTGGCCGCCAGCATAGGAACCTTCAAATTCACCGGTCAAATATTTCATCAGGAATCGACGGTGTTCACCGGGATCATACCCGGCATTTTTGATATCCTCATCATCAAAACCAAAGCCTATATCGTCGTGGCAGCGGACATAATTGAGCCAGGTTGCTCGATCAAGCTTGCCAGGCAGACTTTTGATGGCATGAGCAAGCAGTTTGCAGTTATGAGTGGCTGTGGCTTCCCAGAGCAGGGCCATGAAGGTGGCATTATAGGCAATTTCGCATTCCTTGGCCACCACCGCATCTTCGCCGAAATATTTGATTACCTCCAGAGGGGCAACAATGGCCTCGGCAATAAAGAGTAGCCCCGGAGCCGTGACCTGACAGCAATCCTTAAAAAGCTGGAGGAGGAGATGGGCTTCAGGGCGGTTCTGGCAACTGGTGCCCAACTCCTTCCAGAGAAAGGCCACCGCATCAAGGCGGACGATATCAGCCCCCTGATTACCCCAAAACAGAATAACATCCAGCATTTCCAGAAAGACCTTGGGATTGGAGTAATTGAGATCCCATTGGTAGTCATGAAAAACGGTCATCACCCATCCCTGTATGCTCTCGTCCCAGGTGAAATTACCGGGATCGGTGTCTGGAAAAACCTCGGGCATAGCCTGCTCGAACATGTCCGGGAGGTTACGATCTTCAAAGATGAAAAAATAATCCTGGTATTGCAGATCACCCTGTCTGGTTTTTTCCGCCCATTTATGCTGACTTGAGGTATGGTTCAGCACAACATCCAGTGTCAGCAAGATGCCATGTTTACGAAAGGCGGCTGCCAGTTCACGAATATCATCTAACGTACCAGCTTGTTTATTGATTTCCCTGAAGTCGCTGACTGCATATCCTCCATCGCTTTTGCCAGCAGGGCTTTTGAGGATGGGCATGATATGAACCAGATTAATTCCCAGTTCCTGAAAGTATGGAATCTTTTCTTTGAGTCCTTGCAGGTTTCCGGCAAATCCATCCAGGTAAAGGGCCATGCCCACCCATTGCTGGTGCAGAAACCAATTATGATCCTCTTCACGTGTAATGTCAATTTCCTGAAGATCATAAGGGCGGTCCAGATAATTTTTGGCCAGCACTTCGACCAAGCGCAGCATGTATTCTTCGAAATC
>MTKO01000053.1 GCA_004028505.1 Candidatus Electrothrix aarhusensis
AGAACCCAGTAGAGTTCGTCCCGGATGTAGCGGTCTAGGCTGGCCCCGATCAGGCGATCTTTGGGCGGCAGCATGTAGTGGAGGCGGGGAAAGCAGGGGCCGGTGGTGTTGAAGTATTTTGCCATGAGGTGGATTCTCGGTCTGGAATACAGACGTGATTCTTTGCCCAGGGTGTTACCCTTGGCTGATATATAGCCCCGTTGGGACATGGTGCTATCGTCGGTATTGTAGGGGCGCACCCATGTGTGCGCCCGAATCGGTACCGACTTCTTACAGATTGTAAATTGTATTGACAATTTGTAAAAACATTGACCGGTAATGAGGTGGACGTGATTATTGAGCGGAGCACCGGTTTATGCCCGGTTGAGATTAAATCCGGCTGGACCCTCAAAGAGGATGCCTTCGCAGGTCTGCGCAAATGGCTGCAACTTGCCGGGCAGGATGCCGAGTATCCCTGCCTCTGCTACAGCGGCGAAGAAGGCTACGAGCGTAGTGGGGTGACTGTTGTTCCTTGGCGGCGTGTGAGCGAGCTGAATATATAACCCGTGGAATCCGGATGTGTCCTGTGTACCCAGGGTGGCCCCCTGGACTACCCCCGTAGGATGCGGCCCCCGCATCAAAAAATGGTGCGCGAGGCGCACCCTACATGGCTGAATGTATCCTGTACTCAGGGTTTTTCTATTGTGTGGCCCTGTTTTCTGTTCCCTTTGGATCATCCAAAACAAGCCGAAATCCTGTATCGTAATAACGCTTTTTAGGGGCAAGCCATTTGCGAGCAGCTGACCGTATTATTCGAGATCCATCTAACCAGCTTCCACCACGAAGAACACGAGCTTGTGGGGCAACGCTGGACGCGGAAGGCCCTGTAGGATTATCCTTTGGACTTGAGAGGTAATATTCTTTCCCATACCAGTCTGCGCACCATTCCCTCACATTACCGAGCATATCATGCAGGCCAAATTGGTTCGGAGGATAACTCCCCACCGGTGCTGCTCCTCCAACCGTTCCCCCCTGCTGTGGTACATAATCAACGCAGCTATTGTTGTTCGCATTATTTCCATACATGGCCCTGTCACAGGATATGTCATCGCCCCAATATCGGGCTGTATCTGTTCCGGCTCGGGCTGCATATTCCCATTCCGCCTCTGTGGGCAGACGAAATACTCGACCTGTTTTTTTGTGCAATTTGCTGATAAAACCCTGAACTTCCTCCCAGGTAACTGGAACAGCCGGATGCTTCCCACTCCCCTGTGATCGAGCAGGTTTCTTTCCCATTATTTTGGCCCACTGCGCCAAGGTCACCTCATATTTCCCCATCCAAAAGGCATCGACACAGGCAGGATGTGCTGGTTCCTCGTCGCTATAGCGTTCTTTATCCTCCTTTAGAGAACCCATCGCGGAGCAGCCATCAGGAAGACGAATGAATTCCATCTTGGTGAAAGGTTCAAGCAGGAGGTCACCCGGTTCAGGGGGAGAGGGGGGAACTTGAGGAATAGCTTCTGCATGAGCAAGGGAACGGGTTGATCGTTTAGGTACCTCCTTCTCCTCTTTCTGAACAACAGGTTGAGGAATTTGAGCGTTTCTCTCCTCAAACTCTGCTAACGGTTTTCCCAGAGTCGTTTTTGGAGTACGGAGCCTCTGAAAGGTCGAATCAACTCTCTCTGCTTTTTTACCTCTCCATGGCGAGAAGATGGTTTATTAGTTTTCATTTTGCCATCTCCTTGGTCGCTGTCGTACCTAGCGATATTCCAAGGATAAGGATTTTCTATAGAGACAAAACGACGAATATAATCAATATGAACAGCTTGCGTCGCCCCAGGAGAATCACTGATGATCATGCCTATCAATCCATTTTTAATAAAAAGAGGAGCACCAGAGGTTCCAGGCTGGACTGTGTTGATATCAATCTGAACAAACCCCCGCAAGTCTGGCTCAGTACGTACAAGTATACCTGCTCGCCCATCCGGCGGAATATACCATTTACGCTCACGCCCAATAAACCAAGCCTCTTCTTCCCGCTGCCAACGACGGCACCATTTTCGACCTTCCCAAGAGATCCTCTCTGCTCCATTAATTTTTGTTTTATCAATACGAAGCAAAGCGAGATCCAGAGGTCCATACATAGTATAAAGAAGCTCAGCCGTGTAGCCTTTGCCACCGGGATCCCAAGAGAAATGAAGTAATACTTTTTTGGTAATATTATCAGGAGAATCTCTGCGGACTACATGATTAGCGGTAACAATATAAAATTGGTCATAACGCTCACCAACAATAAATCCAAAACCACTCTCTTCACCAGAGGAAAATTGGGTAGTTATCTGTACCACGAGTGGCTTGTATGGATCGCAAACCTCTTTCCCTACACCGCCAGCCAAAGACGATACGGCTGAGAGAATAAAAAAAAACAATACAACTGAGATGGTTATAATGGAGTGTATAAGTTGCTGCATGAATGACGGATAAATACTTTACAGAAGAATCTGAGGAAAAATAAATCCACAACAGAACGAGCTGGCCTACTGCACCAATATAACGTAATCCTTCTAACATGACAAGTATTGGAAAAACAGCGATTACCGACGAGCCAAAAGAGTACGTAGGTTGGTAAGTAGACCATAGATAAAGACCAAACTCCCCCAATAGAAAAAAAGCTGCTTCTGATGATAAATCCACGTAAGCAGAGAGGGTGTAAGGTCCTGCTCAAAATCATCCGGTCCTACTTCAATAGAAGCCGCACGGCCTTGAAATATAAGGTCGAAATACTCAGCCCCTTTTGACGGGAAGTCAAGAACCAAACGAGTACTTGATATTTTTTTCATGTGTAACCAATCGTGACCCAGCAATTTTTCCTTACGTTTAATTTCAGGAAGCTCAATTGTCCCCTTACGGATCGAGGAAATAAAATTATTCGAGTCAGGTGGCATCTCCTGTTGAAATCGCATATCAGTAACCTGTAGCCCATAGAGTTGCCAGTCATCATCGGTTTGCAGACGCAAATGCAAACGGTGTTCACTGTGATTCCCAGTGCTGAATCGAAGTGTTTCCGGTACTGGCAATTGAACAGATAGGACAGCCGGAGTACCATCACCTTGAAGACGGAGGCTGCCATCCTGTATCTCCAGTAAACCTTGAGCTAAACCTTCATAGATATAAAGACTGATCCCATCTTTGCTCCGTTCAATCTCTAAACGAGCTCCTTTACTAATAGTGAACTGGGTTAAAGATACATTTACCCCTTCCACCGATAATCTCTCTCCGCTTCCGTCGAGCCCCAGCCCTGGAGCATCAACTATAAAATGACCGTCTACAAAAAAACGTTCTGTTTTCAAACCTGAACTTTTCTGCCAAGTGAAGTCCCTGCGTTCTGCCAGCCTGAAGACAGCTGTTTCCACCTCAAGATCAAGATGAATACGTGGATTGGGGTGGTGAAAAAACCAGAGAAAGCTGAAAATAAGAAGACAAAGAAGAATAAACAGCGGGGAAATAAAGCGTTTCTTGGAGAGCAGAGTATATTGGGTCTGAAGCTCTTGACTCAGCTTTACCTTATGAAGAGCTTTATCTGCCGCATCTACATCATCATTTTCCAAAAGCTCCTTGGTTGCCTCAGTTATGTTATCCCGCCGCTTCTGCTCCAGTTTTTTTAGTCCGTTCCGAGTGCGTAGCATCATAACTACTACTCCTTGAGAAGAATCTTCAAAAACAACTTGAGCCAACTGGCTGAACCGACGGTCTGAGCTGCAAATTCTATACAAAAATTTTCTCGTTGCTCCGGCAGGCTAAGTTGGATTCCCTCGCCGCTGAAAAATTGCTCGCCCCAAGAGGGTTCGATCTTTTCCCATTTTTTATCGGGCTGACCGCATTGCCCTTCGTTCATGCTACTTATTCTCCAAAGTACCGTCCTGACATCCACCGAGGAGCGCAAAATGAGATTTAACGGGGCTTGATTCCCAAGAGCCAAAGGCGTGTAGGCCTCCAAGTCAGCAATAGTTTTCCCAAGCAAACCAATACTAGCAGGCGTCAGTCGCATTTTGCCAATAATATCGAGAGGCCAGGTAAAATCCTGCCCCGGTTGCACCCATGCATCCATCCGATAATACGTTTTAAGAGGGATACCAACGGCCTGAACATGAACCTGTTGTCTGATAGCTTGAGGCACAATAACATGAAGACATTCATTGCTGTTTGCATCAAACTCCAGCCTACCATAGAGTAGACTAACAAGAGTGAGGCTTTCCGCCGCAACCGGAGATTGGTAAAATCCTTCACAACGATTATCTCTTTGCGTATAGGCAATAGCTGGGTTATCAACAGCTGTCAAGTTAAGGCAGGGTAGCTTTTCTGCCGAGACCGAAGAGTTAACTAAAATCAGACAAAAAAGTATTATTATTTTACGCATCATTTTCCTCAGCTTATCCTTTCCTCTCCCGAAACCGCTTCCCCTCAAAAACCCGAACCGGGTTACCCCGTTCCAGCTCATTATGCATTCCCCACTGTTCATTTTACAACATGCTGACCACCTGTGGCCCGAAGGCTCTCATGCTTTCGAATTTGAAGTCTTTTAGAAGCAATAATACGAACAACAGCCGGATCACTCACTGTCTTTGTCATTCTCTCCTTTCTGCCCCTCCAGTCCTTTTTGCTCCTCCTCCTGTCGGCTGTGCCAGAGAAATTTCCTGCACACTCCGCGAATCAGGCTGGCCTCTTTCTTTTTTATTTTGGTGCGACTGAGAAACTGGCGGATATTGCGCATCCAGTAGGTCTTATTGGTATGGCGGATAAAGGTGGTCTTGGTCAGGGCATCTTCAATATGTTCGTACATCCCTTCCAGATCATAGGAATTGGCATATTGACTTCCACCATCCAGGTTGGCCTGCTCATCCAAGGTGCTGATCGCCATAGAAAGCTCATAGCAATGAATGGCAACTGCCTGGGCCAGGTTCAGCGAGGAGAAATCCGCCGTGGGGATAGTGGAGGTGAACTGGCAAAAATCAAGGTCTTCATTGGTCAAGCCGCTGCTTTCCCGCCCGAACATCAGGCCGATTCGATGACCAGCAGCCAGCGAAGCCAGTTCAGTCATAACTGCGTGCGGGGCCTTTTCCAGAACCCGGTGCCTCCCTTGCCGAGCCGTTGTGCCGACAATGAAATGATAGGGTTCTGCGGCCTCCCGAGTGTTATCAACGAGCCGGAGATCACGAATAAGATAGGCCGCCTTATGGGTGGCCATCTTAAACATCCGCTCCTGGTCCGGTGCGTCCTCAGTAACTACAGTCAGCTGTTCAATGCCAAAGTTACAGGCGATACGGGCCGAGGCCCCGATATTTTCTGGGTATTTCGGACGAACCAGGATCAGGCCGCTGCCGGACAGGGTAGTAATTGATTGAGACAAGGTGTGAATACTCCTTAGGAAATTGGCAAAAATACCCCCGTTTTCAGGTGCGAAATTGTAAGGCAGATCTGCGTGTCTGCCCGGCATAAAAGGGCGAACACACAGGTTCGCCCCTACCCTACGGCACCCGAAATAATGGAGAGGGTATTTCTTGTTGAATCCCTTACAGGTTGGCCGGATCTTCAAGCTCCAAATGCCGGTTGCGGGGCTTCTTCTCTTCAGATGAGGAAGAAACAGAATACGAGGCTGGTGAGGATCCGGTCATCCGTTTAAAAAAGGGCATAATCCCTTTTTCCGCATTGCGCATCTCTTCTTCCGCTTCTTTCAGAGTGATCTGCCAGGCTGGGGCAAAACCAGGAGATTTTTCAAACATGGTCTCAATGGCTTTTTGATACACCTGAGTCTGACGGACTTCCTGTTTAGTCGGCTTTTGGTTCAGTACCTGAATCATATTGCGGAGATTGTCCCGTTCCTGCTTAACCTGATCAAGCTGTTCCTTACGGCGCTCATTATCTGCGGATTCAATCTCAAACTTGGTGTGCAGATGATCACGCAACTTTTTAATCTCCGCACTGAGTACCCGCGCCTTAATCACAGAGCGAAACCAGAAGACCACAGCCAGAACCAAGCCGATAACCAAGCCGAACAAAAAAGGGTAATCAGAAATACTTGCTAATTCTTCCATAATAGACCTCGTAGACGAAAAGTTATTTTATTGCGAAGCTCCCCCGCCCTCCCTTTCTCTTCGGGACGATGGGGGATGTATACACGTCAAGGCTGTACAGAGAGCCTGCTCTCAAAAGTCTGCTCTCCATTGTGCCTGATTATGTAAAAGGAATATTCTTATTTGAATTCGTCGGGTTCGTCAAGAAAAGAACAGATGGCCCCGCGTCTTGGTTCGCTTATTTCTTTTTCTGATCAACCAGAGAAAAGGTAATTTTCCTGCTCAACATATCGACCTGATCAAGTCGCACCCGAATGAGGTCGCCCAGTCGAAGGCTCTTCCCTGTCCGCTCACCGAGCAGTTTATGGCCCTTATTATCATAACGGTAATAGTCATCCTTCATCTCACTGACTGGAATAGCGCCGCTGATCAGACAATCAACCAATTCCACAAAAAGACCAAAGGAGGTCACCCCGGAAATGATCGCCTCAAACTGCTCAGTCACCTTATCGCGGAGATACAGGGCAGCCAGTCGAGCCTGGACATCACGTTCAGCCTCCACCGCAACCCGTTCACGGGCAGAAAGAAAGGTCCCGGCAGCTTCGGCGTTGACGCCTACGGGGAGGATTTTTCCACCAGCGCCTTTACCTTTTTTACCGTTTTTTCTGAGCAACAGGTTCTGCATGACCCGATGAGCCACCAGATCTGGATAACGTCGGATAGGCGAGGTGAAATGGATATAGTATTCCGCAGCCAGCCCGAAATGGCCGTAATTCGTCGGCGTGTACCTGGCCCGCTGCATGGTACGGAGCAGGAGGTTATTGACCACATATTCCGTTGAAGAGTCCTTGGCAACTGCTAGAACCCCGGCAAACCAGGAAGGCGTCAGTTCTGTCTTAGGGAGCTTCAGCCCCAGCGACCAAGCCAGCTCGGCAAAGTCCTTGACCTTATCCCCATCTGGTTCCTCATGCACCCGGAACAAGACCGATGCACCGGCCCGATCCAGGGTTTCGCCCACAGCCTCATTAGCAGCCAACATGAACTCCTCAATCAGCAGATGGGCCTGATTCCGTTTCAGCCGAGTGATCGCACGGACACTGTCTCCTTCAAGCTCAATATTGCTCTCCGGGACAGTAAAGCCCAAGGCCCCTCGCTGCATACGCTGCCTGTTGAGCAGATCAGAAAGATCTTTCGCTTTCTCTAACATGGGCAGCAGGGATTTATACTCCCGACGCGCTTCCTTATCGCGAAGATAGATCGCCTGATGAACCGCATCATAGGTAAAGCGCTGATGACTGCGGATCATGCTTCGGGTAAATTTCGACCCGATCCGACAGCCTTGTTCATCGAAATCCAAGATAGCGGTAAAGGCGGGACGATCCTGATCAGGAACCAGAGAGCAGAGATCATTGGAAAGACGCTCCGGCAGCATAGGCAGAACCAGATCCGGCAAATACACGCTGGTGCCGCGCTGATAAGCCTCCTGATCAATAGCAGATCCCGGTCGTACATAATGACTGACATCGGCAATGGAGACAAAGAGACGAAAGCCCTTTTTGGTCTTTTGGACCGCAATGGCATCGTCAAAATCCTTGGCCGTGGCCCCGTCAATGGTGACATGGCGAAGATAGCGCAGATCTTTTCTGCCCGGTTCAAGCTCGGTCAACGGCACCAAGTTCGCTGCTGCCTTTTCCACATTTCCAGGAAAAGAACGGGGCAGTTGAAACCGCTCCACAG
>MTKO01000005.1 GCA_004028505.1 Candidatus Electrothrix aarhusensis
TGAAAGCACCTACTATATCTCTGCAAGCTCTTGACCCATTAGTCAACTTGACAGTCTTTGCACTACCAAGTTTCCTGTTTACCACACCCGTTTGTGGAAAGTTAACTTGTTCCTTTCTACACGAAAAAGAAAAAAAATCCCACTGAAAACAGCGGGGAAAATAGCCATTCGCTCTCACGATAAGCTCTCGGAAATAAATGTGTTATTTCCTCTTATAATAGTCTGTTATTTTTCTTTGTAAAGGCCGGATTTCGATGAGTCGGCAATTGGGTGCTGCACTGGCTGAGATGCGAATATTACAGGAACTTTACGCGATTAGCCCTTCTTTGCTTATTGTGAAAGAGAGCAGAATTCGTTATAAACGGAATGGAAATGAACTGATACGTTAAGGTCAATGAGGGGAGACGCTGTGGACGATTTTGTTTTTTCTTTGGAAATGTCGGTAAGGGATTATATGAGAAATTGATTCTTCAGGGGAAGGTGATTGGGGTGGCTTTGAATGGGAGAGGGCGACCTTTTGTGCCGGAGGAGTTTCAGGGGGTGTTGGTTGAAGGTGTTGATGTTGTAGAAACCGGGTTACGCGCTGCGCATGAACCCGATCGGTTGACCATAAAAAAAGGGTCGCTAGCAAATAAGCTGGCGGCCCTTTTTTTGTGCCCTGTCAACGGGCGAACACTGAAAATACCCTCTTCATAGGGTAGGTGCTACGACCACAAAAGAACATTATAGGATAGAAATAAGACTGTCTTAATACCCTCTTCATAGGGTAGGTGCTACGACGGACAACTCCACCATAACAGTGAATTTCAAAGTCTTAATACCCTCTTCGTAGGGTAGGTGCTACGACGCACGGATGGACTGCAAATAGTACAGGATTAAACAAGTCTTAATACCCTCTTCATAGGGTAGGTGCTACGACTCCTTGGGATCCTTGTAAAGGAAATAAATGCGAGTGTCTTAATACCCTCTTCATAGGGTAGGTGCTACGACAACGGCCTTGTCTCAAACAATAATGTATTCAGCAAATTAAGCAAGTAAAATTTTACCATCAAAACGGGTTTTGAAAGTTGTGTATTTTGAACCGCCATTTTAAACACCAAGACAGGATGATGCATAGCATCGTGACTAAAAAGTCATAATAAGTAAAGCAAATTGAACAATAGGGCTTTTCTGGTAAATATTTACCTGTATTTCAAAATAAATAGACATGAAAAATAAATCATGACGAATGATGACAATGGGAAAATCAGACCGAAAAAATTTGATGGTCGGTCAAGTTTTCACCTTCCCAGCTGCTTTTTTCAATCTCCATATAATACCACATTCAGCCATATGATTAAACAGAAAGGTAGGCACAAAGGTAACACAATCCAAAATAAAGCCGGGCAGTAACGGGGGTCACAGGTTCGAATCCCAATAAGTTCCTCTCTCAACCTCCTCATCCCCCCAGTCTCCTAAAAAACAAAGATAATCACCAGAACAGCTCATCGCTCATCCCCGAAAAAAAACAACGGGAGTAGTTTGGATAAAACAACGAGAGTACTTTGGATAAAACAACGGTAGTACTTTTGGGTAAAGTACTACCGTTGTTTAGAGCATTCTACGGGCGTAGTTTTAAAAAACAACGAGAGTACTTTTTGCCGAAGTCCCCGGTTCCCACTCCGGGCTGTCACGTTCAGCCGGGTAGGGTGCCGACTCCACACCAAAAATGGTGCATGGTATACGCCCTACAAGGCTTCTAACCCGAACTTTTGTCCCGGCCTTACGTTGGGAGCCAAAAAAGGCAGCGTCCCGGCAGGACAGCACGACAAAAGACCGGTCTTTTAAGGCCAGTATCAAAGGAGCCTCCTTTGTTTCTTGTGAAAGGAAACAGAATTCGTTATAAGTTGATCTGCCAATAATGAACGAGGAGTAAGGTGATTTTGCTCAAATCAAGAGGAAGATCAGGATGAAAAGAGGAACAAGGAACGATGACACAAGCAACTGACACAGATTTGAAGGCATTTATCGACGACTGGCAGCAAACCCCGGAAAGAAACAAAGAGATTTTTCTCCGCTATAAAGCCCAGCTTGAACGCAATGACAAGATTCAGCTGGAGTTTATCCCGCGCCCCGGAATCACCTATTCCCTTCGAGCAGCGCACACGGCCCAGAAAACAAGAAAGCTCTTCGCAATGATTGATGTTATCGAGGATAACCCCAGATGGCTTTCAGTCTGCTTTTACGGTGATATGATTACTGACCCTGAAGGGCAGGGCGATGCCGTGCCCGGTGGTCTGCTCGGTGAAGATGCGGTCTGTTTTGACCTTGAAGCATGGGACGAAGAACGTGTTCGCTATGTCGAAGCCCGGCTTGATGAAGCCTGCCAAAGCGCCGCACAGGAATAAAGAGAGACGAGACAACATAACAAAGACACCATGATTGATATCAAAGCACATAAAGAGCAGGTCGAAGAGGCGGTTGCCTTTCTCCAATCCCGTCTCCCGGTACTGCCGGAAATTCTGATCCAATTGGGCACCGGGCTCGGCAATTTGGTCGAGGCGATGGAAAGCAGCATCTCCATTCCCTACGAGGAGATTCCTGGATTTCCCCATTCCACCGTGACCAGTCATGCCGGTAATCTGGTCTGCGGCACCTTGGCCGGAAAGCCCTGCGCGATTCTCCAAGGGCGATTTCATTATTACGAGGGCTATTCCGCCCGTGAGGTCGGATTTCCCATCCGGGTACTGTCCCTGCTTGGTGTGCAGACCGCCATTATCACCAATGCCTCGGGCGGACTGAATACAACCTGGTCAGCTGGTACTATTATGACCCTTAAAGATCATATTAACCAGCTGCCGGATAATCCTTTACGTGGCCCGAATATAGATGCATGGGGCCCCCGTTTTCCTGATTTGTCTGAGCCTTATGACCCGGCCCTGCGCAAGCTGGCTCGGAAGGCAGCCCGTAAACTGGCATTTTCAGATGTGACTGAAGGAACCTATATTTGCATTCCCGGCCCGAGCCTGGAAACCCCGGCAGAGACCCGGATGCTTCGGCAATGGGGCGCTGATGCCGTGGGCATGTCCTCAGTGCCGGAGATCATCACGGCCTTGCATGGCGGGTTGCGGGTGCTGGGTCTATCCGTGGTGGCTAATGTTAATGATCCGGATGATTTTATCCCTATTTTGCTGGAAGATATTGTTGAGGCAGCTAATCAGGCAGAACCGAAGCTGCAAAAAATGATCCTTGAAATTGTACAGGAGCTGTAATTATGAGTCAGGACAACATAACGGATGTCAAATCGGACGTTCATTTGATCCTTTCCGGTCGCTATTTGGTGTTAAACAGCCGGGACGTACAGGAGCAGGACGATATTTCGGTTGCTGTTGCCGGAGACCGGATCGTTGAGATTGGCCCGAATCTGGCAGAAAAATATCCCCAGGCAGAATGTATTGCTCATCCGCATGGTTTGATAATGCCCGGCCTCATTAATACCCATACCCACGCAGCCATGTCCTGTTTTCGGGGACTGGCTGATGATCTGCCCCTGATGGAGTGGTTACAAGAGCATATCTTTCCCAGAGAGGCCCAGCTGACCTCGGAAATCGTTTATCAGTCCACGTTGCTTTCCATCTGCGAGATGATTAAGTCCGGAACCACCTCCTTTAATGATATGTATCTCTTTGCCAAGGACGTGGCCCGTGCTACCGATGCATCGGGAATGCGGGCTTGGCTGGGCGAGGGCATGTTTGATTTTCCCTCGCCTAACTACGGCGAACTGGAGAACGGCTTTACCTATACAGAAGAGTTGTTCGAATTGTACGCGAAAAACCAGCTGATCACGGTGACGGTTAATCCTCATTCGGTGTACACCTGCTCCCCGGCCCTGCTGGAACGACTGGCCGCGCAAGCAGAAGAGAAGAAGGCCCTCTATCATATTCATCTGTCGGAAAACCAGGATGAGGTCAATACCTGCACAGAACGATACGGGTGTTCACCGGTCCAGCATCTGGAAAACCTGGGACTGCTCAACGAACGGGTTGTGGCGGCCCATGGGGTTATGGTCAGTGAGGAGGAGATAGATCTGCTGGTGGAACGCAAGGTCAAGCTGGCCCATTGTCCTGAGTCCAACATGAAATTGGCATCAGGGATTGCCCCTGTGCCTGCCATGTTAGAAAAGGGGCTCACTGTCGGCTTGGTACGGACGGCAGTGCTTCTAACAACGATGTGGACCTCTTCGGTGAGATGAACTCGGCTGCAAAGATGCATAAGGTGGCTCGAATGGATCCCACTGTGATGAATGCCGCTGCTACCCTCCATGCTGCCACCCAAGGCGGGGCCGCTCTTCTTGGGGCAGAAGCAGAGATCGGCAGTATTGCCGTCGGGAAAAAAGCCGATATAATTATGCTGGATATGGATCAACCACATCTCACCCCAGTGTATAACCCCATTTCCCATCTGGTCTATGCAGCTGGAGGCGGAGATGTTATCCACTCAATCATTAATGGGCAAGTAGTGATGCGGGATCGGCAGTTGACGACCCTGGACGAGACAGTAATTATAAGGGAAATGCAGCGGATTGGAGAAGTGGTGCGGAAGATGGGAGAGTAGGAGCGAAAAGTAGGGGTGGAGAATAGGGGCAGTTCGTAAACTGCCCCTACAGAACAGCATTTATTTAATTTCAGACAGGAGTTTTGGATCAGTAACGAGCTGTCGTACGCCGTGAGCATGATCTTCCTCAAAGACATTATCCTTGCACCAAGCATGCAGGCTTCTAATGTCGATTTTAGCACACTGGGGACGAACGCTCCAGGTAACCTGCAAAGGTGAACATGTTTCTTGGGTGTATTTCGGTCCTGTTGTGGAACCTGGGAACTCAACCGGAATTCCGGTGTTGCCGGGCAGTGATTTTGCCTGATGCAGTCCATTGACAATATTGCCGTCATACGTCATTGCGCCGAAGTCCATGGCCTCGGGATCATTGACGACCAGGAAAACCTGCGTTTCAACGCGGAGATCTGGATTTGCACAGGTATCAGAAAGGCAGGAACCTAGTCCCTTTCCTGGTGTTACATCGCAGGAACTGTGAACCCAATGTACCTCAATGGTATCACCGGGCTTTACGCCCTCGCAGCCTTCTTTGACGTCAACTGGAGCCAGCTCTTTCTTGGTGAGATTCTTGGTGTCGTTACACTGGTAGCCGCCACCGTGACCATGCTCACCTTCACCTGCATAAATGGAAAAGTCTTTTGCTTTATGCTCGGCATTCACATGAAAATGAATATTACAGAGGTTCATGTCTTTATAGCCGGGTGCAAGAGAAAAAAGTCGCTTATTCTCTCCGACTTTGCTGTCAATATCTCTGGGGGTCTGTGGCCCGAAGCCCTCGCATACCTTTCCTGTTCCTTCTGTATGTGTTGAATGCTCTGCTTCTTTTGCATATCCTGCTGTGGCAAGCAACCCAAAAGCAGAAGATACTACACAAAAGGCCTGTAGTGTTTTTTTAAGATCCATTGGTCTTCCTCCCTTTTCCTTAATGTCAGTGTCTGTTTGTTTTTTAAATCATTCAAAATTTATGCTATTCTGATTGATCTTTAATTGTTATCTTAGGCTGGGAAGATTTGAAAAGTCAAAGGATATTTTTTTGCTGCCTTGCTTTATATTGACCATTTTGGTTGAACGGTACCGTGTCGAAATTCGCCGTTTTTGTCGAAGGTAGGTTTGTATTGATGTTCCAGAGCTTCTTTCCAGCCCGGAGCGAGATGAATGCCCCAGTCCACAAAATGCTGACCGAATCCGTCTGATTTTTCGCCGTTTGCGCTGCGGGTGCGGCGCAGGACAATCCGCTCAAGTTCACCAGTCAAGGCAAGACTGCTGTTTGCTGGGTCGCAACGTAGATGCTGGAAGCGAAGCAGGTTGTTTCTTTCTTCCTCGTTTTTATCACTGTCATCGAGGGGCTCCACAGTGAGACAGGTGATCTCGGCACCGCTGACCTGTCGGTTTCCGCCTATATGGAGACGGTCTTTTACATGAAACGGTGGCTCGTTATTAATACCATCATAGAAAATAATTCCACGGAGTCGGTAGGATGCATTCTGTCTCGCCTGCACAGACTCCGTAAGGAAAAGCCTACCCAGCTGTCCTGATTCTGCTCGTTGCTGCGGACAACCCCGTGCCGGAAGAGGGTGGGCGGGTGAAGGTGAAGATGATCAGCTGGCTGATCCAGCTGTCACGCCAAGCGAACTCTGTTTCCCCCCCCTTGTCCCGATCAACGGCAGACAGGTATCGATACGTATCGTCGCTCATGTCTGTTTCCAGAAAGAGATGGCCCAACCAGCAGCGTTTGTTTACGGCCCGACCGAGTTCGGCATAACCGCTCTCCCCCCAACGCCCGGTTTTTTTCAGGAGAACCACCAGTGCGCCCCAGAGGTCCAACCCGGCACATAGGGCCGACAGGGCAGGACAAAGCCCCATCTGCCAGAACCCACATGCAGACTGCCAGACAGACGAAAGCTGATTTTATACCATTGCCCAGTCTCAGTCATTTTATTCCTGCTTTTCCCGTGTGTTGGCGTAATACTTGGCGTAGAGGAGGACCCGCATCAGGTTTTCCAGGTTGCTCCAAGCCGTATCGATATCCTGTGCCTCGGGTAATGTAAGGCGGCTGCCAAGACCGAGTCGATCAGTAGCTTCCTTCTGTTTGTCCAAGGTATCCCGGATGAACCCTCGTTCAGTATTTTTTGCATCAATCCAGAGGTTCAGCCCTGCCGTTCCTAACTGACGCAGGACGGTCATAGCATCACTGAGGATGGAAACGGCATTGCCCTTTTCTTTATTAGTCAGAAAGTGTTCGTACATCTTCTGTCCCAAGGCAAGGTAAACAGGTTCCTGATAACTGAACTCAACCATTACCGCCTTCCTCCTTTTTTTTCACAAGGGGCTCAACCAGCAACGA
>MTKO01000006.1 GCA_004028505.1 Candidatus Electrothrix aarhusensis
GCATATTTTTTACAGAAGTCATGCGTTCGCCCTGTATACAGCCCTGTCTTTTTGTATCTGTGTCGTTTTAAATGCGTTTGCCCTGCATAGATGAGTAATCCTGTAATAACGTAATTTTTATAAATCGTTTTCATTTCTCCTCCCATTTTTGAGATACGGCGAGACAGGTGAAACTGAGTACGCTTGAGCTAACGTATGCTCTCGGCGAAACGACGCACCAGAAAACACCTCAAATATGCATCATCAACACCTGAGCTTTTAGATCCACTTCCTGTAACGTAAAACGTAACATCGGGTCGCTTATCATTTTTTTAAAGCGCAGTTTATGCCCAGCAGACAGTATACCGTTATTGAGTAAGAAAAATAATATCATGTGAATATGAAAAACGCATATCCTATTATTTAATGACCCAGCTGCCCAAAGAGCTTGAATACACAGCATTAAGTTCGCGGGGCGAGATTTGCGGAAGAGAGAGGATGTTATTGGTTTCAAGATCAACAGCATGAGTCGCAAGGAGTTCCTGCTTACCGGTCGGGATGCCGGAGGAATCGACAATATCGTGTTGTTCAACAATACAAACAATCATATTTCTCCCTCGCATAATCTTATTCTTGTCTCTTGTGACAAAGTATGCATTATGCCTAGTGCGCTATTCCATTGATTATAGATGATAAAAATATAAATTGTAAATATTTATATTTTGTATCATTTATGATACTCCATTTTTAACAAATGGGACAGAAATAAACATCATAGAGGGCTTATCGACATGAGAATCAAGGGAATATCTGTATCTATTGGTGCTGCTTTTTGAAATTACTGCCAATCAAGTCCGATATCACAGGACCGAGCAGAGTGGGTCAGCGCGCCGACCGAGATAATATCCACCCCGGTTTCAGCTATCCCCCGCACCGTGTCCAGGTTTACCCCGCCTGATGCCTCGATTAAGGCCTGTCCATTAATCATCGTTACGGCCTGCCGCATGGTGCTGCAATCCATATTATCCAACATGATGATCTGAACACCGCATTCTAGGCATTCCTGTACCTGTTTCAAAGTATCGGTTTCTACCTCAATGGCGATGGTATGCGGCACAGTGGCTCGTGCCTTTTTCACAGCTCGGCAAATGGAGCCGCAGGCAGCAATATGATTATCCTTGATCAGAACACCGTCGCTGAGGCTGTAGCGGTGGTTTCTGCCTCCACCGACCCGCACAGCGTATTTTTCCAGCATCCGCAGGCCTGGTGTGGTTTTGCGGGTGTCAACAATGCTGACCTTGAGTCCCTGCACAGCATCCACGTATTGCCGGGTTAAGGTTGCGATAGCGCAGAGTCGCTGGATGAGATTTAAGGCCACTCGTTCTCCCCGGAGCAGGGTGCGTACAGAGCCGCTAACGGTCATTAGTACCTCACCGGAGTTTACCCGCTGTCCGTCCGGTGTTGCCTGAGCAAACGTCACGCGCTCATCAAGCAGGCGGAAAACCCTGGCAGCGATTTTCTCCATACCGGCAGCGATCAGGGGTTCTCTGGCTCGAATGAGGACCGTGGCGGTTTCCTGATCAGAAAAGATGGCATCAGTTGTGATGTCGCCGTGTTCTAGGTCTTCCCGCAAAAAATTGCGGAGTTGGTCATCTAACAGAAAAGTATCCATGATATGTTCGAGATGTCGGATAGAGGACAAAAATCAGGGTTCCGCCGCTTACCAGATGATGTCAATAGGGTAAGCGCGGAATGCTCTGTCACAGCCGATGAGAGGAAGTTTTTCCTGGATTCCCTGCGCAATGATAAGCCTGTCGAAGGGGTCACGATGATGCAGAGGAAGCTTCATTGTTTCTGAAAGATGGGAAAAACTTATCGGAAGGATGTTGATTTCATTTTCTTCTATTTTTTCAGGGAGAAGAGTGTCAAACGATTTTGCGAGTTCAAGTTTGCCTATTCTGATTTTGATTGCTATTTCCCATAAACTTGCCACGCTCATAAACAGTTCATTGTCAAACTCTTCCATGAATACACGAGCGTTATCACTCAAGCGGTCGCTACCGTCGATAAACCAGAGAAAGGTGCTTGTGTCCAGTAATGCCCGCATTACATGTAGTCCTTAAAATCTTCCGGGGTTACATTGAAATCGTCCGCCATTTTAATAAGTCCTTTTGCGCTTCCGAACCTCCGTTTCTTTATACGCCTTTTTCTGACAGAGATGAGTTTTACGATAGGATAACCTTGTTCGGTTATCATAATTTCTCCGTTGTCGGCAGTTTGTTTAATTAAATCGGAAAAGCAGTGCTCGGCTTTTTTTATATCGATATTCAGCATGGTCGTCGGTCTCTCTGGATCTGTTAATATTGTCCCGTACAGTTCAGTGTATTATTTATACGATGCTTTATCAAGATGTAATATCGACGAGTAAGAGTCGTTGCAAGGTGTTTTTAGCTCAACCGGGGGCAGGTGCCGGTTATGTTACGGTTCTGGCTGCGCTCCCTCATCCCCTGGAATGGAGCGCCGTTTCCTTGCTTTTCAGGTCTCTTACAGCAGAGCTGCAACCATTTCCTTGGCCTCTTCCTGAATTCGGGTCAGGTGGGCCTCGTCAATAAAGCTTTCTGCGTAGATCTTGTAGATATCCTCGGTCCCGGAAGGGCGCAGGGCGCACCAACCGTTTTCCGTCACGATTTTTAGGCCGCCGATGGGCGCGTCATTGCCCGGCGCATTGGTCAGGACAGCAATGATGGCTTCTCCGGCCAAAGTCGTTGCCTGCACATCTTCAGGCCTCAGTCCTTTGAGTACGGCCTTCTGTTCCGGGCTTGCCGGGGCATCAATGCGGGCGTAGATGGGGGCACCGAACTGATCGATCAGGTCTTGGTAATGCTCACCCGGATCACGTCCGGTTTTGGCAGTGATTTCGGCTGCCAGTAGGTTGAGAATAATGCCGTCCTTATCCGTGCTCCAGACCGTGCCGTCCTTGCGGAGAAAGCTCGCTCCTGCACTTTCCTCGCCGCCGAAAAAGACCATTCCCTTAAGCAGGCCATCCACAAACCACTTAAAGCCCACCGGTACCTCAACCACTTTTCTGCCGAGATGGGCCGCAGCACGATCAATGATGGAGCTGCTGACTAAGGTTTTGCCGATACTGAGGTCAGTTCGCCATTGGGGGCGATTCTGGGCCAGATAAGAAATAGCGACGCTGAGATAATGGTTCGGGTTCATCAGGCCAACGCTCTTGGTGACGATCCCGTGTCGGTCAAAGTCGGTGTCATTGCCAAAGGCGAGAGCAAAATCCTCTTTCATGGCAACCAACCCGGCCATCGCATAGGGCGAGGAGCAGTCCATCCGGATCTTGCCGTCCTTATCGCAATGCATAAAGGAGAAGGTGGAATCAAGCTGTTATGGAAGATCTCCATATTCAGGCCGTATTGCTCCTTAATCGCCTGCCAATAGGCCATGCCTGCTCCGCCCATTGCATCGGCACCGATATGGATACCGGATGCGGCAATTATTTTCATATCAACGACCTGCTCTAAGTCGTTGACATAGGGCGTGATGTAATCGTACAGCTGGACGCTTTTTGCTTTGAGTGCCTCCTGGAGCGGGATCGTTTTGACAGCAGCAAGGTTATCCTCCAGAATTGCATTGGCTCGGGCTCGATGATCTTGGTGACGTCGGTATCAGCCGGGCCACCATGCGGGGGATTATACTTGAAGCCGCCGTCCGCAGGTGGGTTATGGGACGGGGTGATGACGATGCCGTCACAGAGCTTCTTCTCGTTATCGCCATCATTGTCGATGCGATTATGGGTCAGGATAGCATGGGAGATCACCGGGGTCGGCGTGTACCCGAACTGGTCGGAACCGGAATCCGCAGCGATGCGGACCTCAGCCCCGTTGGCCGCAAGCACCTGAAGTGCTGTCAGCTGGGCAGGCCAGGACAGGGGATGGGTATCCATGCCCATAAAGAGGATGCCGTCAATACCTGCTTGCTGCCGATACTCGCAGACCGCCTGAGTCACAGCCAGGATGTGGGCCTCGTTGAAGCTGCGTTTCAGCGAACTGCCGCGATGCCCAGAGGTGCCGAAGCTGACTCGTTCGGTGCTCTTGCTGACATCAGGAACCAGAGCGAAGTAGGCGGAGATCAGCTCCGGGACATTAACTAAGATGGATTTCGGGGCAGGCTTTCCTGCAAGATGGTGTGTGCTCATTAATTTCCCTTGTGTTTGTTTATTGTCACTCCGCCAAGGAGGTTGTGCAACGGTGCGTTGCACAATTTGATTCGGTGGTAAAGCTGATTAAGGGCAGGCAACCAAATATTTTTTTAATCAGGGGGGCTGCTCATTTTTGATAGGATGGATATTAACTTATGCAAGGAGAAGGGGCAAGGTGAATGGCTGAGGTAGCGAAGGAATACCTGAAATTGATGGGGGATTGAATGATTGATTATGTTCTTGAGATCTTTCTTTTGTTTTGTATGTACTCTTCTATTGCCTCTTTGGTCGTCATCCAGTCTTTATTATTCATCTTTACTGCTGCCAGCCTTCCCTTTCGGGCCAGTAACGACAAATATTCAGGAGAGTAATCACAATATCTTGCAGCCTCCTTGAGGGAGATAAACATTTTTTCTTCTGTTTGATCGGGCTCTATGCTGCTGAGATATAATATTAAAGATCGTTCTATTGCTCTCCCTATAAAATCTTCATAGGCTCAGACTTGCCAAGGTTTGCCTCATTTAAGACCCTATAATATTTTCTCCTATCGACTTTGAGTATGATGCTGGAGGGTAGCCATGCTTCATGAGAATGAGGTTCATTAAAAGTCGTGCGACTCGTCCGTTGCCATCAATGAAGGGATGAATCATAACGAGTTTGTAATGTACCTCTGCTGCCAGTTCAGGGGGAGAGATGGAGTATTCATTTGTATGAAACCATTCTATGAAATCATTCATCAGGCGAGGAATTTTAAAGGATTGAGGCGGAATGTGGCGAGCGCCCAGTATCCTGACATTTTGTCTTCGGTAGTGTCCTGCCTCGGAGTCGTCGATAGATTGTAAGATGAGTGAGTGTACTTTCTTTACGGTATCCTCTGTGAGACTTTCTTTTTTTTCTACCAAGGATTTTATGAAGTCGATTCCGTTTTTGTGATTAACGACTTCGAAGTGCTCATTGACAGTTTTGCCGCCAATTGTAATCCCTGAGTTAAGGACAATTTCGGTTTCCTGGAGGGTGAGGGTATTGCCCTCTATTGCATTTGAATTGTAGGTCCATGCAATAGAAAATTCCTCTTCGAGTTTTTTGACTATGGCTGGCGGGAGCGGACGATATGTGTCGAGTGCTCGTTTTTTACCGAGAATGCTTTTGAGGAGATTGCTGTTCATTTTGTATCGGCTTTGTTTGAATTCTTATCTTCCGATACTTTTAACATTCTCTCTTTGGTTTTTCAACCTATGGTTGTTTTGTGGGGAACAGTCTCTGATTTGTCGTTTTTTGGGCTCAGAGCACGGAAGGAGGGGCACGGTGAATGGCGGAGAGGGTAATGGAATGCTCCTGAAGTTGATGGGGGATTCAGGTCGGTTTGATTTATTCGGCATAATAGCGTAGCGATGCACTTTATGCACCCTACGAACTGCTGCTAACGTTTGAGTTAACCCGTGGTTTCGATTTTTTTTCTTTGCACCACTCTCTTAATGCTTCATTTTGACGCTTTTTTTCGAATGAGTACCATTCTTCCAGGAAACCTTTTGCTTCCAGTAAGTTCTTGAATTTTGAGTAGGCCCCTTTCTTACGGAAAATTGAATAAACATCTTCAATATTATCTGGCATGTGATCGGACGTAAACTTTATTACTAAAGCTTTGCCAAGGTCTAAATCGTTTTTGTGCGGAATTTCGACATACTGCTCATTTTCATAAATATCTTCTGGGAGTTCGTCGGAGTCCCCCATTTCTGAAGTATAGAATACTTCGCCAGTTTTGCGGCAAATGTAGGCTCTGTGCATATGCATTTGGCCCATGCTCACAAAGGCAAAAGCAAGTTCAATATCAGAAAAATTTATTGGCATATGCGTTTAGATTGCATGAGGGGTAACTCCGAGTTGAGTGGCGGCCGTACAACAGCCCACGCGGTAGCCGTTCTCCTTCACGGCGTCCACTCGAACGAAATGTTGGCCATTTTGAAATTTAATTTTCAAGTTGTTTAAATTCATTGCAATATTTTTCTACGTCAAGCCAGGACTCCTCCATTGAGTTAGATAAATCCGCATATTTTTTTTCAATTTTTTTTGCCATATAATAAAAGTAACCAAAAATACTTCCTATTATCAAAGTGAAAATAATAAGCAATGTGCCTTTTAGCGAAAATAAATGCAAGTAAATGAGTTTAAGAGAAAAACCAATTGAAGGAGGGTGGCCTATTTTTAGCTCTTCAAGAGGCATGAAATGCAACGGATAAATAACAGTTGCTACAAATCCAATTGACAGAGCTATAATCGAAAATCGAATTGAATTAAGCTTAAAATTAATTGGATTTACATTGCTTATAGATTTAAATTTATTGATTAATTCTTCAGACTCTATCCTCAATTTCATGAGATTATTTTTTATCAGCTCCGTTTCGGAAAATTTGTTCATTCTTTCAGAATCATGGATTAATTCCCCTTTTTTTATATTGCCTTCAAAATGAGAAAAACTTTTGAGGAGATTAATTTCATCCATTCTTTTCTTCAAATATTGAAGGCATTCACCAGCTTCAAAAAAAAGGGTTGGGTCAACATTCCGTAGTATCTGCAGGATTTCATCGTCTGTTTTATTAGTAAATTCGTCATTACTAATTGCTTTTGTAATAGAATATCCATTTTCAATGATTATTCTATTATGAGTATTAAAAGGAAAATCTGATATTTTTATTATTAAAATATCTCTCGCTATCTTTAGG
>MTKO01000007.1 GCA_004028505.1 Candidatus Electrothrix aarhusensis
AAATGCGTTTGCCCTGGATAACTGAAGCTCTCTACAATATATCGAACAAAAAAACAGATAAATTAGCCTTGCCAAAAACAATAAATTGTTTTATGACAAACGCTTATATTATACATAGTTCAAGATAATACTCAGGCACTATATTCCGATCTTGTCTTTTTCGCTCTTTCGGTAGTATAATGCTACATTAATAATGATGCTTAACAGCATCTGGTGCGCTCATGCTTTTTCTATGAATCATATCTTTGGTCCGGTAAATTCCCGGCGACTCGGACGCTCTCTCGGAGTAGATCTTTTTCAGGATAAAATTTGTACCCTCAACTGCATATATTGCGAAGTCGGTGCCACGGTCCATTTAACCTGTGAACGAGCTGAGTATGCCCCGTTCCAGGATATCAGGAAAGAAATAGATACCTACTGTCTGAATCAAGAGCGAGTGGCTGAGCTGGATTTTATCACGGTGACTGCTAGTGGTGAGCCCACTCTGCATGCAGACTTCGGGAAAATTATCGCGCATCTAAAAAAGACCACTGCAAAGCCAATTGCCGTGTTAACTAATGGGACAACTCTCGCAAATCTCCAGGTTTGCCAGGAGATGTCCCTGGCTGACGTCGTGGTTCCTTCCTTGGACTCGGCCCTGCCCGCAGGCTTCAGGAAAATTGATCGTCCAGCAGCCTGCGTTGATCTTGAACAGGTCATTGATGGTCTGATTACTTTCTCCCATCAATATGACGGAAAGATATGGCTGGAAATTCTCTTTGCCGAGGGCATTAACGACTCTGCCGAGGAAGTGGCGGCACTCCGACAGGCAGTCAATCGGATGCGGCTTGATCGCATCCAGCTGAATACAGTTGCCCGTCCGCCCCTGGAGTCTTTTGCTCGCCCTTTAAACAAACAGAGCATGGCAGCCATTGCGCGCCAATTTCAGGAAGACAATCCCTTACGCCCCGTTGACCTGCTGGCCTTTAAAGCAAGCCAGGATGATGAGTCGGAAGACCCGAAAAAGTTTTTTTTCAATCTTGATCGTGAAGCCGATAAACAGGCATTCACGGTTGAGCTTGTCGAGATGTTAAAACGGCGGCCATGTACGGCCGCTGATATCAATCGCACCTTTCATTTGGGAGGTGCGGAAAAGGTTGAGCTACTGCTTGATGCCCTTGTACAGGATGGTCGCATACAAAAACGAGCCCATGGGAAAAGCATCTATTATCATTATTAATAGATGAACCTCCACATGTCCATCCCAAGGCGCTGCACTGAAAAGCGGGAGCTTATATTGTTTATCTTAGAGTAGGAACAGAGCACTATGACCAATGAAGCAAAAAAAGAGTCCCTAGAACAGCAGGAAACACAGAAAATTCGCAAGGTAAGCACTGGTGCCTGGTGGAAAAATTTCAAGAAGAAAAAGGCTGAGAAAAATGATCAAGGAAATGATCAGATAAAAGCGGCAGGGGTTAAAACGGCAGAAGCTAAATCGGTAGAACCAAAACTGGCAGAATCGAAGCCGACAAAGGCCAAACCTGTAAAAGCCAAACCATCAGAAGCTAAATCAGCAGAATCAAAACCGATAAAGGCCAAGCCTGTACAAGCAAAGCAGGCAGCAGTTAAACCGGTAACTCCTAGGAAACCGCGACCGGCTAAGAGCCAACAGACTGATCAGGCTGAGAAAGTCAAAAAAAAAGAACAAGCAGAGAAAATCGAACAGGTTGAGCAAGCTGGACCAACCGGACAAGCAACACCGTCTCCTCGGAGCAAGCAAAAGCGCCCGACCAAGCAGACACCAGCTAAAACAGCGCAACCAGCCAAGGCAAAGCCACAGACTCCCCTGGCAAAGCCCCCTGTAAAGGAAACACAGGAAACAGCACCGGAGAAGACCGCCCCGGCTCAGCAGGCCAAGCTGCAGACAACGTCACCGGAACAAGCAGAGTCCACCGAGGTTCAGGAAGAAAAGAAAAAGCCTTCGCGCAGACCGCGCAGACGGGGAAAAAAGCCAGCTCCAGCTCCTGCCAATCAGGAAACAGCAGAGGCCGTAGAAACAGGAGAAGCCAAGCAGGAACCTGAGGTGCAAGGGGAAGCACAAAAGAATGGTCAAAAGGACGACGGTCGGGAAGCTCCCCAGAAAAGCAGGCCCTCAAAAGCAAGAAATAATAACCGAAAAAAACAAAACGCCGCACTCACCCTGGCAACAAAAAATGATTACTCCGAAGAAGATGATCTCGTAGAAGAAACTGAAGAGGATAAAGGGAAAGAACCGCAGAAAAAACAAAACGTCAGGCTGTTGATCAATGCGGAGGAACCTGAGGAATGCCGTATTGCCTTGGTGGAAGATGGTCGCCTTGAGTCGTTTCACGTTAACACGGTGGTGCGCGAGCGAACCAAGAATAATATCTATAAAGCCGTATCGTCTCGATTGAGGCCAACCTGCAGGCCGCCTTTGTCGAGATCGGCACAGGCCGTAACGGTTTCCTGCCTTTTACCGACATCCACCCGGAATATTATCGGCAGGATGTCAGCGAGCAGAGCCGCAAGCTGATTAACCAACAGCAGTGGAAGAAGCTCAAGATCGAAGATGTGATCAAACGCGGCCAGGAAGTCCTGGTCCAGGTTGTCAAGGAGGTCACGGGCAATAAAGGTGCCAATATGACGACCTTTCTTTCTCTGCCCGGACGTTGTTTGGTTCTCATGCCGGGTAGCGACAGCGCGGGCATCTCCCGTAAGATTTCTGGAGAACAGCGACGGAGTCGGCTACGCGAGATCATGTCCGACTTTAATATTCCCGAAGGTATCGGTTATATCGTCCGTACTGCCAGTGCTGAAATCACCAAGACCGCTCTACAGCAAGATCTCCGCTATTTGACCGGGCTGTGGACGGAAATAAAAACGCGAGGTCAAACCTCTCAGACTCCGGCCTTGGTTTATGAGGATCAGGACACAGTCCATCGTTTTCTTCGGGATCATTTCACCCAGGATATCCAGGAAATCATTGTTGATACCGAGGATTCCTATAATCAGGTGGCAAAATTCGTTGATATGCTCCCTCCACGCCAGAAAAAGGTTCTGGTCAGGTTGCATCGGGGATCAAAACCGATCTTCAATCAAAGTAATATTGAAGAACAGATCGAATCCATTTACCAACCCCAGGTGCAGTTGCCTTCGGGCGGCTCCATTGTGATTGATCCCACCGAGGCTTTGGTGGCCATTGATGTAAACTCTGGTCGGACCTCCCAAAAGGGTGATTTTGAAAAGTCCATCTTTCTGGCCAATATGGAGGCTGGGGAAGAACTGGCCCGTCAGCTCCGCCTGCGGGATCTCGGCGGTTTAATTGTGGTGGATTTTATTGATATGCGCAGCAAGGGCAATATCAGAGAGGTGGAACGACAGGTCAAAAATGCTATGAAACGAGATAAGGCTAAGGTTGATATCAGCCGGATCTCCCGCTTCGGCCTGATGCAGATCTCCCGCCAGAAGATGGGAGCGCCTATTGAAAAGGGCAGCTATCGCCGTTGTGAACATTGCGAAGGACGCGGTGTGGTTCGCTCCGTGGAGACTTTGGCCCTCTATTATCTCCGTCGTATCCAGACCGGAGTAACCCGCAAGAAAATAAAACGGGTGGAGGCCAACCTGCCTCTTGAGGTGGGGCAATATCTGCTGAATAAGAAACGGGGCGAACTTGTGGAGCTGGAAAATAAGCACCAGGTAACCATCGTTATTCTTCCCAGCCCGGAGATGAAACCGAGCGAGAATAATATTAGGTTTCTTTCCTGAGGGATTAAGGACGAATAAATAAAGAAGGGCGATCGCAAGGATCGCCCTTTTATTGAGTAGTTGCTCGGATAGGATCTCCGGAGTTACGTGTCAGCGACCGGACTAACGACCTCTCATCGCGAGAGTTTTCGTTGCATGTTCTCAATCGCTTCCGCCGACAATCCAGTCAAGTCAGCAATAATTTGTATATCGAGTCCCTGCTTGAGTCCTCTGCTAACTATTTCGCGCTGGTTTGCCGCGTTCCCTCTTTCTTCCCCCTCTTCTCTTCCTATTTGCTTACCCGCCTCTATTCTATCCCTTCTTCTTTGCCTTCATCAAAAGCCGTATCAAGGGAGTTTGTATGAAGATTCAGGAGGGAATTTAGAAGAGATTGTCTTTGTCGGCGAAGAAGCACTCTTGATGGTTATTGCCGGGTTGGTTGATGTCACACGTAGTAGCCGCGTGCGGCGAGGTGTCTGTAAAAGCGCCACGACAACTGCTGAATTAGTGCTCTGCTCTACCCTGTTGTTGCAACCGTTCTTGACAAAGCCATTTAGAAGCCGTACGGTAAAGCAGTACGACTTAATTTTGATCTTTTCTATTTTGAGGCAAGAGCATGAGAGAAACAACAGCAAATCAGTTTCGGCAGCATCTTAAGCCGGAAGTTGACCGGTGCATTGCAAATCATGAAGTATTACGGGTTACCCGGCGCAACGGAGAAAATTTTGTGGTACTGAGCGAAGAGGACTGGCAGGCAATGGAGGAAACGGTGTATCTGAATCAAATTCCCGGCTTGGCGAAAAGTATACTGAAGGCAGCAGCTGAGCCGCTTGAGGATGGAACATCGCTTGAGGATCTTGAGTGGTGAAATGGAAGGTTATTTTATCGCATCAGTCTGTCAAGGATGCAAAAAAGTTAGGCCGGGCTGGATTGCGTCCACAGGCGGAACGCCTCTTGCAGCTCCTAGAAAATGATCCTTTTTCCCACTATCCGGCATACAAAAAATTGGTGGGTAATCTTAATGGGTTTTATTCACGACGGATAAACATCCAGCATCGGTTGGTGTATGCTGTTGATTTGGATAAGCATGTGGTGCATATCCTTCGGATGTGGTCCCATTATGAATGACTGTCATAAGGCGGGAAATAAGGCACGCTGTTCGCGTCCCCTATCTATACTTTTCTACCATTGTGCTTGTTATTCCTTCTTTGGCCGCCCCGCCTTGCCGGGCGTTACTCTCCGGCCAAGCATCTCGCTGATCTTAGTGTGAAACCGATTATCCCCAAGGGAAAAATTACCATTAGTCGCTTTTCGTATCTTATCGATTTCACCTGGGTCCAGTTCTGCCTGAAATAAAGTTCTATAAGCCTGCGCTCTTGTTGTGTCGGTTTTCCCTAACTCTGTGTACAGTGGATGTGGTGTGATCAGTTCGGATTTTTCGACCTGTCCGTTGACGCGGTAACTGGACCAGCGGTACTCGCCAGTGTCCCCTATTACTCCCACGGAAGACTGTCCCTTATTGTTATTTCACTTGACACAAGAACGGATTTTCCTTACCATCAGGTAAGGAAAATAAAAAAGTAAGGAGGAAGATATGACTGTAGCTACGCTTACGACAAAGGGGCAGGTAACTATCCCTAAAAAAATCAGAGAAGTACTTCGGTTGCATGCTGGTGATAAAATAGAAATTATTGTTACGGAAAAACGGGAGGCCGTTATCAGGCCGATCTCCAAAAAGGTGGATGATGTCTTTTGCAGCCTGCATCAGCTAGGCCGAAAGGCTGTCAGTGTCGATGAAATGAACAAAGCAGTGACCAGAAAACTGAAGGAAAAATTTACGTGAAAGGAATAGATACAAATATTCTTGTCCGATTCCTTGTCGGGGATGATGAGCACCAGGCACAAAAAGTTTACACGATTTTTAAGGATGCGGAACGGAATAAGGAAGAGCTTTTTGTGCCTTTGCCGGTGGTTCTGGAGTTGATGTGGGTCCTGGAATCGGTTTATGCAATAGAGCGAAAGTCGATTATAGAAGCGCTGAGGGAATTACTTCTTATGCCGATTTTAAAATTCGAGCATCAGTCAGGTTTGCAGCAATGTCTGCAAGCAGCACAAGGGACCAACTTTGATCTTTCTGACTTACTGATTGCTCACGCTGCTCAAGGACTGGGATGTGAAACAGTTATTACGTTTGACAAGAAGGCGGCCAGGTATCCGCTCTTCGAGTCCGCGGAATGATCTGAAGAAAGATTGTTTTTTGGGGAGGGGTTTTGGTGGGGAGGATTGAATAGTGTGGGTGGTCATCCGCCCTTCAAGGAAAGGCGGATGTGGTTGTTTCCGTTAATTGGGGTCTGTCCCCTAATTACCAATCAGAACACCCCGATACGACTCAAAATATAGAAAATACCGACATTCATGCGAATCATGTGGAAGGATTCAATGCCGCTTTACGGAGGATGTGCTCGGCTTTCCGTCGAAAAACTAACACTTACGCTAAAAAAGTTGAAAGACTCCAAGAACGGTTGAATGTGATATGGATAATTCACAATTTTGTTCGCGTCCATTACACAACCAAAGAAGTTCCGGCGGTAACGTTAGGTGTTATTGAAGAAGGATTGACCCTTGAAGATGTTTTAAGATTAAGAGGAGTTAACAGCGGAACCAAGCGGAACCAGTGCCTCCGCCGTAGAGCAAGAGAATAATGCGCTCGTCCCGGATTACGTATTAGGCCCTCTTCGAGTCTGCTGAAGACACCTTACAATTCCCCGATTAACAT
>MTKO01000054.1 GCA_004028505.1 Candidatus Electrothrix aarhusensis
TGGTGGTTTTGGCCGGGACAGGCCATGTGTACAAGGACAGTGCCATGCCGCCGAGAGTGGCCCGCCGAGTGGATGGACGCCAATCAGTGCTCATTGCCAATAACGGCCAGGTCACCGGCGCGAAAAAAGGTTGGCAGGCCGATTACCTGATGTTCACCGAGGATGTTGAGCTGCCGCCTGCTGGCAAGATTGGAGTGATCCTCAAAGAGGAGGAGAAGACCGAAAATCGCCCCTCAAGGGTGGAAATTCTCGATATCAGTTCCCTGGGTAAGGCCGATGAAGCCGGCCTGCAAAAAGGCGATGTTATCCTGGCAGTGGACAATGCTCAGATCGCCACCATCGGTGACTTGAAGATAGCGCTCCTTGATAAAAAACCTGGAGAGACGGTTCTGCTTAATATCGTCAGAAAAGATACGATGCTGGACATCAAGGTAGAATTGTCTGATATGGAGAAGGCTGCCATGATGCCGCCGGGGCATCCAAAGAGGTAACAGTAGAATTAATATAGTCCCATCATTTCAACCTGTTAATTCATGATTGGAACTCACGCTGTTGCCAAGAAGACCTTATTGAGAATATTAATCATTATTACTGTTTTATTTTCTCACATATCCCCTTGACTTATTGCTCTTATCATTGTCTTTTGTAAACTCTATGGTACATAGTTTCATTCCCTCATTTAAAAAAGGCAAAAAAGGTTATATTATGGGCATCAATATCCTACGATCTCTCTTCTTTGTTTTATCAATCTCGATGGTTAATTTTGCTGTAACAGGTTACTCAAATGAAATTGAAAATAAAGTTGATCCAATCGTGACAAAACCAGCTCATTCTGAAAAAAAGCAGGTAACGGTTCAAGTTACAAAAAAAAAGGACATCATACTTGCTGATGAAACGGAAACCGCTTACGACAAAATGTCAGACTCTCAAATCGCTCAAATAAAACGCTACGATTGTCGCTTGATAAAAAAAATACTTCCCCATGAATATAAAAAAAAACTCACAATCAGGTTACAGAGGCAAAATTTTGATGTAATTAGCTTTTTTCAAAATACTCTAAATAAAGGAAGGCTGTACAGTAACATCCTGTACAGCCTTCCTTTGAGCAGGACAACTATGAGACAATCCACGAACAAGCAGCTCTCCTCTTCATGCTACCTGCCCTGTTTGGGATAACTCTCCCGAACAGGTTGAATCGCCTTTCCCAACCAACCTATGGCACGACCAAGATGGCGCATATTTGCCATCCCCTCCGTATCATCCTGCACATCTTCCTTGTTGAGCCCAAAGCCCATGTTCCAATAGGTTGATCCGGGAAGAATCATCTGGGACATCTGGAACATATGATTGATAGAATCAAAGGTATGCGTTGCTCCGCCCCTTCGGACAGCAACAACCGCTGCACCGATCTTACCAGCAAAGGCATGGTTGTTGGCAAAAGCAACATAGCCTGCCCGCTCAATAAATGCCTTCAGATCGGCCCCGACAGCTGCGAAATAGACCGGCGATCCCAGAATGATCGCATCGGCCTTTATCATTTTGCTGTAGATCTCGTTAAAGGCATCCTTCTTCTGTACGCATTGATTATCCTGATTCTTAAAGCAGCCATTACAGGCCAGGCAGCCACGGATATCTGTTCCACCGACTTTGATCACTTCCGTTTCCCAACCTTCGTTGTCAAGTTCCCCTAAGACCTCTTTTAATAAGGCCTCCGTGTTGCCACCCTTTCGGGGGCTCCCATTTACAGCCAGTGCGTACATGCTATTCCCTCCAAGTACTTTTTATTTCTATAAATCATCTTTCAAGGCGAGAAAATTAGCCTCGTCAGACTAAAAGAGCAGAGCAGTCGATTGCAAAAAAAAAGGCCGTACAGTTTAAAAACTGTACGGCCTTGAAATATCGTTGTGGTAGCGGGGACCGGATTTGAACCGATGACCTTCGGGTTATGAGCCCGACGAGCTACCAGACTGCTCCACCCCGCGTCACTAAGGAACACTATAGCTCAGTATCGATTTCCTGTCAACATCTTATTTCACGCTATGAGTCTTTTTTATTTCACAGGCCCCATCTCATACGGCCTCATCTGCCTTATGTTGCCATACTTGCTGAATAGACTCCCGAATATTATCCGGAAAAGGCATTAATTTACCCTGTCGATTAATACAGGCATGATTGGTAAACCCCTTCGCCAAGAGTTGCTCCCGGCCCTCTTCCGCTCTGGTAACTCTATAATGAAAGCGACAGGAAACAAATTTAACCTCGGCAAGGGAGGTAGCAATAGTAATCAGGTCATCGTACCTAGCCGGGGCCTTGTAACGGAGATAACTCTCCGTCAACGGCAGAATAATTCCTTGTCGTTCCATCTCGCTGTAAGGGATCGCCCAGTTACGCATCAGCTCGGTGCGCCCTATTTCCACCAAACGGAGATAATTTGCATTATACATCACCCCGCCGGAATCGGTATCACCGTAGATCACCCGGTACTGCACCCGGAAGATAGGATCTATCATTCCCATATGCAGATCAGCCATGATCTTCTCCATTCTGAGACGCCTTAGACGTGTTAGACGTGACAAAGTGGGTAAAGAACGCAGCCCCGCTGTCAAGGCAGAGGTTGCTTTGTTCTGCTGCCGCAATGATGTTCGCTTCGGTGTAGCTACAGCTGGCAAGCTGCTCAACGCCCTCAGAATCATAGAGGAACATGGGAACAGGCCAATCCTCGTGGGTGCGACGGGCAATGGGCGTGTAATGATCCATAGTCACCACGAGGCGATAGGGTTCGCCCCGGCGGTCCATTTCTTCAACAATCGGAGCCACAACCTTGGCATCAAAGTCTTCAATAGCCTGTACCTTGTTCGTTGCCGAGCCTTGGTGCCCAGCCTCGTCCGGAGCTTCCACATGCACCAGAGCAAAATCCTGCCTTGTCAACGCATCCAGGGCCGCGTCCACCTTGCCCTGATAATTGGTGTCCAGCCAGCCGGTTGCGCCCTTGACTTCCGGTACCTCTAAGCCGCTGCAGACGCCTAGGCCTTTGAGCAGATCCACCGCAGAAATCAGACTGCCGGTGATTTCGTGCCGCTCTTGCAAAGAGTTCATAGCAGGCCTCTTCCCCTCCCCCCAGATCCAAATCGCATTGGCGGGTCGTTTCCCCTCCGACTGTCGCTTCAGGTTAACTGGGTGCTCGGCAAGGACTTGGGCAGAGGTCCGCATCAGCTCAGACAAATAATCAACCCCGAGGTACTGCCCGTAGAACTCGGTCACATCCTGATCAAGATAGTCATGGGGCGGGACCGTGCAGAGGGAAGCCGGAATCTCCCCCTGATGGATGAGAAGGTGGCGATAACTCACCCCCGGATAGAATCTCAACTGGTCTGTGCCACAGGCTGCCTGCACCGCTGTGATCAGCTCGGTTGCCTCGGGAGTAGTAATATGACCGGCACTATGATCCAGCATAGTCAGGCGTCCTTCGCTCTCAAGGCGTACCGTGACCAAGTTGCAGCGAAAGGCCAATGCGCCATCAGGGATAGCGACCCCCATACTGGCCGCTTCCAAGGGGGCCCGACCGGTGTAGTACTTCTCTGGTTCATAGCCGAGTAGAGAAAGATTGGCCACATCACTACCCGGCGGGTAGCCCTCCGGCACGGTGCGAACCAGCAGCGGTTCCGCAGCTGCGCAGAGTCGATCAATGGTTGGTTTACTCGCGGCTTCTAGCGGGGTCTTTCCCCCGAGTTCGGGCACAGGGGTATCCCCCATACCATCGCCGATAAGAAGAATGTATTTCATAAATGTTCAGGTTCAGTGTAATCCCCGCCCCCTGAAGAAGAAAGGAGGGCGGGGCTATTCATTAACGTTGGTATTGAAAGCTGGACCAAGGACTTGCAGGGCCATTCATGCCGCGTCGCCCCTGGGCCATAACCCGCCACTCACCCTGCCCGGCTCCGGGGAAATCAAAAGTTGCAAAGGTAGCCTCATCAGTGGCGTTAAGCGTTGTCCACAGCCTACCGTTATACTTAATTTCAACCACGTAGCTCCGTGCCCGAGGAACAGGCTGCCAAGCCACCAAGGTACGACGGGGGACATGATGAAACATCGTGCCTTGGGCCGGGGAGACCTGTTGCGGTGCAGTCATCTGTCTCCGCTCCCGGCATTTGCATTGGGTCAGTACCTCGCTGTCAAGAAGCGTCCGGGAAGCAGCACTCATGCGGGTCCCACATCCTGGACCGCCGTCTACTACAGAAAAAATGGAATAGCGGATATTAGCTGCTCCTCGGTCACAGGGCAGAGGCTTCAGTGCCTGACAGATTTCCTGATTCAGGGTTTCCTGAAAATTCTGTACATGGTAGCCGGTAATAAGCTGCTGATCCATACATTCATGGGGGATCATCCCGCTTTGCCTGCCGTACCATTGGGTCTGCATACAGCGTTCAGCGGTCTGTTTGGCACGCTTGGCGGCTTGATCGGCCTCCGTCCCTGGCCGTGGCTCTGAAAATCGCCGAATGAGATCACCTTGTTCATAGGCCTGTTATTTACATGGGTGACCACCACTTCATAACGAGCGTTACAGGTGCCTGCCGTAGCCTGAGGCTGTGATGTAGGTTGAGGCGACCAATTGCGATTTGGGGCAGCCTGAGCCGTGCTGAACAACAACAGGCAAAGTACGGCAGCAAATAGAGCAACGAGTTGCGCCGGGAAAAATTCTTCGGTAAGTGTTTTCACTTCTTTTCCTCCTTCAAGTAATGGGAAAGGTTTCCTGAAAAAAGCATGAGCGCGGAAGCTAGCCGCCGAGAAAACAGGAAAAACTCCAGTAAACGAGCCCTGTTTTTCTTTTCATTCAACCTATTGAGATAACTATAAACCTAACCATCCGATCCTACGGTGAGACATGGATTTTGTCAAGGGATTCTTCGGGATTTGAGGGAAATCAGGAGGGGGAGGTCGGGACGTACAGGGTATCGTGATGACGGCAGGGGCAATTCATGAATTGCCCGTACAGGGCGGGGAATATAATGATGGGGACGTGCGATGTAATTCCGTAGGGGGCACGGCGTGCCGTGCCCTTACATTGTCCCGATGAAACGACACGTTGCCTGTAGGGGTAAGACCCCTGTGTCTACCCGGAAATATACAGGGCAAACACGGGGATTTGCCCCTACGAACCGCCGGGAATTATACAGGGCAGGCACGGGGACCTGCCCCTACGCGCCCTGCCGTGCGGCACGCACCTGTTCCAGACCGTCACGCCATTCTTCCAATAAAGGATGACCGATGACCTCTGCAATCTCTACGGCCCGGCTGATGTATTCCTCGGCCTGGGCAAGGTCGCCCATATCTTTACAGGTTAGACCAATGTTCCAGCACGACTGCGCCTCTCCGGCCCGGTCTCCCAGCTCCTGCCGTATCGCCAAGGCTTGTTCATAGTAGCCCAATGCCTTACTCGGTTTTTCCTGATCATCATAGATAGTAGCGATGTTCTCCAGGGTATAAGCTTCCCCCATCTTATCCCCTGCCTCCTTCCTGATAGGGAGGCATTGCTCATAATACTGCAAGGCTGTACTATAGTCGCCTTGGATCATATAAAGTATACCAATATTATTCAGGGTTCGCCCTTCTCCATGTCGGTCACCGATTTCTTGTTGGATAGTCAGGCTCTGGTCAAAATACTGTACTGCCTGCTTATTCTTGTCTAAATTTCTGAGGGTCAAGCCTATATTGTTCATAACCCTTCCTTGTCCCCGTTGGTCACTCAATTCGTGGCATATCAGTAAGCTCTGTTTATACCATTGCAAGGCTTTGTCGTCTTCTCCGCGCCGCCCGCATGTATAGCCTAGAGCGTTCAGACACAGGGCCTCATCCCTGCGGTCGCCAGCCAGCCGGACGGCAGTCAGGCGCATCTCAAGGGCGGCAATCTGCTCTGTCCACCAGCCCTGCCGATCTAGGTAGATTTTGATTGCCTCGACCAACCCTTGCACCTCTTGCCACAGCTCGCTCTCCAAGCAGGCCGCTATCAGGCGCAGGCAATGTGCCCGCTCTTCATCCAGCAGGGCGTATCCGGGCAAGCCCGCCGCGCTCTGTGTTTCGCACCACTCTATATAATAAAGGGCAACCCGCGCCAGGGCCTCTTTGCTCAGGCTCAAATACTTGGCAGCATACTGATGAATCAAAGCATGGCCTATGTGCAGGCGTTCCTCCCGGCGTTCCAGCAGTCCGTAATTGACCAGCTCGTTCACGGCAATGCGGCCCCGGCGTTCATCCCCCTCCAGCAGGGCAATCATGGGCGCAACGGCCAGCAGGTCAAAGGCCAAACAGCCTGCCAGTCCCAGCACAAGGCGAGCATCCTCACCCACCTGGGCCACGCTCCGTTGCAGAAGCAAGGCCGCATTCTCAGCCTGATGCTGCTCCCCGTCACCCAGCTCCTTAAACGGCTCCTGTTCCAACCAGCGCAGGTAGTCCAACGCAGGCTCGCCCGTGCTGTGCAGATAATGC
>MTKO01000008.1 GCA_004028505.1 Candidatus Electrothrix aarhusensis
GACAAAGTAGAATTAACTGATTGTTAGAAAGGTTAAGGCGCTGGAGGCTTTTCATTTTTCCTATGGATTCAGGCAAGATATTCAGTTTGTTTTCAAAAAGATTAAAACGGTTTATCCTGACAAGATTACCAATAGATTCTGGAAGTGTCATAAGCTGATTACAAGAGAGGTCAAGAGACTGAAGGCTAGTAAGTTCTCCCGTGGATTCACGCAGCCAGCTCAATTGATTTCTGGAAAGATTAAGACTATGCAGCTTTACGAGTTTTCCAAAAGAATTTGGCAGTGCAGTCAACATGTTGTCAGAAAGGTCAAAATATTGAAGATTATTGAGCTCTCCTGTGGCTTTCGGTAGTCTAAAGTGCTTCGTGGATTCTACAAGATCATCAAAGCCGAAGGGGGGGGCATTCAGAATGAAACACAGTTCGTCTCATCAAGACGCATAACAGAATCCTGTCGAAATTTCTTCTTGTAAGCTGCCCGTATATCTTCAATGGCCTGAGCTGTCTCTACTGAAGGTTTATAGAGGATCATCAGGACACGAGAAGGCTCCCGTACCGTCCTGCCTGTTTTCTCATCCTGCCATTGCCCGTAAACTTCGTCAATTTCCGCCCGCCGGACAGGGTGATGATGCGCTGAACTTATTCCCGTCGGGTAAAGCACAGGCGAACAACAGTGAGCTTATCGCCACAGAAAGGAGCTGCCTAATGTTTTCATAAGAGGACGCTTGTTCTAAGATTCTCGAAAATTACTTACCTGTGCATCACAACCTACGACTTAATCATCGTCAACATCATCTTAAAGCGGGTTATAGCCCGCAGAGCATGCGGCTCATTTGCAGGCATGATCAGCATCTCGCCTTGCTCAGCTGAAACGCTTCCCGGAAACCGTGATTTCCGCCTCGCCGTCAAGAATCTGTACCAGAGCATCATAAGCGGCTGTATGCTCACTCAACCCCTGATCCTTGTCAAAGGCGAACAGAGTAACCGTCCCGGTCAGTTTACTGATGATCGTTGAGCTGACCACTGATCCTTCCTGATACGCTGCTATCTCTGTCAGGTTTTTTACTGTCATTTCGTGCGTCATGGTATCTCTCCTTTCTGGTTTTCTCGAAGCAAGGCATTCCGCTGCGGGGGAACTGAATAGCTGCTGTTGCCGAACAAAGGGAAAAAGCCTAAAGGCTTCTCCTTTAATAATTTACAGACATTAACCTGTTTCATCCGCATTATACCGAAATATCCCGAGACAGCAACACCGTTCCCTGTTGGCAATTTCCGATGTACATATTATAGTCGTGCGTACTGAGCGGTAAAAATAAACCAAAAAACGTATAACCGGGTTGTAAGGCAATGAACTACCAAGAGGCATGGGAATTCCTGGATAAACTCCAGTTCTTCAAAATTAAACTGGGCCTAGATTCCATGAACCGTTTTCTGGAACGGCTGGGCAACCCGCACCGCGACCTACAATGCATCCACGTCGGTGGCACCAACGGTAAAGGCTCGGTGGGCGCAACACTCTGTTCCATTCTCACTGCTGCCGGTTATCAAACCGGTTTTTACACCTCGCCCCATCTCAGCTCGGTGCGTGAACGCTTCCGGATCGGCGACAGTTACATCAGCAAGGAGGATTTTGCCCGCCTGATCAGTAAAATCCAGGCGGTGCTTGACGGTGGTCAGATCACCTATTTTGAATGCACCACTACCTTGGCCCTGCTCTGGTTTGCCGAGCAAAAGGTGGATTGCGCCATTCTGGAAGTAGGCATGGGTGGCAGCTTGACGCCACCAATGTGGTTACGCCTCTGCTCTCTCTCATCACCAATGTGAGCATGGATCATGAGCAGTATCTGGGCACCACTTTAACTGAGGTGTCTACCGAAAAGGCCGGGATCATTAAACAGGGCATTCCGGTGGTATCTGGGGTAGCGAACGACGACTCTGGCATGGTCATCCGCCGAACTTGCGATGAACGCAAGGCACCGCTCTTCCTCTTTACACGGGAATTCAATGGTTCTTTCTCAAAAGAAAATAAAAAATCCTGGGAATATCATGGCCTGGACGGCCAGGTGCTGGCGGACCTGCCTATGGCTCTGCGAGGTAATTATCAGGTGGCCAACGCCTCTCTGGCTCTTGCCGCTGTCCAGCTTCTGCGTCAACAGGGCTGGACCGTAACAGAAGAACAGCTCAGCACCGGGCTGCAACAAACCTTCTGGCCGGGTCGCTAGAACTCTTTCGCCTGAATAAGGACAATAGGCAGGTCGACGAACAGAGCGACGGGTGGAATTTTCTCCTGGACGGAGCCCATAACCCGGCCGGAGTGAAAGCCCTGAAACATGCCCTGCGCGATTTTTCCCGCAATCGTCTGATCTTGGTTTGGGGGGCGATGAACGATAAAGACCTGCGCACAACCCTGCGTGATATCGCCCCGAAGGCAGATGTTATTATTTTTACCCGGCCAGAGTCAGAACGTTCGGCTCGAACCAGTCAGCTCAAGGGCAGCCTGCCCACTGCTATGCATCAAAAAGTGGTTTGCAAAGATGCCGTTCCAGCTGCTCTGCAACAGGCACGCATCCTCGCAGGCAGCCAGGATCTGATCTGTATTGCCGGTTCACTTTATCTTGTAGGAACAGCTCGGCAGCTGTTATTAGGAGGACTTGTCGATGATGAATGAAGACTTTGCCTATGGTTTCGGTGTTGACGAGTCAACCATCCGAGCGGAAAAAAGAAAAGCTAGGGAGTTACGCAAAACCCGTTGGTGGCAGCAAACCACCGCTCCGGGCATCTGCCATTACTGTCAGCACAAATTTCCCGTTAAGGAGTTGACTATGGACCATATCATCCCCTTGTCCAGAGGCGGGCGCTCCACCAAAGGAAATCTGGTTCCTTGCTGTAAAGCATGTAACACGGCAAAAAAGACTGATCTGCCTCCGGAGCTTGAAAACTTATAGTTGGTCCTGCTTCCGGGGTGATAAAGCTGCCTGTTTTTCTTCTGCACGCTCTTTTATTCTTTTTTCCATTCTATTTGACTTGTTCCTCCCGCTCATATAAAATTATGAGCAACACAGCAATACTATTGAACCATTGTGAACAGTATTCTTAACAATCGAATAAAAGAGGAGGAAAAAACATGAAGGTCTCAACAGGGGTGATGTCATTTCTTTGTATGGCTATTTTGGGTGCAGCAGGCACTGCTACGGCAGCGGATCCCATCACACCTATTCAGCCGGTGAAGGAAATTAATTTAGCCAAAGCCGAACTGGGAAAGAAGCTTTTTTTTGACCCCCGCCTTTCCAAGTCAGGCTTTATTTCTTGTAATTCCTGTCATAACCTGAGCATGGGCGGAACAGATAACCTAAAAACCTCTATCGGTCATAAGTGGCAGCAGGGACCGATTAACGCGCCCACTGTGCTGAACTCCAGCTTGAACTTTGTTCAGTTCTGGGATGGCCGGGCAGAAACCCTGAAGGATCAGGCCGGAGGCCCTATTGCCAATCCCGGCGAAATGGCCTTTACCCATGATCTGGCCCAGGATGTCCTGGTATCCATTCCCGGCTACATCACCGAGTTCAAGCAGGTTTTTGGCGATGACAAGGTCAATATTGATCGGGTTACCGACGCCATTGCTGAATTTGAGAAAACCCTGGTTACTCCGAATTCCCGTTTTGACCAATTCCTGATGGGCGATAAAGATGCCATGACAGCAGATGAGCAGGCAGGCTATAAGCTTTTTCAAGATTCCGGTTGTATCTCCTGTCATTACGGCGAGGCAATGGGCGGCTCTTCTTTCCAAAAAATGGGTGTCATGGAAGAGTACAAGGCCAAGAGCCCTGCTGAGGGCCGCATGGCGGTGACCGGTAAAGATGAAGATCGCTTTGCTTTCAAAGTTCCGACCCTGCGTAATGTGGAGCTGACCTACCCTTACTTCCATGACGGCGAGGCAGGTACCCTGACCGAGGCTGTTGATGTGATGGGACGCCTGCAACTGGGCGCTAAATTCACTGATGAGCAAAATGCTCAGATCGTGGCCTTTCTCAAAAGCCTGACCGGTGACCAACCTGCGTTCACCCTCCCCCTCCTGCCGCCCTCAAGCGACAAGACTCCGCCGCCTAAACCTTTTGAGTAACGGTTTGAGTAAAGACGACCTGAAGTCTTTTCTGTTTTTTATGTCCAAAAAATGATCTGTACTTTTATCCCCGCTTTGCCGGGGATTCTTTTTTGAGGAAAAATTTTCGAGAAAAACTCATGAAAAAAACAACAGGCGTCTGTCTTCTGGCTTGTGTCGTCTCCTTTGTTGCAAGTGCAGCCGGAGCAACGCAAAAACCGGTTGAACCCATTGCCCCGGCCACAGGTACTAACGAAGCCAAGGCCGAACTGGGCAAGAAGCTCTTTTTTGATCCTCGGCTCTCCAAATCAGGATTCATCTCTTGCAACTCCTGCCATAATCTAAGCCGGGGCGGTACAGATAATCTGAAGACCTCCATCGGTCATAATTGGCAGCAAGGCCCCATTAACTCGCCCACAGTCCTTAATTCGAGCATGAGTTTTGTGCAGTTCTGGGATGGTCGGGCCAAGGATCTCAAAGATCAGGCAGGTGGACCTATTGCCAATCCTGGTGAAATGGCCTTTACCCATGATCTGGCCGAAGAAGTGCTCCAGTCCATTCCGGGCTATGTTACCGAGTTCAAGAGCGTCTTCGGCAAGGAAAAAATCAATATCGATCAGGTGACCGATGCCATTGCCGAGTTTGAAAAAACCCTGGTCACCCCAAACTCCCGCTTTGATCAATGGTTGGAGGGCGATAAAGAGGCCTTAACCGCTGATGAGCAGGCCGGTTACAAGCTGTTTGAGAACTCTGGCTGCATCTCCTGCCATTACGGTATGGGCATGGGCGGAGGCAGCTTTTATAAGATGGGCATGGTTGAGGAGTACAAGGCAGACAGCCCGTCTGAAGGTCGCAAGGATGTGACCGGTAAGGAAGAACACCATTTCATGTTCAAGGTGCCGACCCTGCGTAATGTGGAACTGACCTATCCGTATTTTCATGACGGAGCGGCTCAAACCCTGACAGAGGCTGTGGACACCATGGCCCGTCATCAGCTGGGCAAAAAGTTTTCCCGAGCAGAGAATGGGCAGCTGGTTGCCTTTTTGAAAACACTAACAGGCGATCAGCCTCGTTCCCGATCCCCACCCTGCCGCCTTCAAGCGACAAGACCCCGCAACCCAAACCGTTTGAGTAAAGCGGTCCAAGGTCTTTAGTTTTTTTCAGGCAGTCGGAACGTATCCGCCTGCCTGCCCTCCACCCTTTTTGACATCTCCTGCTTACCCTGGCTGTCAACATTTCATAAGGAGGCACTATGCGCCTATTGAAGAAACAAAAACGCAACGAAAAAACAAAAATATCTAAACCCTGCGCTTGAACACCGAAAAACGATTCGACAGTTCTGTCGAACGCACTTGCGGCATTTCCTCCGCCGGATGACGCCAATCTGCTGCTCAACTATGAAACGGCAGATTCTACCTCGATCTACCGTTTTTCTCCTGAAAGAGCATCGATCAACATGGTGAGCTTTATCACGCAGACGATTTCTGATCCCTACTGGTTCGGCCAAATTGCCGCTGCCAACGCCCTTGCCAAAATTTACGCTGTGGGTGGCACGCCGGTGACAGCCCTTAATCTCGTCATGTTCCCCAATAACCAACTGAGCAAGGGCACATTGTTGGAGGTACTCAGATTGGCCATGTTTCCCTCCAAGCAATTGGACGTGGGGATATTGCAGGAGATTCTCCGTGGCGGTTATGATAAGGTGACTGAGGCCGGGGCCTGCTTGGCTGGCGGTCAGTCAGTGCATGACGCGGAACCCAAATACGGACTTTGTGTCAATGGGGTGGTACATCCAGAGAGAATCCTCACTCATGCCGGTGCTCAGCCCGGCGATGCCCTTATTTTAACCAAGCTTTTGGGCTCCGGGGTGCTCTTTGCGGCGGTCCGAGCGGGTAAATACCCTTTGAAGGAGCTAGAAGAGGAAACCTTGCCTCTCCTGACCGCCTTGAATGATAAGGCCCTGGAGACAGCCCTTGCCTTTGATATTCACGCCTGTGCCGATGTGAGCGATTCCGGGATTCTCGGCTGTCTGCTGAACATCGCCTTGGCCTCTCAGGCCGGCGTGCTGCTCAAGTATAAGGAGCTTGCCTTTTATCCGGGGGCCGCTGAAATGTATCAAAAAAGAGTGACAACGGACAGCAATAGGGCGAATCGGGCCTTGCTGGCCCAACATGATCTGAAGATTCAAACCAGTCTTTCAGCGGCTGAGACGGAATTGCTCTATGATCCGCAGACGTCGGTGGGTTGCTGCTAGCCCTGCCTCAGGCTCAGGCGACGGAATTGTTGGAGGCATTGCATGAGAACGGGGTGGCGGCGGCAGCTTGTATCGGTGAAGTTATTGAGGGGGCTGGTGGGGTAATGGTTGGGTAGCGCAGGCAGA
>MTKO01000009.1 GCA_004028505.1 Candidatus Electrothrix aarhusensis
CTCCTTTGATCTGCGCCTGGAGAGCGGCGAACGCTGGGGTTTTCTCAAGCCGATCATGTTTACTGGCGGTATCGGCCAAATTGATGACCGGCATATCAAAAAGGAAAAGGAAGAAAAGGGGATGCTCATCGTTCAGGTGGGCGGGCCAGCCTACCGGGTCGGCTTTGGCGGCGGTGCAGCCTCCTCCATGCTCCAGGGTGAAAACGCCGAGGAACTGGATTTCAATGCGGTGCAGCGGGGCGATGCCGAGATGGAGCAAAAGATGAACCGGGTCATCCGGGCCTGCAACGAGATGGGCGACAAGACCCTGATTGACGTAATCCATGATCAGGCGCGGGCGGCCCAGCCAATGTGCTCAAGGAGCTGGTGGAGCATTCCGGCGGTCGGATCGAGATCCGCAAAATCCGGGTCGGCGACCCGACCATGTCGGTGCTGGAGATCTACGTGGCTGAATTCCAGGAGCGTAACGGCTTTCTGATCAGCCCGAAAAATATCGAAAAATTCCAGGCCATCTGCGAGCGAGAAAAGGTGGGTTGCGAGGTCCTGGGCGAGGTCACCGGCGATCTCCGTTTCATCGTCCATGATGAGCAGGACGGTAGCACCCCGGTGGACGTGGAACTGAACGAGGTGCTGGGTGATATCCCGCAGAAAACCTTTGAGGACACCCGGATACCCGTAGGGGTAGCCCCCTGTGTCTACCCGTTTGCCAATGATGAACAACAGGTAGGGGCAGATCCCTGTGTCTGCCCTGATCAGTCCGGGCGGCCACGGGGAGCCGCCCCTACAGTCCGCGATCACCTCCACAACGTCCTGCGACTGGTTTCGGTGGGATCCAAACGCTTCCTCACCAATAAGGTGGATCGGGCCGTAACCGGCCTGATTGTCCAGCAGCAATGCTGCGGTCCGCTCCAACTGCCTATGGCGGATGTCGCTGTGGTGGCGCAATCTCATTTCGGCCTGACCGGCGAGGCCACCGCCATAGGCGAACAGCCCATCAAGATGCTGGTTGATCCGGCTGCCGGAGCAAGAATGGCTGTGGGTGAAGCCTGGACTAATCTGATCTGGGCCAAGATCGATGATCCGGACCAGGTCAAATGCTCAGCCAACTGGATGTGGGCTCCCAAGCTCAAAGGCGAAGGCGCGGCCATGAACGATGCAGCGAGAGCCATGCGCGATGCCATGATCGCCACCGGCATGGCCGTGGACGGCGGCAAGGACTCCCTCTCTATGGCCACTATGGTAGGCGAGGAGACCGTGAAATCCCCGCGCGAACTGGTGATTTCTGCCTATGCAGCCATGAGCGATATCAGCAAGGTCATTACTCCAGATATTAAAGAGCCGGGTTCAGCCCTGTTACTCATTGAGTTGGCACCGGGCAAGGCTCGCCTCGGCGGATCAGCCTGGCCCAGACCCTGGGCACTTTGGGGCATGAAAGCCCGGACATGAATGATCCGGCCCTGTTGCGACGGGCCTTTGCTGCTGTTCAGCAGCTGATCGACCAAGGGTCAATCCTGGCTGGTCATGATCGCTCGGATGGCGGCCTGATCACCACTGTCCTGGAAATGGCTTTTGCTGGCAATTGCGGTTTGGAGTTGGCTCTTCAGTCTGCTACGGATGAGAACGAGGCCATCCCAGCTCTGTTTAACGAAGAGCTGGGCCTTGTGCTGGAATGCCGCCTGGACGAACTTGATCATGTCCAGGAAATCCTTGCTGCGGCTGAAGTAGACAACATCCTGCTGGGCAACAGCACAGTGGAGAAACAGATTCGCATCCGCTACAACGGCGACCTGGTCTTAGACGAAGACATGCGTGTTCTGCGCCAGGAGTGGGAAGAGACCAGTTATCAGCTGGAACGACTTCAGATGAACCCGGCCTGTGCTGATGCGGAAAAGGCAGCAATCTACAATCGCATTGCCCCGGCCTACAGCCTGCCCTTCCGCCCGGAACCTGCGCCCAAGGGCCTGCTGACGGCAAAGGATAAACCCAAGGTGGCTATCCTCCGCGATGAGGGCTCTAACTCGGACCGAGAGATGAGTTCCGCCTTCTACGCTGCCGGGTTTGAACCCTGGGACATCACTATGACCGATCTGCTAGCCGGGCGCATCACCCTGGATGGATTCCGAGGTATTGCGGCGGTGGGCGGATTTTCCTATGCTGATGTACCGGAGTCAGCCAAGGGCTGGGCCGCCACCATTTTGTTTAATGACCGGATCAAGGACATGTTTACCGCGTTCTACAACCGGCCTGACACCTTTACTCTGGGTATCTGCAACGGCTGCCAGCTCTTCGGCCTGCTTGGCTGGGTGCCTTGGCAAGGGCTGGAGGCCGAGGCCCAACCCCGCTTTGTCCATAACGACTCAGGCCGCTTTGAATCCCGTTGGGCCACGGTGCGGGTGCAGAACAGTCCGGCCATCATGCTCCAAGGTATGTCCGAGCTGGTCTTCGGTATCCATGTGGATCACGGCGAGGGCAAGCTGCACTTCCCGGATGCGGCAGTACGGGCAGAGGTGGTCGGACAGAACCTAGTGCCGCTAGTCTACACCGATGATAGCGGCGCGGTTACGGAGCAGTATCCCTTTAACCCCAACGGTTCGCCGGGTGGCTTTGCCGGGCTCTGCTCACCGGATGGTCGCCATCTGGCTATGATGCCCCACCCGGAACGGGCCTTCCTACCTTGGCAATGCCATTGGTTGCCGCAGGATATGCAGGGGTTGGAGGTTTCGCCTTGGTTGAAAATGTTCCGTAATGCTTATGATTGGTGTGTGAAATAAGGATGGCGGTGATGACGGCACCTGAGCCCCCGCCCCAGGGTTAAAACCCTGGGCTATGTTCGGTGCCGTCCCTCCGGGACTGGTTATCCGAACACATGCTGTTCATCGTATTCCGTCCGATGTTTTTTCAGCAGGAGCAGGAATTCTTCTTCAAAGGAGCTGAAACGATGGTGTTCCTGCTGGTTATCGATATATACGATGATCCTTTCAATTTGCGAAACGCTGACGCTGAATGCGCCGTAGCCCTCCTGCCAATAAAAATGTCGGTGTTGCGGAAAGGTCTCGTGAATCCATTTTGAGGAATTGCCCTTGATGAGCTGTACTGCCTTGGCGATGGACAGGGTTGCCGGGAGGGAGACGAGCTGATGTACATGGTCTTCGGTTCCACCGACTCGCAATGAGGCCATGTTGTTTTTTCGTGCTGTTCTGTTCCAGTCAGATATGTAAACAGACGTTCGCGGATATCCGGTGTGATCCAGGGTTCCCGTCCTTTGGTGCTGAATACGTAATGGATGTGGCAACTGATATATGAATGCGACATGATTTCTCCCTTTGCTCCGTCATCGTTTTTGTCCCGGAGGGACAGCCGATTAGAGCCCCGTGATTTATCGCGGGGTGGGCATCCGGGACACGGTGTGTCCCTATCTTCCCGCCTCATGGGTTAACCGGCCCCACCCAGGGTTAAAACCCTGGGCTATGTTTGGTGCGTCCCTCCGGGACGGGTTAAGCTTCTGCCTCAGAAGAACGCACAGCGTCCCGGAGGGACAGCCCGATAATAGCCCGGTGTTTTAACACCGGGCGTTCCTGGGTTATGCCCGCAACATCCCTCATCCCTTCAACCGCTCCATCAAAAACAACACCTCCGCCGCATCGTCATAATCAAGAGCAGGGTCATCGGCCAAGGCCGGGTCGCGGAAGCCGTTGAGGACTTTGTGCAGAAGCTGGATCATATATTTACCAGATGCGGGTACCTGCGGAGCATTAGCTAACCCTTTGAACATCTCCTCAATTTCGTTCCATTTTTCTTGGGCAATAAAAGCCAGAATCTGCTCCGCTATCTGGCCACCGCTGAATTTTGCATAACCACCCTGTCTACGGTAGGCAAGGTAGGCATCCCGTGCATCACGCCAAGCTGCTTGTGCGGCAGCTGTATTGCCTTCTGCTGATTCAATATCGTGCAAAATATTAAAAGACTTCCACGGATGGAGGGCAATACCAATTTCTTTAGCGCACTCAATCGCCCGCATAATCTCCTGCCGTGCTTCGTTGTAGCGTTTAAATTGATGCAAGATTATAGCGATGTTACTTCGGGCATTTCCTTCGTGGTGCATAACTCCCAGCCGCGCAGAGATTTCAGCAGCCTGTCGATAAAAAGTGACCGCCTCTTCCATAAAATGCAGACAGTCATAGTACAGATTGCCCAACTGGATCAAACTGCTTACCTGACCTATCAAGTCATTGCATTGGATTTTTATTTCCAATGAACAGCGATAGGCGGTCTCAGCCTCTTCGTGCTGTGCCCGGTCTTCTGATGCACCATGCCGATTTGGTGCCAAATCGTGGAAATTGAAGCCGGTTCACCCAACCTTTCAAAGATGGTCAATACCTCCTGATATCCGGCCAAGGCATGATCGTAGCGTTGTTGGTCATAGCGCAGGGTTGCCAGCTGACCTTTGCCAATTGCCACACCTCGAAAGTCTTCCTGTTGTTCATCCCGTCTGATGGCTTCCTCGTATTTCTCCGCCGCTGCATCCAAGCGGCCAAGTTTGCTGAGGCAATCGGCCTGTTCGACCAAGGCGGTTGAGGCCATCTGCTTGCCTAGCTTACCTAGAGCCTCAAAAAGTTGCTGACTCTCGATAAGAAAGTCCAAGGCGGGGGCGGCCTGCTCTACGTTATTCAACACTCGTCCAAGCAAAAAATGAGCCATTGCCAGGTGATAATCAGCATTCTCATAGGCTTGCGGCCCGGCAGACTGTGCCTTTTTCAACAAGGATCTGGCATATTCAAAAGCAATCTGCATATTTCCCTGATCAAGCAGACGTTCAATCATCGAGTATTCATCTTCAAAGCAGACTCTTCCCCAATCAGAAATTAAATTGGCTGCCTTTTCCCGTAGCTCCACTGCACGGGCCAAGGCTTGGGGCTGATTCAAGTCAGACAGCAGTTTTTCTGTCAATTGGGCAACTGTGCTGATTTCTTCGGCCTTGGCCGGGTCTGCGTTAATCTGCTGTTCTAGCCAATCTAATAGGGCCATAAGATTGGGCAGCTCAAGCAGGGTCAACGTGGCTGCTAGGTTGCAATCCTTGAACATTTGCTCATACAGAAAGCTAACCAACTGACTCATAGCTTCGGCCCAAGCTGCTTCCAGCTCGGCCAAGCGTTCAGTGCTCTGTCCTAAGCGGAGAAAATCGGACAGGGCCGGATCAAGGCGGATATAGCCATGTTCACGAAGCTCGGCCAGCCCTACCTTGATTAGCCATGCAGCTGGCTTTGCAAGTTCCTTTGGCTCAATGCCCAATGCTGCTGACATGTTAAAACCATTCCCTCCCCCATGAAACACCGCCAACCCCTGCACCAGCTCCCGCATCTCTGGAGGCAAACGGCGCAGCGACAGCTCCACGCTAGCATACAGCGAATTCTCCCGATCACCCGGATTGCAGTCTCCAGCTTGGCCATGAGCTTGGTCGTTTCCTCGGTGGTGGCCCGGACCCCGTTCGCAACCTCCCGTGCCAGCAGCACCAAGGCCCGAGGATGGCAATGCACCGTATCCACCAGTTCTGCCACCTCTTCCGGAGTGGAGGCGTTGTCGCTCTCCGGCGGTTGCCAGCCGTGTTCAGCCATGACCTGTTCCACCAACTGAATCGCCTCGTTCCTGTCCAGTCGTCCCAATTCCACAGTATTCTTTGCCCGACCAAAGGGCGCAGGCAACAGCTCCCGGCTGGTAAAGAGCAGGCGACATTCTGGCGAGGCAGCCAACAGCTTTTGGCAAAGGTCCAGCAGCTCGGTTACATCGGCTACTCCGGCGGGGTTGTTGCTGCATGATCCGGCAGCACGCTCTCCATATTGTCCAACAGAATCAGAGTGGGAAAATCCCGCAAGGCCCGTTCCACCGGCTGTCGTGCCAGGGTCAACGCATCCCCCTCTTGCTCTGAATACATGGCTGCGCTGTATTTGGGCAGCAGCTGATGGCCTATGCTGTCCAGCACGCCCCGGACATCCTGGACATTCTGCGGTTCCACGCTGACAAAGGCGGCCCGCTGAAACCGTCCGCAACGCACCAGCCAGCGGCTCAACTCCACGGCGACAGCGGTCTTGCCCCATGCCGCCGCTCCCCCGGATCACGGCATAGGTTTCCTGCTCCAGCAGCCGCTCCAAAGAGAGCAGCATCCGACTGCGTCCGACAAAACTATGCTCCGGCGGTTCGGGCAATTTGCCCAATTGTAGCTGCCGCTGTTCTTTGCCCAACCGTTCTGCGGCTTCCCCCGGCCTGCTGGTAATGAGCTGCGGGTCGTCCCTATCCTGAAAA
>MTKO01000010.1 GCA_004028505.1 Candidatus Electrothrix aarhusensis
CTGCCTGTTTGTTTCGGTTCGGATAGGTTGCTGTCAGATGGTCAGCCATATCCAGGAAAATCTTTGCTGCCGATGAATTCGGCAAAAGATCAACACCGGCGTTCCTTGCAGATAACCAGCCAAGAGATCCTTGTCCAGCTTGATTTCTCCTGCAATAGGAGCGGAGCTGGCTCGGGCTGCCTGTTCGACCTTTTCTTTTTTCCCAGGCAGATCTGAACGGTTGATCACAACGCTTCGCTGCATGGCAAACATCTCCAGCAGGGAAAGGATTAACTCAAGATCATGAGAGCCTAGTGGGGTCGGCTCTGTCACTGCCAATACATGGTCGGCTCCTTTTAAGGCGCTGATCACATTGCAATGGGTTCCCGGTGCCGTGTCCACCAGAATAATATCAAACTGATCTGCTTCGGCAAAAGCAGCGTCTCTGACCGCGTTGACGACCAGGGCGCTTTCTGCTAAACCCGGCTGAAGAGCCCCGGTGTAGAGGGTCAGTTTGCCCCGTTCGGTCTTGTAGAGGGTACCCACGGAATGACTTCCGCGACTAATTGCGCCTTCCGGACAGACGAGATAACAGGCCTCGCAGCCATTACATTCCCCCATCAGGTTGATCGTCTTTGCTTGCGGTCGGAACAGACTGTTCAGTTGACAGGCTTTGACGCATTTTCGGCAATCTGTGCATTTTTCCGGGTCAAAAATTGGTTGCATGATGGTAACAGGCTCTGGATTTTCCAACGGTATCCCGAGGAGGATACTGTCGTTGGGTGCATCCACATCTGCGTCGATCAGGGCAACCCTCCTCCCTTGGGCGACAAAGGCGGCAGCCAAATTAACAGCTACTGTTGATTTGCCCACCCCTCCCTTGCCGCCGGTGACCCCGATGATCGGGGTCATAAAGGTCGTGCTGTGGAAATGTTTGATAATTTCCGGGTGCAGTTTCTTGTTCACTGGCCCCTCCTGCGTCCTTGACCCTTTCCAGTTCCGTTACCGCAACCGCAGTTTCCTTTTCCCTGGCCTTGCCCCTTACCCTGCCCGCCACCTTGGACTCGGACAGCACCGGGGCCTTTGCACTGACCTGGGGAAGCAGAAGCTGTACCCGTTGTTGTTTGCTCTTGGGGCTGCCCAGAAGCTACATATTGTCCTGAACGAAATTGCTCCAGGGCCTCGGCAACAGTGGAGCGGCCCAATCCCTCGTACATTCCGACTCCCGACGCTTCCAGTGCTGCCCTGGCCTTTGGCCCCAGTCTGCCGGTGAGCACGGCATCGACCCCGTGTTCGCTCATGGTTTGGGCTGCTGCGATACCCGCCCCCTGTGCGGCCTGGGATGAGACGTTCTCAATACCTTCGGTCGCCCCTGATTCCGTATCGACCAAAACAAACCAAGGTGCCCTGCCGAACGCGGCATCTGTTGCTGCATTTATATCATTTTCTATTGCTGTAATACAGATTTTCATCCTCTTACCTCCGTGATTTTTGGATTCTCTCGTAGCCAGCTTTTCTTCGTTAAAAAAGTTGGCTTGTTAATGTCTACTTGTGGTACAGGCGTTACCGTATTGTGCATATGCACAATATATGGATCTGAAAATCTTTTGTCAACAGTTAGTTAAATGTTTTGTGATTTTTAAAAAGGTATTCGGGAATGATGATCTGTTTCAGGATGTTGCTTCGTACGGAAAAAGACGGGTAATATGAATAAAGAGCAGAAAGGCAAGCAGTTTTGACTTAAGAGCAGAAAATACATCAGCCCGGAGGAGCACTCCGGGCATTTTTTTTGCGCAGTTTACAAAAAAGCAGGGTAGAAAAGGAGCCAAGGGAAGGGTTCCTCCTGCCCGACGACAGTGATCTGTGCGCCAGAGGAACATTGATTGCCGGTGTTTGATTCATTGGTAACAGTATCCACACAGGCTCCGAGCCAATACGTTCCCTCCGAGGTTGGTGCAATGACAGAGGCGTTCTGAGCGGAAGTTGCAATGGCAGCGAGAAAACCCACAGAATCGGTGGCCAGTAGGGTGTCGGAGGTGGTGATGGTTGCATCGGTTGAGCGGTAATAGCGGAGAGTGGAGCTGTTTGCTGTCGCGGTTCCTTGATTTTTTGCAGTAGCATTGATGATGAAACTTTGGCCCGGTGTCAGGGTGTTGTCGCTGACAGAGGGGGAAATAACAATCAGGTCCGGCTGGGGAGCAGCAGCGACTGTAATTTGCACACCGGAAGAGCATTGATTGCCGGTGTTTGATTCATTGGTAACAGTATCCAAACAGGCTCCGAGCCAATACGTTCCCACTGAGGTTGGTGCGGTGACAGAGGCGTTTTGAGCAGAAGTTGCGCTGGCAGCGAGAGAACTCACCGAATCGGTGGTCAGCTGACTGTCGGAGGTGGTGATGGTTGCGTCGGTTGAGCGGTAATAGCGGAGAGTGGAGCTGTTTGCTGTCGCGGTTCCCTGGTTTTTTGCAGTGGCATTGATAGTGAAGCTCTGGCCCGGCGTCAGGGTGTTGTCGCTGACAGAGGGGGAAATGACGGTCAAGTCAGGCTGGGGAGCAGCAGCGACTGTAATTTGCACACCAGTTGAGCATTGATTGGTCCTATCCGATTCTCCTACAACAGCATTGACACAGGCTCCGAGCCAGTACGTACCCTCGGAACTGGATGCGGTGGTCAGTAGATTTTCAGCAGAGATCGCGCTGGCCGCCAGTGAGGAAACCGCATCAATCCCGATCTGCATGTCAGCTGAGGTAATTGTTGCATCAGTGGAGCGATAATAGAGCAGGGTGGTGGCATTGGCTGTGCCAGCTCCCTGGTTTTCTACGGTTGCATACACTGTAAAGGATTGGCTCGGTGTTAGAGTATTGTCGCTCACAGAAGATGAAGCCACGATCAAATCTGGATCGGTGCTGGCGTTGGTACTGATAGACATTCTATACAAACCTCCGTTACCATATTCTCCAAATCCTGTGGACCAGTTAGTGTCAGGGGAAACCGCATCAATGGTTAGATAATAGGTTCCAGAAGTTAAGCTACCGTCATAGACAAAGGTGTTGGTATTTGGTGCTAGCGGCGAATTGTCGCTGGAAGTCATACTGGCAATGACAGATCCCGCAGCATTTTTTAGCGTGACGTTCATGGCTAGGTTTGCGGCCCGGTTCTCTCCCTCGTCACCTAGTAATGGGCTAACCTCGATATGAGACGTCCCGGACGCGTTAAATTTATAGACATCAATGTCAGAAGAAAGACCATCCGGTGTGATTTGTCCTTCCTGATCTGTGACCGGCAGGGTCAGGGCTGTGGCAGATGCATTGGAGTTGCCTGCGTCATCTGCAATGGAACCTAAAACCCCCTTTATGAGACTCAGATCATCCTCCTGCTCATTGGCATCAGAATATTCTCCCTTGGACCACTGCACATAGGCCTTATTGAACGGCCCACCCATAATAGATCCCCAGACACCATGCCCAGAATCATAAGAGTCATCTCCCTTGCTGAAGGTGCCGTCATGGGAAAGCCCCCCGATCTGGTGCCCGGCCTCATGGGCGATGGTCATGCCGAGGGCACCAGCGCCGGAATTCCAGGCAAATCCTGTTCGGTAATAATCATTGCTGGTGTCAATAAAAATATCGGTATAGGCTACTCCACCGGCATCGGGGTAAAAATAATCGGTTGTTGTGGCGATAATCTGAACGCGATTTGTAACCGCTGTTGCCAGGTAGACAGACTCCTTTGTTGTTACGTTGATATCAAAGGGGGCATAATCCTCTGATGCTTCTCGCCAGGCTAGCCACATATTATATTGATCTGTCGTGGAAAATGAACTGGTGATGGAATCACTGCTATATGGGGTATAGGTAATATCGTTACCGCTGTTATGTTCAATATTCCAGACTGTCCCGGAGAGGGTCCCGCCCCAGTAATTGATGTAGAGAGTGTTGGATGCACCTGGACGGCTCTCAAGATTTTTTAGGGTTGTCAGGTCTGGAGTCAGCTCTGCAACAAGAGGCATTTCCGCAAGAAGTGGGCCACTCTGCCCAGGAAAATCTACACAGAGGTGTTTATTGCGATCATCCTCCTGAAGGATTCCAAATCCGTTGCTGTCCAAGGCTGCTTGGTAGATCTTTTTCTCGCTGTTATCAACAAGAAGCATGCCGGTGACGGTCCCATTTTGCTCAATTATCCGTAACCCGCCACCGTTATTATTCAAGCTGATGATAGTAACCGAGGTGGCCTGCTGCTCAAGCACTGAAGGTCCGCTGCCTTCCAGAGTTTTGAACACGGTTCCGGTAACTAACTGACCGTTAGGCAGAGGGAAAACAACTTCATCCTGAGGAGAAATTTGCTCAGGGGACGAGAGGGCGAGCTGGACAGCAACTGCTGTACTGGCAACTGCTGTACTGTCTTCTCGTAAGGCCTCGCTTGGGCCTGCTGCTAATGAATAAATAAGTTGAGCGGAAAGGGCCGTTCCCGGTAAAGAGGCTGAGAGAAATAAGGTCAATATTCCTCTCCTGAATCGATTTGTTATTTTTGTTTTCATTTCCTTCTCCCTGAAAGATTGATGTATTTGAGATAATATATTTTTCTATATGAAATGTCTAGAATCAAAAGATATGTTTTGTTTATTCTGGGAGGAACCACAGTGTGTTATGGGGTGCTGCTTATGTTATTATGATGTTCATAAAAAGAGTTCTTTGTCAATAATTGTTCCTGTAGAGAAAGTGCTCTCTCGGGTGGTTGCTCAGTTGCGGTTGCAGCTCCTTTCCTGTAGGGTATGAGTTGGAATGTATGTATAATCTTTGCTGGAGGAAAATATTATGGAACCTGTTATTACCACTATTGCTGCTGCTGTTGCCCTTGGAGCGGCGGCTGGTCTCAAGGATACTGCGTCAAAGGCGGTTGTGGATGCCTATGCTGGGCTGAAAACGTTGATTCAGGATCGGTACAAGAAAAATGAAGATGTGACTGATGCGGTGGATTATTTGGTGAAAAAGCCGGAAGCGGAGGGTAGGCAGCAGGAGCTGGCAAAGGCTCTGGACGGTGCCGGAGCGGATAAGGATGCTGAGTTGGTACAGGCAGCTGAAGCAGTGCTGGCGGCGGCGGGGGAGCCGGTGGGGACTTATCACGCCGTACAGCACGGCTCCGGGGCGATCGCGCAGAACGGTAGTACAGCTGCTGGTGCAGGAGGTGTGGCGTTGGGCGGCAATGTGCAAGGCAATGTCTTCACTCACAACGGCGGCGGCGACCAGAATATCGCTCAGGGCACTAAGCAGGTAAACGGCATGCCTGCTGACAAAAAGTAGAGAGATGAAAAAGAAGAGTCGTAAGAAGCCGCGCAAGGCAAGCAACAAAGGCTCAGGAGCAATAGCGCAGGACGGAAGTATTGCAGCCGGGGCAGGCGGAGTTGCGGTTGGCGGCAATGTAGGCGGCGATATCATCATCAATCCCCAGCCCGAAAAGCCAGCACAACCGCCCCCGCTGTCCGGCAAATTCCAGCTTGCCAGACTGCCGCAAACC
>MTKO01000036.1 GCA_004028505.1 Candidatus Electrothrix aarhusensis
TACACAAATCTGACGGGTTCCGCTAGTGTTACTTATAGGTTTGGTCTCGGCCGCGCCGGGGGGAACGCTTTCTAATTTTATTTTAATAGAGTCGTATTTGTTATCTTCAGCTAACAATTTTGAAATAATAAATGCTGCGATAATACCAATTAAAGCAGCACCGCATTGTGCAAAAGCAGCAAAAAACCAATTCCAATCAACCATTGTAGATGTATTAATTAGCATGTCAGTTGTCAAAAAATTACGTTTGTAGATAAAAAGAGCAAATCGGTTAGAAATATTTATAAGACAAAATAATTTTATTCGATTGAATAGAAGGCCAACAGTCTTAATAAGCGGAAACTTTTCATGCTATTGACAGTAATAGATTCCATAAAATTCCACTTATTCCGATATTGAGACGAAAAATGGGAAAACCTTTCCACTTATTACTTTCCGCCTGCTCTTTTCCTCTTATCACGCTATCCAGCAGCTAACATGGAAAAAAACTTCCCTGCTTACTTCCGCTTTTATGCGGATGTCGGCTGCTGTTTTTTCAGAACGAAAGAAACAGCAACCTGCCAAGTTATCGTTCCCTTACTCAGGGCAACGTACTCAAATCTTCCCCCCGCACCAGATCCTCATAACTTTCTCGCTCTCGGATAACCCGGAATTGATCACCATCGACCAAAATTTCAGCCACCTTGGGCCGAGAATTATAGGTGGATGCCATAGAGAAACCATAAGCGCCGCAGCTCATAACAGCCAGCAGCTCGCCGGGTTGTACATCAGGCATCATCCTGTCTTTAGCCATGAAATCGCCGGTCTCGCAGATGGGGCCAACCACATCGACTTGATGTTTCGCCGCATCCTCAGCAGGCTCCCGCACCGGGAGAATCTCATGAAAGGCTTTGTACAGGGAAGGGCGGGCAAGATCGTTCATCCCGGCATCCGTAATCAGAAACCGTTTGTCCTTTTCGCCGCCAGTATTAACCTTGGTATACTGGACTTCGGTGACCAGAATGCCCGCGTTGCCGGTGATGACCCGGCCCGGCTCCAAGATCAGGGTGCAGTCCACATCACCAAGCTCCGCACGGATGGCTGCGGCATAATCCACCGGATGAGGCGGTTGTTCATCGTCATAAACGATACCGACACCGCCGCCCAGATCAAGATATTGAATGCCGATCCTTCCTGTTCCAGCCCGGCCACAAATTTTTTCACCTTGCGCAGGGCCTCGATAAAGGGCTCAATCTGGGTCAGCTGTGAACCGATATGGCAGCTCACGCCGACGATCTCAATATTTTCCATTTTCTGTGCCCGCAGGTACTCTTGCAACGCCTCGTCTACAGGGACACCGAATTTGTTTTTCGCCAGACCGGTGGAGATATAGGCATGGGTTTTGGGGTCAACATCCGGGTTGATCCGAAAGGCGATCCGGGCTGTGATTTTCATCTCCGCTGCAATTTCCTGGATTCGATCCAGTTCCTGGGGAGATTCCACATTAAACATCAGAATGTCAGCCTCTAGGGCCTCACGTATTTCTGTCCTGGTTTTGCCCACACCGGAGTAGATGATCTTTTGCGGATCAATACCAGCCTTCATGGCCCGGTAGAGTTCGCCGCCGGAGACAATATCAGCCCCGCCGCCCATCTTGGCGAAGATGTTGAGCACAGAGAGATTGGAACAGGATTTGACCGCAAAACAGGTCTGATGTTTCATTCCGGTAAAACCGGAGTCAAAGGCATCGAAATGACGTTGCAGGGTGGCTGTGCTGTAGAGATAGAAGGGGGTGCCGACTTCTTTGGCAATGTCCTGGACAGGCTTGTCCTCACAGTGAAGGACGCCGTTTTTGTAGGTAAAGTGATTCATTGTCGCTGTTTTGTTTATTGATTAGATGTTCTTGTAGACCGTTCCGCCAAACCTACATCCGGTAGGGGCACGGCGTGCCGTGCCCTTACAGAGTTCCGTACAAAGGGATTTTATTTTTTTGGACATTTCTAAGGAAAAACCGGTTATTGATCGATGCTCTGATCAATAACCGGCTGGAAAAGCATGTGCTATGTATGGTGGTTACGGTAGATATTTCAGCTGTTTTGCTCTTGTGCTCTTTTGAGCTATTCGCCCTCTACCTCAGCAGAGCGTTCACTCTCATTGGCTGGATCACTCTTGTCAAAGCTGCTGACCGAGTAATACACATAGATGTTCTCATCCGGTGCCTCGGTATCTTCGTAAATAGTATAGGGCATTTGCACTTCGCCGATCATGACGGGGTCATCTTCGTTACCTAAGCGGCGGTATATCCGGTAACCGGCCAAATCCGCTTCTGTCCCTTGATCCCAGAAAATCTTGACCGAGGCAGCTGTACGGGCGGTGGTGACGTTCTCTGGTGTTGCCGGAGCGATTAGATCCACCACTTCAACTTTAAACGGCTTGCCGAACTCCCCGGCAACCATGTCTCCGTCATAGTCGCTTAGAGCCTGGACGCGGTAGGTGTATTCATGGCCTCCGCTTACCTGAGTATCCATAAATTCCGGTTGAGTCAGCAAGCTCCCAACGTTCTTAAAGGAACCTTTGCCCACGCGTCGGGAGACCTGATATTTGATATTGTCCGCTGTACTGCCATCAAGATAGCTTGAAACCGGCTGCCATTGGAGAGAAATTATGTTGCTGCCGACTTCGGCAACCAGATCTTGCGGTATTGCGGGAGGTGTTTCCCAAGTAAAGTTGACCTGATTGGAGTCGGCAGAAGGGGTTAACCAGCCGGTTCGGCTGTGTACTTTAAAGAAATACTGATGGGCTGGCCGCAGGAGGCCGATTTCATAGCTGGCAGATCTTCGTCCTTCCCGCTCAGGAATAAGGCCGCCATCAATTTTGATCGGACTTCCGAAAGGAATAGGACAGGTCTCGCAGTAGGAACCCGAGGCAACCTCGGCCCGGTAGAGCATAAAAGAATCAATTTCTGTCAGCTCCTCACCGCCCACGGTCCGGGTGGGATAACTCCAGTGCAGGACAGCACCCTTGTCGGTCAGCTCATAGCGCAGATCGTTGATAGGAGCAGGAACCAAGGCCTGCGGTGCCACCGGATCATTTTTATATCCGCAGCCGGTCAGGCCGATCAGAAGTAGACCGCTCAGTAGGCTGCCTACAAGAGAACCACGCCTCATCACATACATCTTCATTATACTATCCCCAGTTGTTGTTCTGCACGTTCCAATGCCTCGGCAACCCGTATTTCGGCGGTACCGCCTATGGAAACCCGGCTGTTCACAGAGCCTTCCACGGAAAGGACATTAAAAATATCTTCCTCTATCAAATCTGAAAATTGTTGCAGCTCATCTAGGCGCAGCTCAATCAGCTCGATATCACGTTCCTGACACAGGGCGACAATGTGGCCCACCACGCCGTGCGCCTGCCGAAAAGGCATGTTTTTCTTGACCAGATAATCTGCGATATCCGTGGCTGTCATAAAGCCGCCGTAGGTTGCCGCTTTCATCCGTTCTGTATCAAAGTCGCTGTTGGCGAGCAGCTCAGCAGTAATGGACAGGCTGGCTTTGACCGTATCCAGGGCATCAAAGAGTGGCTCCTTATCTTCCTGTAAATCTCGGTTATAGGTGAGCGGCAGACCTTTCACGGTCATCAGTAGAGAAACCAGGGAACCGGTCACCCGTCCGGCTTTGCCCCGGATGAGTTCTGGGATGTCCGGGTTTTTCTTTTGCGGCATGATGGAAGAACCGGTGCAGTACTTATCACCGATCTTGATGAAGTCGAATTCCTTGGAGGACCAGAGAACGAACTCCTCAGCCATTCTGCTCAGATGGAGTTGAATCGTGGTCAGGCAGAAGAGGAGTTCCATTGCAAAATCGCGATCCGCCGTGGTGTCCATAGAATTGGCCGTGACAGCCGGGAATCCCAGTTCCTCAGCAACAAATTCCCGATCAATGGGCAGGCCGGTTCCGGCAAGGGCGGCTGAACCCAGGGGCATGATGTTGATCCGTTTCAGGCCGTCGGCTATTCGCTCCCGATCACGCCCGAACATCTCCACATAGGCCAGGAGATGATGGGAAAGCAGTACCGGCTGGGCCCGTTGGAGATGGGTGTAGCCGGGCATCACAGCGCCGAGATTGGTGCGGGCCAAGCGGGTGAAACCCTTCTGCACTTCGGTTAAAAGATGATTCAGCGCGGCACATTCATCCCGGAGATAGAGTCGGATATCCAAGGCCACCTGATCGTTGCGGCTGCGGGCGGTATGCAGTTTTTCTCCGGCAGCACCGATCTTATCGGTCAGGGCTTTTTCGATATTCATGTGAATATCTTCCAGCTCGGCTCGAAAGGTGAAGCGGCCCTCGCTGATCTCCTGCTCAATTTCGGTTAAACCCGCAATGATGGCATCCCGCTCTTTGTCATCAATCAGGCCTTGCTTGGCCAACATGCGGGCATGGGCCTTGGACCCCATGATGTCGTGCCGGTACAGCCGCCAGTCATAGGAAATGGATTCGGTAAAGGCTTCCACTGAGGCGGCGGTCTGCTCGGCGAAACGTCCGCCCCAGAGTTTGCCGGATGATTGTTTTTGGTTATTGGATTCAGTCATAAAATTTTATTTCGTTTCTCATTGCTTGCAAGGAAAGGAATCGCAGGGTATCCGGTATCTCAATTGCCGCCGGTAGAGCTATTAAACGTTCCTTTTTTCCAGAGATCTTTATGCAGCTTATTGAAAAAATGCTGTTATTTGTGAGCCTTTTTTCCGCATTTCTGGAATAATAACGGATTTGATAGTTCAGAGCCAGTGATTTTGGTACGAAAGATACAAAAGAATACAATTCGGGAGGTCCGAGTGAAGCCAAGGAAAGGGTGGAATAGGAAAAAGCAACCGGATTCTGTGCATGCTGTTTATTCTGCTTTTGCCAGTATAGGCAGCGGCGGAACCGATAACGGTGGCGCAGGCGCGGCGGGTCGTTCAGTACTGGCTGCATCAGAATCAGCATCCGCTTGACATCTATTGTAACGCTGAAATAATTGTTGTTGCAGTTTGTTATCAGTAGGTATTACCTGTAAACGTAATGAAAGGAGAACCTGATGGATTTGCCCAGAAAAACTATTTTAATATTGTTGTTTAGTCTAATTTGTAACTCTGCATTTGCAGAAAATTATAATATTACTCTTGAATATAGTAATAGTGATTGTCCTGATGCAGAATATAGCAATATGTATTTTAAATCAGCATCTCTTGATTTTATTTCTGTTGACAACAATAATTCAAAATTAAAGATCACTTTTTCAGCTTCCGATATTGCTGAAGAAGATGAAGCATACCTGAGCATAGTAACAC
>MTKO01000011.1 GCA_004028505.1 Candidatus Electrothrix aarhusensis
AAGCGAAGAATTATTGCTTCATGTAATTTGTGAGAAAATAGAGTCACTATGAAACGAAACCGTTTACGAAAAGAACGACTTGCTGAGCGAGACCTGCTGAAAGTGTCCCTGCGTCGGAACAAAAGTGAACAGATACAAACTCGGCTACTTGAACAGCCGGTTTTTGTTCATGCGAAGCACCTGTTTATCTATGTTCATTTTCGCAGCGAGGTCGAAACCCTTGCTCTGATTGAACATTGCCTTGCCGCCAGAAAAATAGTCTCCGTTCCTGTGACCCTGCGCAAGGAGTCCCGGCTCTTGGCCGTGCAGATTACTGATCCTGCAACGCAGCTCAAACCGGGCTGTTTCGGGATTCTGGAACCGACAGAAAAACAAATTGTCCGGGCAACGATTGATCCAACAAAAATTAATGCTGTTCTGGTGCCGGGTTCGGTCTTTGATCCAGGCGGGGGAAGACTTGGCTACGGTGGCGGCTATTATGATCGTTTTTTAACCCAGAATGCGCCGCAGGCCCGACGAATCGGACTGGCCTATGCCTTGCAGATGATTGAGCAGGTTCCAATGGAGGCCCATGATCAATACATGGATATAATTATTACAGAGCAGCAAGCGTATACATGCAGGACGCTGGAAAAGGAGATATAAATGCGAAAAACAGGTGTCTATAGAGATAATCTCTTTTTGGAACATCAACCGGACATCGGCCATCCAGAATCACCGGAACGGCTACGGGTTATCTATAATACCCTAGACAAGGGAAGGATAGCAGAGCACTTTGTCTTTCCCAGCTTTGATCCGGTCTCGGATGACGTTCTTCATCTTAACCATTCACCTATTATGGTGGATCGAGTGGCATCAACCCAGGGAAGGGGCGTTGAATACCTGGACCCCGACACCCAGACTTCGGCCCGCTCTTATGAGGCGGCCTGCCTTGCTGCTGGTGCCTTGGTGGACGGCATTACCCGCATTGAGAGCGGCGAGCTGGATAACGCTTTTTGCCTGGTTCGCCCGCCAGGGCATCACGCAGAATGGGGTGAATCTGGCGGGTTCTGCCTGTTCAATAATGTAGCCATTGCAGCCCGCTGGGCAATGCAGGAGCTGGGGATGCAGCGTGTCCTGATCCTTGATTGGGATTTGCATCACGGCAATGGTACCCAAAACAGCTTTTACGACACCGATAAGGTATTGTATCTCTCTAGCCATCAATACCCGTATTACCCTGGTACCGGTGCTTCCCGGAGATCGGCAAGGGTGATGGAGAGGGCTTTAATATCAATATCCCTCTGGCTGGCGGGGAAGGGGATATGGAGTTCGCCAGGATTGTAAATGATTTGATGGTGCCGATTACCCGAGCCTATCAGCCGGAGCTGATTTTGATTTCCTGTGGTTTTGATATACATGGCGATGATCCATTAGGGGCCATGCGGGTGACTCCGGCAGGTTTTTCCTGGATGACCCGTCAGATGATTGCTGTGGCGGAAGAAGTCTGTGGCGGCAAGGTGTTGGTCACGCTGGAAGGTGGTTATGATCTGGTTGCCATGCGGGATGGTAGCCTTGCTGTGTTGGCTGAACTCTGCGGGGAAAAGCTTGACTGCGGTTATCCGATTAACCTGTCAGATGAAAAGGCGGCTGAGTTTGCAGGCTCTGCGGTTCCCTGTCCGGCGCTGGATTATACACTTGATATTGCCAGTCATTATTGGGAAGGGATTTGAGAGGGGCAATCTTGTTGAATCTTTTTTTGATATTTTGCTACCGAGGCTGCTCTGAATGGACGAAATATATTGGCCAGGAGTACTACGTCGGTCCAGTCCGGCAACCATCTTTCTTGCTGGTGTTTATGACGTTATTGCTCTGATATAACGCTTGTATTTTACTGGCGAGTGGTGGGAGAATTCTCGGGGGCATTAGGGAGAATGATAATTTCTTTTTTTAGCATATTGATATGAAAGTTTTTTCTTGACTGAAGAAATAAAACTGTGTACATTTTACCCATAGAAGCAATGGCGGTAAAAAAAACTGTCCGGTACAAAGATGTTTTCAGCCGGGCAGGATAAAATGTTTTTTATCGCCTGTTTCAATCATAATAAAGAGGCAGCATTTCATTACTTGAACACTTGCCTTGCTTTCTGGTCGGTACCAGAAAGTTGAATAAAGCCACAACCGTCGTGAGACGGTGTCGGAAAGCCACGGGTCTCCAGCGGGGAGATAGCCGGGTCACCTACTTTTTACCCTACTACCAGGAGGTTATCATGAGGATTCCACACGCTCTCACCAATTGTATCGGCAGGCTTCCTGACTGGCCGATACGTCTTAGTCGTCACTCCATAAAAAAAACGACCATTCAGTTTTTCCGATCATGTCGATGCGGACGATTTTCTTCAGAATTGATCCCAGCTTTTACTTTTCAACAGGGAAAACCTGTCCCTGTTCGTGTTGACATCAGAAGATTTCGGTAATTTTTTAAAAAAATTTCGGTTGATCATTTGGCTCAGGAGGCAAATCCTGATGACGGGATTCGTCTGTGCAGCTGTTCTGCGGCTGAAAAAAAGACACTGAAGAGAGTTTACTATGAATGTATACTTGGATAATTGTTGCATAAGTAGGCTGTTTGACGATCAATCTGATCGTCGCATCCGATTTGAATCTGAGGCTGTTAAGGTGATCCTGTCGCTTTGTGAACAGCGACGTTGGCATAATATCGCCCGCTTTGAGATTGATCAAATCCCGGATGAGAGCAAAAGATGGAAGCTGCAACTGGTTAACGGACAGACTGACGATGTCGTTAATATAGACAAGGCTATTGCAGGAAGAGCAAAGGAGTTTGAGAAAAAAGGGGTGCAGGCCTTTGATGCGTTGCATTTAGCCTGTGCGGAAGATGGGGCAGATGTCTTTTTAACAGTGGATGATAATTTGCTGGAGCAGGCATTGGGCATTAAAGACTTGAGAGTGCCGGTACATAATCCGGTTCTTTGGCTTATGAAGGAGGGCGCGTCATGAAGATAACAGACGGTAAGGTGCAGTGGGCAGGGATTGAGGAAGGGAGTAAAAATATTAGTGCGGTTGAGCTGATTCGATACCTCCAAGAGGTGGACCCCGGTTCCGGGAATTATGTGCAGGACCGGCAGGAATGGCAGCAGGAGTATACGGTCGACATGCTGCTGGGTGCTGTTAAGCAGGGGTAGGAAACTCTCATCCTTTTCCCCGCGCTGCAAGAGGCGGCCTTCAAGTCGCCTCTGCACATCTCTTTTCCCTTCCTCAATGCGTTTTTTCCACAGATTTTCCTGCTGAGCAACACATCTTCTGCGTGGCAAGCAACGTCCGTTGCTGAGCCTTTTTCTTTTACAGTGCAAAAAAATACCTCAATTTCTTGACAGAGTACCTATAAAGGTTTTAAAGCTGTTGAAGTACCCTTTTTTCAGAGGCTTTCTGTCTGGGAGATGAATCTCCGGGCTCTTGATGGCGAACAGAGCCCGTTGCTTCAGCGGTGGGCAGAAAGTATGAATACATTTATTTCGTATGAGGTGAACCGATGGAAGTAATTGTGCAGGTACCGGACCAATATCTTCTTGATATATCAGCAGGTGAACTGGCCGCGCGACTGAAACTTTCTGCGGCCTTGCTGATGTTTCGGGCCGGAAAGTTTTCAGCAGGTGCTGCCTGCGAGTTTGCCGGAGTTGATCGGTACACTTTTTTTGAGGCGTGTCGGCAGCACCGCATTGATGTTGTAGATTATGATCCAGACGAACTTGAAGCGGATTTTTCCGCACTTATCCAGAGGGATGCGTCATCATGCTGATAATCGCGGATAGCTCCGCACTTGTGGCCTTGGCGTTGTGCGACGGGCTTGAACTGCTTAGCCGTCTGTTTGCAGAAATTCGAGTGCCGCAGGCGTATATAACGAAGTCATCGTGGAGGGTAAACCTGCTGCGCAGATGTTACAGAATTATTTGGAAGGCAAAATGGTGCCTGTTCCTCTGGAAAATATGATTATCACTGGAGCCGGACTGGGGCTGGGGGAAATCGAGGCGATGGCCCTGTACAAATCAATGCGGGCTGATTACCTGCTGATTGATGATAACCGGGCACGAAAGGTTGCCCGGTTGAATCATGTCCGAATTACAGGCAGTCAGGGAGTCCTGCTTTTGGCAAAGCATCATGGGCTGATTCCGTATGTGCGGCCATATCTTGAGCAGCTTAGGGCCACGGATATTCGGATCAGTGACCGTTTGATTGAGCGGACGCTTGCACTGGCTGGGGAAACAGATGATTGATGATCCGATTGTTGAAGAGATACGTCGTTTCCGTAAAGAACATGCGGCGCGGTATGGGAACAATCTTCAGCGTATTGTCGAGGCGGTGCGGGAGAAGGAGTGGTTGTCCGATCGGGTACGGCTGAATCCGGGGCCGAAGCGGTTGGCTGGGAAAGTGTTGGTAAAGATAAAGGGCTCTTCGCAGATTAGTGGGGAAAGACCTTTATTCGCTCTAGGTTCTTAACTCTACAATATGTGCATGTGTATTGATTACAATTCGTTAGGAGAGGTGATTATTAAAGGTTTAGAGTTGGAGGCAACAAAAAGGACTATTCTCCCCACTAATCTGCGATGAGCCAGATAAAGTAGGATTAACTTGGAAAGTTGGTAACGATATCTCCACAGGAGATGTGATAGGATATATAAACGACGATGCTCATAATGGCGATGGCGCAGA
>MTKO01000055.1 GCA_004028505.1 Candidatus Electrothrix aarhusensis
TGAGGTTATCGAAGCAAAGAAAGCTCAAGAAGCAGCATTAACAGAAGCCCAAATTCAGCTGAAAAACCTCACAGCAGAACGAGAAAATCTGACCGGAAAAGTACATGAGCTCTCTGAGGCTATTAAGGCGCAAAAAGCCCAGAGTCAGGCCGAACTTGAAAAAGAAAAACTGGCACTCCATAATAACATTGCCCAACTTGCCACGCAACTTGCAGGGAAAAAACAGGAGGTTGAGCAACAGGGAAATCTTCTTGTCGAAGCAGCCTCCCAGCTGACAGCCCTCCAGAGCACTAAAAAAAGGTCGCAACTGAAGATTGAGGCCTTACTTAAGTACGGCCAAGAGAAAGAACGCTTGCTGGCTCCTTCCCAGGAACAGATTGCTACTCTGCAAAAACAGCTGGAGGAAAAACAGCAGCAGCTTGCAGCCTCCCAGGAAAAACTGGAAGAAAGTTCTGCCCACGGAAAAGAGCTGGTTAATCAAGTTGCCAGCCTCACTGAATCAGCGGTTGTTCGCAACAAGGAAGCCGACAAGCTGAGTCAGGAGCTTGCCCAAGCAAAGACTGCAATAGAAAAACTGACCGGTGAGCTTACTGAGACCAAAGCCACTCTGGAGATTGCAGAGAAAAATCTTGTTGCTGCCCAAGAAAAGGAACAGAGCTTGCAGCAAAGCCTTGTTGGCAAAGATGAAGAACTGACTGTAATTCGGGCTGAGGTCGAACGGTTGACAGCAGAGCTTGCTGAACAAAAAACCAAGCATGATGAGCTGACCCAGCAACAGGAACGCTTAGCGGCTGAACTTGAAGCAGCAAAGACCAAAGAGACCGAGCTTGTCCAGCAGTTGGAAGCAAAAGTTGAAGAATTGACCGGAGCAACAACTGCTATTGCTGAGGCAAAGGCCTCTCTTGCTGCTACCCAGGAAAAGGTCACTACTTTAGAAACGCAGCTTACTGAAAAGGAAGCTGCCCAGGCCGCTATCCAAGAAAAAGCCACGTCTCTGGAAGCACAAATTACTGACCTTCTCCCCTTACAGGAGCAAGTACAAGCGGCTCAGGAACAGGTTGCTACCCTGGAGGCGGAACTGGCAAATAAACAGGGTTTGCAGACCCAGTTGACAGCCGATCAAGAAAAAATAGCTGGGCTGGAAAGCCAACTTGCTGAGCTGCCTGTAACAGTTGATGAGTTCAACGCAATCCAGGAAAAGGTTACAACCCAAGCGGAACAACTGGCTGCTGAACAGGAAAAAGCCGCTGCTCTGGAAACACAGGTCGCAGAATTGCAGCAGGAAGCGGCAAAGGTCGCTGTGACCCAGGAAAAAATTGCGGACATGGAAACAAAGTTAGCTGAGACAGCCACTCAGGCGGAGCAGCTGATCACGGAACAGCAAAAAACCGCTGCCTTGGAAGCTAAGCTCGTCGAACTTCAGGCTGTCGAGCAGCAATCAGCAGCAACCCAGGAAAAAATTGCGGCTTTGACAGAAGAGCTGGAAAAGGCTCAAGCCAAGATTGCAGAGTTAACTGCTGCCGGGGAAGCGCAAGAAGAATTAGCTACCGAGCTTGCTACGGCCAAAGCACAACTTGCTGAATTGACTGCCTCCCAGGAAGGCGCAGTGAGTAAAACCACTGCCCTTGAGGAAGAGCTTAATATCTTGAAGGTAAGTCTAGCTGAAAAAGAACAGGCTCTAGCTGCTCAAACAGAAGCACTGACCCAGAGCTTAGAAGAGCAGGCAGCAACAGTAGCGCAAGCAGAAGAAACACAAAAAAACGCTGAGCAAATGACTGCTGACCTGAAGAATTCGAAAGAAGAACTCACCAACTTACAGGAAAAGGTTAAAGAGCTGGAAGAAGAAATAGCGCGTTTAAAAAACAAGCTAGGCCAACAGACTGAGGCTGCCCAACAAGCTGCACAGGAGAGCGTACAGGCGGCGGCTATACAAGAGGCAGTACAGGAGGTGGTACCAGCTGAGGTTTCTCAAGCCCCTCAATCTTCTCAAGAGAATGTGGAACAGCAGGCCCCGATAGGGCAAGAAGAAGCACCGGGTGACAACCCGGCGGAGCAGGTCGCCCCCCCGGTTCAACAGGAAGTACAGGTTGAAGAAGCTGAGACGTCATCTGTTCAACCTGTTCAGCAGGACGCTCAGGAATCAGCGAGTTTGGATAATGATCATGATGGCAATGTCGATGCAACCATCATTCTCTCCGGGGTAAACTTCACTGTGGGTACAGCCGATCTGACTGCAGAGGCAGCAGCCAGCCTGCGAACAACTGCGGGTCTTTTGGAAAAACATGCCTCTGGGCAACGCTTCGAGGTTGCCGGGTACACCGACAGTATGGGGAGTCCGAGAAGGAATCAGCAGATATCCGAGCAACGGGCTGAGACAGTACGCAATTTCCTGATCAGACAAGGAATAAAGGCAGATCTCTTGATCAGTAAAGGATATGGTCAGGATAACCCCATTGCCGATAATGAAACTCGAGCAGGACGGGCCATGAATCGGCGGGTTGAGCTGCATCAGCTCACAGCAGAGTAATTTCTATGATTCTGTGAGGTACCCCTGGTTTTGCCGGGGGATACTTACTTTTCTCATCTCTCTTCATAAAAAGCTCGGTGCTCATTGCGCCGGGCTTTTTTTTTGGAATCGGAAGAATCCTACGTGCTGCGGCTCCGATACTCATGACTAAAGCTCGCATCATAGAGCTTCGAGACCGCAGTAGGATCATCAGATAAGGCCCGGCCCACCACAATCATAGCGGTTTTGCGAATAGCGGAGGCCTTGATCTTGTCGGCAATATCAGCTAGGGTCCCCTGCACAATCTGCTGATCCGGCCAAGAGGCCTTTTCCACCACTGCGATGGGGGTGTCTTTCGGGTATCCGCCTGCTGTCAGCTCGCCCACCACCGTAGCCATCATCGAGACCGAGAGAAAGATACACATGGAGGCTTGGATCGCAGCCAGCTTGCGCAGAGATTCCTGTTCCGGCACAGGAGTACGACCTGCCTGCCGGGTAAAGATCACGGTTTGGGTGACCTCGGGCACAGTGAGTTCCGCCTGCAAGGCCGCAGCCGCAGCAAGGGCAGAGCTGACGCCGGGCACCACCTCATAAGGAATATCCTTCGCATCTAGGCGCTGCATCTGTTCCCGGATGGCCCCATAAATAGCCGGATCACCGGTATGGAGGCGCACAGCCTTTTTGCCTGCCTGCGAAGTCGCAATCAACACGGAAAGCACCTCATCCAGCGTCATGCCAGCAGAATCATGAATTTCCGCCTGCACCTTATCCAGCAGGGCCGGATTAACCAGGCTGCCAGCATAAACAATGACATCAGCCTCATCCAGTAAACGCCTGCCCTTGAGGGTGATTAGTTCGGGATCGCCGGGGCCAGCCCCAAGAAAGACAACTGGTGTACCAATGGGTGTACTCATGATACGGCCTTATTTATTTGTTTTTTGCGGATCAGCAGGGTGGAGAAATAATGAAGATCCTTGCCTGCCGCTTCCCTGATATCCGTATAGATGCGTTGGCTGTCCATGCCGCAACGTTCCAGCACCACCGCCTTATCGGTCAGGCCTAACTCGTCCAGCAACTCGATGACCGCAGGTAAACGGCGAAAAACCTTCATCAGGACAACCGTATCAGCGGTCAATAAAATATCCCGCAAACGCGTATCATCAAAGGCGGCAGGCACCACGGAAAGCACATCATCACCTAGACCCAGAGGGGCATGGAGCTGGGCTGAACAGGCCGCCATCGCTGTGATGCCGGGAATGATCGTTACCGGTAATTCTCGGCACGATTCCAGAAGCATCTCCTGAAGAGTATTCAGCAGATAAAAGGAGGTAGAGTAAAGGCCCGGATCACCCAGCGTCGGGAAGGCCACGTCCTCGCCCTGATCAAGACGAGCTAACACAATTCTGGCTGCATCCTGCCAACCCTGCTGTACCTCTGGATCATGATCCTGCTCCAGGCGGATTTTCTTCATCGGGAAGCGAACTTCCAGAACCTCCTTGTCGACAGATCCCACCATAGCTAAGACGATCTGGAGGGCAGAGCTGGCTCCGTTTTCCCGTGCCTTGGGCACCACCCAGACCTTGGTCTGCTCAAGAACCCGCACTGCCTTGCAGGTCATGAGCTCTGGATCTCCGGGCCCGACGCCGACAAGATAAAGTCGCCCCTGCTGTTTTCCTTGTTTCATTTTCTTCCGGTAATAATGGTAATGGGATTCAGCAGAATGCCCGGCTCCCCGTAATTGGTATAGCGTATTTCTTCACGGGTGACAGCCACAGTGCGTGAATCCACCTCCAGTCCGTTGGATGCCATCAGCAAGGGGGCCTGCTCCGCTGTATTTTTTAGCACGGCACTGGCCACCATCCTGCCCGTAGCGGTCAAGTGCTCAGCACAGTAAGGAATAATCTCTGCCAACAATCCTTTGCTGCCGCCTATAAAGACTCGATCAGGGGCAGGCAGGTCAGTAAAGGCATCAGGAGCTTGTCCGCAAATAAGCTTGATATTATAGAGATTATAACGAAGGATATTAGCCCGAATATTCTCCTGTCCCTCTTCTTTCTGTTCAATAATATAAATGGTCAGATCTGGGCAAAGTCGGGCAGCCTCTACAGAAACAGAACCAGAGCCCCCACCCACATCCCACAGCACCCCGGTTTTAGGCAAGCGCAGGCGATGCAGAATCACAGCGCGGATCTCATCCTTAGTGATCAGACCCCGTGAATGCTCAATCTCGTCTTCCTGAAGCCCAAAAACAAACCCGGTGTCGGAATCTTCAGCTGCCCCCTCCTCCTCCCCTGCTCGTTTCTGTTCAATCAGCATCATATTGAGCGGGGAAAATTTCTGTTTGGCAACGTCTGACAAGGTGCCGCTACATAGACGCTCATCCTTGAGCCCGAGGTTTTCCGCGATCCGTATCCGTGTTCTTTTTATCCGGGCAGTGTCATGGTGCTCTTCCAAAACCGTCAGCAACTCTTTGGCAATACGGTCCGGAGTGTTGCGATGGTCGGTAAAAAGCATAACTTTGGGCTTACTCAGAATTCTCCCAGCGATATCGCCTGGGGAACGACCGTGCAGGCTGATCAGGGGGAGATCATCCCAGGCTAGCTTGAAACGGGTGCAGGCCAGCTGCACAGCAGACAGGGCCGGGTGAATATGAATCCGTTCAGGACCAAAACGTTCCAACAGAGTGCGACCGATGCCGAAAAAGAGCGGATCACCAGATGCCAGGATGGCAACATCACCCTCGTTAAGGGCCACCGCCAGTTCAAATACCATCTCTTCCACCGGGGTAATGGGAATTTTATGTATTCTCATTCCCTTGAGCAAAGCCTGATGCCGTGATGAAATCACCACTGCGCTGCATGTTCTAATCTTTCGCAGCTGCTCTTTGGGCAGCTCTTCACCGCTGACACCGAATATGAAAACTTCAGACATCCTTTCTCACTCCGTCCTCCGAGGTTCGTGGCCCTTGAACTCCTGCACAACCCTTTTTTTATCTTCTGGAATACAATATAAGGGGCACAGTATAGAGGAAAAGCACTCTTTTGTCATTAAGTTCTGTTGGATGAACCTGTCCTCGTCCGAGAGAAATACGCGCCCCTTGCAAAAAGAAACGAGTCCGGCGGCGTAGTCTTCTTTTGGGTGCCATTCCTTGCCCTTGTCTTTCTATTACTTGCGTATTGGAGAATTTAGAGTATCTTGAATCATCAACCTGATACAATGTTTAAGGCAAGATCTCAGGCAATATGCGACACAAAAATGTACATCTTGTGCTAGAAGCAAAAAATATTTAGAATAAAATTATATATTTTCAAGTCACTTTTTACATCATGCTAAAATATCTTTCTTTTTTTTTCACACTTATTTTTCTCGTTATATCCTCTCTTACTCTTCAGTCCTGCTCCACCACCGAGGTGAGCAACAAAAGCTACACCATCCCGTTACATCAATCTAAAGCCACCTCCTTCCCTACAGCGGTTGAGCCAGAAGAAATCAAACTCGCCCCTGGTGATGTTTTGATGATCAGCGTATGGGGACAGGACGCTTTAACCAAAGAGGTAACCTTGGACTCAACGGGAAATATATACTATCCATTTATCGGGAAAATTAAAGCTTCAGGGCAGACGATTGCAGAAGTACAAGCTGAGATGAAAGAAAAATTATCTCACTACTACAACACCCCTGAGTTAACAATCATTCCGCAGAATCTTGCCGGGCAGCAGTATTATGTCCTCGGTGAAGTAAGCAAACCTGGGAATTTTCCTATAACATCGCAACTCAATATTATCAGCGCAATATCTTCGGCAGGAGGCCCAAACAACGATGCCGGAGAAACTGTTCTTCTTTTGCGAAAAGAGAAAGACAACCTCCTCGTAGCCGGCATACCTATTCAGTATGCTGATGTAACAGAAGAAAATATTTCATCAATGACAATGACAGTTCGAGCAGGTGATATTCTCTACATGCCCCCTTCTCGCATCGCAAATATTGAAAATTTCATGACTCGACTTAATAGCATCCTTGCCCCGGTCCTTTCCATAGAACGCGCCATTATATTCTGGCCGCAACTTGTTGATGCCCTTGAAGGAGCATCAGAAGAAACACAGTTTGTTATCCCATTGCAGTAGCGACGAAAATCTTGACCCATCGAACCCGCTGCTATGAAACATGGTGATTTAAAAAGAGTCCCCCGGAACTCCGCCTTGCTCTTCAGCTCAAGATTAATTGATATGGCGGCGGTGGTTCTCACCAATGTGGTCATAGCAAGGTCTCTCGGCGCTGCTTCCTTTGGCCAATATTCCTTTATATCGGCCTACGTGGTGTCCATTACCATGCTTTCCTATTTCGGGCTGGACAACCTGACAATGCGTAATATTGCCAGGCATGCTGACAAAGCTCCGCAGTATCTGGGTACTGTCATCGTGGCCCGTTGGATTCTCTCAGGACTGGCTGCACTCCTCATCCTGGCCGGTCTTCCTTTCATAGGTCTTGAACAAAAATTTCTTCCGGCCCTCAGTTTACTGACTGTCTCGGAAATCATCGGTGCCTTCGTAACTGTCCAGACAGCAGTTTTTAAGGCCAGGGAGCAAATGAAGTATGATGTCTACATTACAATACTCTGGCGTCTTACCAGCCTCATACTCATTTCACTGGGTGCTTATCGTGGTTTCGGGATTACAGGGCTATGCACGATATTTTTAACAGCCAACCTCACTCGAGCCCTGTTCGCTGTCTGGATAACCAGAACCAAATTTTTCAAACCGGATTTCAGCGAAGTGAACCTGATGCTCAGGGGGATATTCAAGGATGCCGCCGTGCTGGGTGCCGCCATGCTCATCACCAACTGGCTATTTCGTTCGGCACAGCTGGCGATTAAGTTCCTGCTAGGCCCTGAACCGGTGGCCTATTTTCAAGTTTCTTATGCCATTATCCTTCAGGTGAGTACGGTAGCCCTGTCGATCATGCTGGCCCTCTTTCCGGTGATTTCCAGAAAAGCCCGTCCAGATCAAGAGAGTTTGCGCAGAATAAGCGAGATTTATACGGGGGTGTCAAAGCTGCTTATTTGTCTAGGCCTTGTCTTCTCGGCTGGCCTGATGCTCCTGTCGAGACCAATCATCCTTACGCTTTTCGGACCAGAATATCTTCAGGCCGTAGAAATTTTTAGAATTTTACTTACCGCACTTGTCCCTATTTTTATTTATTCTCTTCATGCATTACTCTTTGTTGCCTACAACAAGCAGTACTACATTATTATAAGCCGGGGTATAAGCTTCATCTTGGTGTGCGGCCTCTATTTTCTGTTCATTCCTCGATTTGGGGCAATAGGAGCAGCATGTGCCTATGTTATCGTCTCCATACTGATCGGCTTGGCAGAAGCCCTATTGCTCAAGTATCGGGTACTTCATTCTGTAACACCGCCGCTGAGGATGTATTTCCTAAATATATTTCTGTCCGCAAGTCTGGCCGCAACTCTTATCTTTGAATATTCATTGCTCTTACGAATGATTTTGCTGCTTTTTGTTTTGAGTACAGTATTATTGCAGCTGAAAAAAAATTATGCTATCTTCATACGCTATCGTCAAAGGGCAGCGCAGGCTGCTCCATGCGTGAAATATATTTGAAAACGAATAGATAGCCAAGGAGGAACATGCATATTTTTCCGCCTGACTTCCTTCAATCATCGCAATAACAGATTGCTCCCTTCTATGGATATTTCAAAAAATGAACTTTCAAGAGATGAAGTGTGATTAACTTTTTGATTTTATCCTTAAAAGATATAATCAGGTGGATGTATTGGGGGCCGATTCGTATTCTAGTAAAAATCATTCCCAGAGAATTGAGCTACCGGCTGATTTGGTTTGTCGGACTCTGCGCTTATTTCATGAGCAGGGGCAAGGCAGACCGGTTACGCAGCTGGATGGAACAGGTGAACGAAAAACCCGTTTCCCGTAGTCAAGTGATTGATGTTTTTGTCCATTATTACCGGAGTTCACTGGATACGCTACTGTACGACGCCTTGTCTTCTGAGAATATCGATCAATTTATCCGTTATGAGGGGCTGGATAATTTGAACAAGGCGTTGCAAAAAGAGAAAGGCGTTATCTTGCTCCACCCTCATTTCGGCAATGAAGAATGCCTTATGCCTGCCATAGGTCATAAAGGATTCACAGTGAGCCAGATCGCTAGCCGCTGGGAACCCGACTCTTTGCCTGGGCGACTCTTGGCCTTGTCCAACCGTATCCGCCGACACGCTTGGCGAATGCGTATCAGCACACGAGAAAATTTACCTGTCGGCTTTGTGTATATTGATGAAGGGATACGCAATATCTATCGTTTGCTGCGACGCAACGAGGTTCTTCTGCTCGCTCTGGACGGTAGGGAAGGAGTCAGCTGGCAGGAAATCCCCTTCCTTGGTATGACTGCCGAGATCTCACCTGGCCGATGAAAATAGCCAGATCTACCGGTGCTGTCGTGCTGCCCACTGTGATCGTAAGAACCGGGCGTTACCGCCACACCGTCCATATCGGGCAACCCGTCAAGCTTTCCGAGCAGCTCGATAATGTGGAGGAAGCCATCCGCGCTGACACAATCACCGCATTGCAGGCCGTGGAACCCTATATAAAAAAACATCCGTCACAGTATGCTAAGTTCATATTGCTTGATATAAAATTATTCAAAGAGGAAAAGGTACAATCATGAGAATCCTTTATGTGCAGCAATATCTAGGAGGGGATGAACTCTTGGTGATGCCCATCGGGCTGCTCTATATTGCCACCGCTGCATCTTCTCATGAGGCAAAACTTTTTGACATGAATGCGTCAAAAAACCCCTATGAGGAACTTAGTGAGATTATTCAGGAGTATGATCCGCATGTTGTCGCTCTTTCCCTAAGAAATATTGACAGCCAGCAACGTACAAACCTGAAATATTATTATCTGGATCTTCCTAAAACGTTACAGCTTGTCAAAACGGCAAAATCAGAGGTTACCCTTGTGGTGGGGGGAGCCGGGTTTTCTATGTTTGCCGAGACCATTATGCAGCGCCACCGTGAAATCGACTTTGGCGTTTATCTGGAAGGAGAAGTTGCTTTTCCTGCTTTATTGGAAAACCTGCAACACCCCCACAAGGTACCCAGCCTCTATTACCGCGAAGGTGAAGAACTAAAATTCACCGGTCGCGGGCCCTTGGTTGACTTAGAAAAACTGCCCATCCCCCGAAAAGATATCATTCCCGATATCAAAATTTACGAGACAGGCAAGGGCGGGATCGGAGTTCATACGAAACGGGGTTGTCCATGTCGTTGCAGCTATTGCAATTATTATCTTTTGAACGGCATGAAGGTCAGAATGCGTGACCCCATCCGGATCGTTGATGAAATAGAGGAGTTGGTCAACGTGTACGGCATCAAGGAGTTCATGTTTGCTGACGGAATATTCAGTAATCCTTTGTGGCATGTCACAAAAATTTGCGAGGAGATCAAACGCCGAAAAATACAGGTGCAATGGGATGCCTGGTGTGACATAAAAAATATCAACAGGGAATTTCTTGAGACGATGACCTCGGCTGGCTGCCGTTCCGTTATTATTTCACCGGATGCTTACAGCAACAGCGCCCTGCAAGGGTTAAATAAAGGTATCACAACTAGCGAGGTTCGCAGGGCTGTCAAACTTCTTGTGGACTGGCCCGGCCTCAGAGTGGGTTTTTGTTTTTTTCTAACCACTCCTGGAGAGACCTTTTGGGGATATATTCGTACCATGTTCTATTATTTCACCACAGTGCCCTTTATTCTTCTCCGGAGAAAAGGCGGTAGCGGTTTTTCCTGGATCAGAATAGAGCCTGATACTCAAGTGCGAGAAACAGCTGTTCGTGATGGCCTTATCAGTGAAGAGACCGAACTGTTGCCGAAAGACATAGAAAGTTTAAGAAGGCTTTTTTACATAAAACCGGCCCTTGGATTTTTAGACCCGCCTTCTAGGATACTTGTCGACGTGATGGAGAAGGGAAGGAACATGATCAGACTGAAAAGGGTCAAAAGGTAAGATTTTGAAATTATATGTTATAGGCATTGACGGGGCAACCTACCGAATAATTCGCCCCTTGGTCGAAGCAGGAAAGTTACCGAATATCGCCAGGATGTTACATGAAGGATGTAGTGGGCGACTCGCGTCCACTGTGCCGCCGCTTTCACCTGTGGCCTGGACCACTATCACCACGGGAGCAACACCTGCGGTCCATGGAATTATTGATTTTTTAGGCTACAACAAGACAACCGGAAAAAATTATCTTTTCGACTCAACCCATCGTCAGGTTGATCCTGTTTGGACTTTAGCGGGGAAAGTCGGCAAACGTTCCTGCGTGGTCAATGTTCCGCTCACCTATCCGGTAGATGAGCTGAACGGCTTCATGATTTCTGGACTGGGCACTCCCCCCACCAATGAAGGCTTGGCCTATCCTTTGGAAGAGTTCAAGAAGATGAAACATTCCATAGGTGGCTATCATGTTGATATTGATATACAAGAAAATCAAAAGTATGAAAAAGTTGCTGTATTATTCCGAAAGGTGATGGAGAAGCGACAGAAATGCTTTGATTTTCTGCTGGACAAAGAACCTTGGGATCTCTTTTTTTTCGTCTTCACTAATACGGATCGGGCCCAGCATGTATACTGGCGGGAACATGATGCGGAAAATAGTCCTTTTGCCGACGTGATTGCTGAATGCTATCAAGAGGCTGACCGCGCAGTGGGCAAGGCTATGGCCAAGGCAGAAGCAGAGGGCGGCGTGGTTATGATTGTTTCAGATCATGGTTTTGGCCCGCTTAAAAATCGTTTTTCTCTCAGTAGCTGGCTGCACAGCAAGGGGATGCTCACTCCCAACAGTATAATGGAGAGAGACAATCCGCTTAAGGGAGTCATTAAAAAACATGTCCCGACCCGATTAAAAAAATTCCTGATCCGCACGGTGTTCAAAAGCCGCCAGAAGTTCAGCGGTTCCTCGGCAGAACTTATCAGATGGATTGATTGGGAAAAAACAAAAATTTATTCCCATAAAAAGTTGATACCGTATATCTTTTTGTCAATGATGCGGCATTTACCGATTCAGCACAACGTTCAACGTTCATAGAAGAATTCCGAAAAGAACTTCTCGCAGTACAAGACCCGAAAACAGGTGAGAATATCGTGCTGGATGTCCTTGACGGGCATCAGTTTTTCGGAACAGATAATCCGTCCACCCCGGATCTGATGTTCCTCCCTGCCGACGGCTACAACTTCAGCTTTGACAGCCGCGATATCGAGCGGGAGGATCCTTTTGTGGGAATTCCGCAATTATGGTCCGGAACTCACGAGTCAGAGGGGGTCTTCATGGCGTGGGGAGAGCATATCAACGCTGGGCAGGATTGCGGTGACCTCTCCATTATGGATGCCCTACCCACCATGTGTTATATCATGGATCTGCCCATCCCATGCTGGGCAGAAGGCAAGGTCATCAAACAGGCCTTTTCCAAAAATTTTCTCCGTGATCATGAGGAAAGGCGTGATGAATCTTCTGGAACAGGGAGCCAGGGCGGAGTCCAGGGCGGAGCCATGAACGAAGCAGAGTCCGAAGAGGTTGTAAAGAGGCTCAAGGCACTTGGTTATCTTTAGTTGGCAGCAAGTTTCCTCTTTCCCTTCTTCCTGAGAAGAAAACTACGAAAAATATGCGTTTTTACATGAAGAGTTACTTGTTGCTGATTAAAGCGCAAGGCCCCCGGTGCGCTTGAGAGATTAATGGAAATTCGAGTACTGTTATATATACTCTATCGTCGGCGGGTCATTTTTGCGGTGGTGCTGGGATTTTTTCTCCTGTCGGTGGTCTTCCTGACCCTGTCGGCTCCTGAAAGTTATGAGGCCACAGCCAAGATTACTGTGGAAAAAACGGATAAGATCGGTGCCATCATGACCGGTCTGGAGCTCAGCGGGCTGGTGCTGGACACTCGGGTCGATGATGACGTGAGCTTTGACACTGATATTGAACTGCTCATGATAAGACCGTTGCTGGAGCGGCTTATCATAGAGATGGATCTCCGCGACAGCGATGGCGAATACTTTGAGACAAGTGATTTCCTTGACGGCGGGATAAAAAATAAGTTCAAGGGGGACCCTTCTGTCAGCATTAAACAATACAATTACACAGCATTAGTCAGTATCACAGCGAACTCCACTGATCCTGAACAGGCAGCGAATATTGCCAACCGCCTAGCCCGGCTGTACAAAGAGGAGCGGATCGCTCGTACTAAAGCAGATTTTGGCGAGGTGAAAAAAAATATCACCAAAAATCTCGAAGAAATGCGAGATGATTACTATCAAAAACTCCAGGCCTACAGAGAGTTCAGGCAACGTACCGGCGTTGTAAGCATAGACAGTACTGTTACAAATTTACTTAATCAGATAGTTGGACTTGAGAACAGCCGTGCCGAATATCAGCGCAACATCGCCATTCACGGCGAAACAATTACTGTTTCTCGACAGGAGCTTGAAAAAACAAAAAAAATGTGGGAATCCGTGCGGGAGCTAGGGACAAATAACCTGATGACGGATCTGCGGCAGAAACTAGCCACCCTTTCTGCGGAAGTCGCAGGCATTGGTGTTACTCTAACTAAAAAACATCCTGACTATAGAACATTAACAGCACAGGCTGATGCAATTACAGCCCTGTTGAAAGAGGAGCCCGAACTCTCTCTCAGTAGAAAGCAATTTGTTTTGAATCCCGTTTATGAGACCCTCTATAGAGGCATCTCCGAGAACGTCATCTCCCTTAAAGCTATGCTCGTTGGATTAGAGGCGGTCGATAAGCAGTTGGCGGAGCATAAGGAACGGCTTCTTCGCCTACCAGATATACAGATGGACAGTGCTCAATTAAATATGGAGCTTTCCGCCAATTCCACCATCTATTCCAGTCTGTTGCAGTATTCCCTGAAGATCGGTCTGGCGGAATCAGCCGCTGTGTCGAAAATTCGCTTAGTGGAGCCAGCAAAAGTATCGGACAGCGCCAAGCCTGATTTCCCCAAAAAGGGAGCCAATCTGATTCTGGGCGTTATTTTTGGTGTTTTCTTTGCCGTCGCTACCGCTTTGGTGATTGACTACGCTGATGATAGTATACGTGAAACCGAGCAATTGCGTCGCCTAAGTAATAAAGTGCATCTCGGGTCCTTACCGTATAGCCCCTCGCTGACCATGCGACCTAACTTGCTTTTTCGCTCTCCCGCAAAAATGACCGAACGATTGCGAGGTATCAGGGACTCACTTCTTTTTGAGGTTAAGGAACGGAGCGCAGGCAATCTTTTTCTCGTTACCTCAGCGACCGAGCGCGGTGGGGCCAGCACAACGGCGGTCGGGCTGGCTAGGATGCTTGCCGAGCAGCACGGTGAAACGCTCCTAGTGGATCTGAACCTGCGCTCCCCTTCGCTTGGCGGTTTGCTGAAGCGACCGGCTACCCGCTCTGGAGTTATCGAGGCACTGAACAATAATGGTGCCATTCCAGAAAACAGCCCCATAGACTCTCCTGTAGAGGGTTTATCTCTTTTACCAGCTGGTGCCCGGCACACTGAACCCGGCAAGCTGCTTGACAGTCGGGCCCTAAGCGCTCTGCTCGCTGAGTTACGGCAGCAGTTCCGGTATGTGATCATCGATAGCCCATCCCTTGCCTTTTATCATGATGCAGCAATAATCGCCAAGGAAGCCGATGCAGTGGTGCTGGTGGTTCGCGCTGCAGAGATTACCGGAACAACAGCTGTTCACTGTTTAGATAAATTGCGGATCGTAGGTGACCGCCCGGTGGGGACCGTTCTGAATGGAGAAGGCTACAGCCTCTCCCTGCACCGCCTTCCCTGGACCGCAGTGACGTCTGTGTCCGAGTTGTTACGGAGCGGAATGAGAAAATTCAGACGACGTTAAAATAATTATATTTCAACAGGGTATAATATTGGAGCGAGTATCTCAAATACCATGTTCACCCTTTGACACTCTGCCGGTTTTTTGGCTGATCGGTGGATTGACAGTACTCTTTTTCTTTGCCACAGGGGTCGTTTTCACCCCGTGGTATATCTCTGCTGCGATATTTGCGGCTGCTCTGCTCAGCACGCTTATTATTCTCAATCCTGTCCGAGGAGCCCACCTGCTCATCCTGCTGGTGCCGGTCACAGTCTTTTCTGTCGGTTTTATCATACGGGCCCCTTGGAATTACGAGATAGCTGGCAGATATGCTGATAAATTCCCCGTGTTCACCCCTGTGGTTTTCCTCACTGTGACCGGATTGCTATTGACCAAGTTTGCAAAGCTGAAGCGGATCGATTTCTCCGACCCGCTGGTACTCTCTACCCTGCTGCTGCTGGTCTATGCGACTCTCAGCTTGGCCTGGAGTGCCAATCCCGGCCATTCCCTTTTTCAGCTGTTCTGCTTTCTCCTTAATTTTTTTGTTTACTTGGTTATGATGTCTCTTGTCAGAAACGAAGATGAATATCATTCGTTTTTGTGGACATGGATGATATCTATGGCCATCCAGAGCATAATCGCCGTGGGACTTTTTGCCTATGAAAGTGTTGACTTCATCTATCAAATATTGCCAAATTTTCTTTTTCAATTCAAAGTATACGGTGGATTACTCCTGGCGACAGGAGCACCGAATCCGGCGGCCGCTCTACAGGATTTCCACGAAACCTCATTACTCACCAATATGGCGGCTGCTTTAGCTTTCGGCATGGCGGTGAATCTGAACAAACGAGGAAAAAAATTCCTGCTCCTTATCATCTTGTTCCTGTTTTTCCTTTTTATTACCTTACGCACGGAGAGTAGGGCAGGCATCGGGTCCATGTTGGTTATGTTGACGATGCTGGCATTATTGATACCGCAGTTCAAACGCCACCGCCTCAAGATTGCAGTTGTTTTCCTGCTCTGCGCCGGTTCAATTTACAGCATGACCCATATTTACCTTCACACCATGACCGAGGTCGAGAAGATGCCCCGTATGGTCTTTATTATAAATAAAATTATCGGAGGGGATAGACTGATCGATACTGCTCATAAAGACAAAAAACAGGGGAGAATGTATATGTATAAAAGGTCGTTCCGTACTCTTTTCTCCGATAATCCTCTAAGGGGACTCGGCGTCGGGAACCTCACATATCTGGTGCAGCTCCCCCATGCGCATAGCCTGTATTTCTCCCTGATTTTGGATTTTGGGCTGGCAGGATGCATTTTTTTGGCTGTGCTGGCCAAGACTTTGCTGCACCGGTGCTATCTGATTATGAAGCTGCCAGACAATCGTGCTAGGACTATGGCGTTGGCCGCCACTGCTGGCCTAACAGGAGCGGCAGTTCATTGTTTAGTTGACTTTTCATATAATTACACCTCTATCTGGCTTTTTCTGGGTTTTGTCATGTCGAGCTATAAGGTGGCCTTGTCGGTAGGTGGAAAAAACTCTGAAAACGAACAGATAAATATCCGCAACATATCGACAAGCATTTCTTCTTAAAATTACAGGATTCTGTTATGATTAAAAAAATTCTCAAAATATTTTCTGGAAGAAAGCAAACTCAATTTATCACCGTTGTCTCAGGACTGCCCCGCTCAGGCACCTCCATGATGATGAACATGCTGGAAGTCGGCGGTATTCCTCCGATGACCGACAATCTGCGAACAGCGGACTCCGACAATCCCAAGGGCTATTATGAGTACGAACGGGTGAAACAGCTCCCAGACGGAGACAGCGAATGGTTGAAGGGTGCCGACGGCAGGACGCTGAAAATCATCTCAGCTCTGTTGCATCATCTACCGACAACCTGTCGCTACCGGATAATCTTTATGGAGCGGGCAGTAGAAGAGGTGCTGGCCTCGCAGAAAAAAATGCTACTACGGCGGGGAGAGGTTCATGACAGTGTGAGCGATGAAGAGCTGGCCGCTATGTTTCGTAAACACCTCCAACAGACCGAGGACTGGCTCCGGGAGCATCAGGAGCATGTCTCTTGTCTCAAGGTGAGTTACAACGCAATTCTCAAAGAGCCAGGGCCGATCATCGGGCAGATCAACACGTTTCTGGGTGGCAATCTTGACATCGCAGCCATGGACTCGGTTGTCGACCCGACCCTCTATCGTAACAGGAGAGCTGACAGGGAAAATGATATATAATGATAAAGAAAATTGCTTTTGCTTTATTATTTTCTTTAGGCATCAACAGTCTCGTTCTTGCAGAGAACACCACAATCTCTCATTCCCCGTTCGGATTCACCCCGGCAGCTGTCATCCCACCATTTCAATATGGGCTTAATAATCCATACACTTTTGCTGCGGATTTAGGGGTTACATGGGACAGATCGACAATTTTCGTTTGGACACGGATTCAGCCCGACTTGACAACAGAGCAATATCATTGGATACATGAAAGGCAGCTTCTGGATGTCCCAAAACAACTCCGTTTGATAGCCAATATTATGATTGGGAGCCCACGTCATGATTCCCAATATTCTAGATATGATCAATATGCCTTGACTAACAGAAGTTTTCTGCCGAGGGATAAAAACGCCTATAAAAAATTTGTGAGAGCTCTTGTGGAACGGTATGACGGGGACGGCATTTCTGATATGCCCGGGCTGCACGCACCCATTAAATACTGGCAGGTTGACAATGAGCCTCCCCACGGGCTGAATGACTATGCCGCATTTCTTCAGATGACCTATAAGGCTATCAAACAGGCTGATCCAGAGGCCAAGGTGCTTATCGGCGGAGTACCGGGGTTTCCTCCTGTCTCTCGATATATTGATAATTTTAAGAGGTCTTACCTTCCCATCCTTGATGATCTCAGTAAATTTGAAGGAAGTTGTTTTGATGTCTTCGATTTTCACTGGTACGGAAACGCCACAGGAGACTATCTAGGGATGAAAGAAGCCTACACATATATTCAAAACGCATTAAAAAAAAGAAAGTTAATGCCTTCAGACGGCTTTTGGATGACTGAAATGGGAACATACAGCGGCGATCCGGCACCCAAACGGATCCTATCTTCCGTTGACTTTCCTTTTCAGACAGAAAAACAGCAGGCTGCGGACCTGGTTAAAAGAAATGTGTACGCTCTCTCCTTGGGGATAAAAAAAATATTTATGGCCTTTGGAATGACAGAAGGTTTTAAACATACCGGAGGTTATTTTGATTTTACGGGGTTGATCTATGACGGAAGATACGACCACGACCAAGGGAAAGGCGTTAAAAAACTTGCCTATTACACCTATAACAAAATGACTGAAACTTTGGAAGGCTCAGATTGGGAAAGTATAAAAACTGTTCAGCAAAAAGATGGTATCCACATCTACAGGTTGAACAAAAACGGTAAAGCAATATGGATCGCCTGGAACGACAGCGGTGTGTCAAAACCGATTAGCTTGCTGTTAGATAATAATATTGAAAGAGTAATAATTACGGAGGCTGTACCTGACTATGCATCAGGAAAAGATGTTGCACCATCTCATACAATTTTCCAAAACATTAAAGGGGAAATTTCAAAAACCTCTCCTCCGCAGCTGACCTTCAAACTGAATACATCTCCTGTATTGATAGAAGAACGTTAGGATTATCATCAGCCCCTTCCAACCACTTCAGCCTCATGCGACAATACTTCCTCCCCGCTGGTCTCATTCTCGCAGCGATTTTCGCCCTTACCCTGCCGAATTCGGGTATTTTTCTTGCAGGGCACAGCGGCATCAAGCTTACCATTATCATTATTTTTCTAGTCAGTGGATACCAAACCAACATAGCCGGGACCCCTCTGAACAAGGTCCTTCTCTATGTTTTTCTGACCGCAGCAGCTGTTTCCCTGCTTCTGGCCCCCTTATTGGGTCTTGCCATCGGTAATTTACTCGCCCTGCCCTCTTCTCTCCTTATCGGGTTGCTCATTATCTGCGCTGTTCCGCCCACCCTGTCTTCTGGGATTGTGATCACCGGCGTAAGTGGGGGAAATATGGTCCTGGCCCTGATGCTGACCATCAGCCTCAATCTCACCGGCATTCTGACCCTGCCCACTGTCCTCCATCTCTGCCTCAAGGCAAGTGGACCGGTTACACTCGATCAATGGGCATTGTTCACCAAGATGCTCTTACTGGTTCTGCTGCCCTTTGTTCTGGGGAAATTCCTCAGAATAATGGTCAAAAAACAACAGGTCTCGCCAAACTGGAGTTATGTCAATTCCAGCTGCGTCATCCTGGCGGTCTACATTTCTCTGGCGATTTCTAGGCAAGAATTCTTCCGCACCAATGCAGGGCAATACCTTGCTGTGTTGTTCTCTGTTTCGCTGGTTCACCTCCTTCTTCTTGGCATCAATAGTCAGGCCGCAAAACTGCTTAAGCTCAATACCGAAGACAGCAAGGCCCTGCTCTTTGTTGCCTCGCAAAAGACCCTGCCGGTCAGTTTGGCTGTGCTGGCCGGATTGCGCCAGGATACGGGTAATGCGGTGATTGTCTGCCTCCTCTTCCATTTTGTCCAGCTTCTTATCGACTCGGTGCTGGCCTCCCGTTTTCGTATCAGGGGCGAAGAGGCGTCGAAACCCCAATAAAAAAGGGAGAGCCTCTCGGCCCTCCCTTTTTTCTTCTCAAAGCGTCTTTTTTAAGAAAAAGGCTTAGCCCTTTTTCCGAGCTTCCTCTTCTTCCTGCTTAAGACGTTCACGCTCAGCCTTGAGCTGCTTGTACTCTTCTTCAATCTCATGCAGCGAATCACCCTGGCGCTGCTTGAGCTCCTCAACCTTTTCTTTTATCTTCTCCTTTCTGAGCTTCATGCCTTCAACCCCGAACAGGTATTGGCCAAATACTGAAAAGAAAAAAGCATCAGGGCGACATCGTCTTCCTTGATTTTTTCAATGGTCTCTTGGTCAACGTCATAGGTGTCAAGAAAGGAACTTTCGAAAATAAAGCGGCGGAAATGATCCAAATCCGTCGAGGCCATAAAGAACATCCTCTGGGCCGCTTCAGAAAGATTGGCCTGATGTCCAAAGGACTTGCGCCGCATAACAAGACGAAGCCATTCCTTATTCATTTCATCGCGAAGAGCAACGCCCTGATCTTCCCGCCATTCCCCAATGGTCCACTTTTTCGATTCTTCAAACCCTTTACAGTGGGGCTCCTTCACCAAAAAGAAGAACTTATCTTCTTTGACTCCTTCCTTGCCGCCTTCATGGAAATCAGCCATGCCCACTGGATAATAACGGCAGGATGTGGGCCGATCCTCATACACGGTGCAGCCTTCCGGGGTAACAAAAGGGCAGGCATTCTTTTCCTCGGTCAGCTTTATCTGCACACCGGGCATATCGGTTTTTTCCAGGTAGGTCGGCTCTGTATACTGAGTAATAAATTCATGAGCAGAAATATTCAGCCTTTTCCGCAAAATCAAAATGTCGTACGGCGTCAAAACAATCTGTATATGATGACAGCATGCAGTAAAACAGCTGACCCCCGGATGGCATTCAAACTGCAACGCTGAGTCCAGGGTTAATTTTTCAGGCATGATATTGGACGGATTTTTATTGGTCCCCTGAGTAAAATTGTTATCCTTATCAGCGTTTTTAGTATCGCTCATTCTGCTCCTCGTTATTATATATTTTCAAAAATATTTATTTTCAAGCGTTCATCGAAAGGTTATACATATTATCATCAAGAGGTATGTTGTCAAACGAAACTTACCTTTTCCGCCTATTTCCCTTGATACCCGTTCAAATTCGCTCGCTCTCTTTTTTCTGCGGCTCAGTCCTTGACCGGAAGTATGTTCTGTTTTTCCAGGAATGAAAGCGGTTCCTTGCTTTTTTCCCAAAAGAAACTATAATTTATTTAGATACAAAGCCAGAGGACGGGCGGTTGATCTAACAGGTATGACCGACCCCGTTGCTATCAGATCATAACGCAACTAATTATATGAAGAAAATATTCTCGACTCCGATTGACTACAGCAAGGTAGAGACCTTAGTTTATCATCTGCCTGACGGGCCTTCCCTTTCTATGGCGATGGACGGAGTAGAAGATCTCTTTGATCTGGATATGGAACTCGGAGACATCTGCGACACTTCGGATATCGACGGTGTTATCCATTTTTTCCCCAAAGGTAATGCCTGATCAACCCGGCTCTTTTTTTCTGAATAAGTAAGAAACCACTCCATAACGGGGTGGTTTTTTCTTTCTCCCATGCCCTACATCCTTCCCACATGCTTGATTTACCACTACTTGACATCACCGGTGACCATCACGTCCACACCCGCTTCTGTAATCATGCTGTCGGGGAGATGGAAGAATATGTAACAGCTGCCATCGATAAGGGGTTACGCAGCCTCACCTTTTTGGAACACCTGGAATGTGGACTCAGCTATAACCCGCGCATCTGGCTGACGCCGGAAGTTTTTCAACAATATTTCCAGGAGGGAGAACAGCTCCGGGAAAAATACGCTGACCGAATCACGATCAGGCTCGGTGCGGAGATCGGCTATAATCCAGGGGCGGTTGATGAACTGCTCGCCATGCTTGCGGCCTTTCCCTTTGCCCACCGAGGACTCTCCTGCCATTTTTACTTTGACGGTAACGAGCATCTGAACATGTTGAGCCGCCGTACTGACCATATTAAAAAAATGAACGAGCTTGGGACGGAGCCTATCCTGGATGCCTATTTCAGCAATCTGATCAAGGGATGCCGAGATATCCCCTGCGATAAGCTCTGTCATCTTGATGCGGCCTTGCGCCATAATGCTCCCATCCTGACTGCGCACCATTATGCACTCATCAAAGAACTCTTTGCAGTGATGTTGGAAAAAGATATTGCCCTGGAGGTGAACACCTCTGGGTATGAACTGCGTCCACATCCCTATCCGGCCTTTGCTTGATACAACAGGCTCGGCAACAGGGAATCCCTCTGATTATCGGCTCTGACGCCCATCGGCCTGAGCAGGTAGGGCGTTTTTTGAGAGAGCGAAGAAAGAGCTGGGGCAGAGCGATTGACCTCAAGAGTCAAAGGTCAACTCGTCAATATAATCTACAATAACATAAAAGAATTCCCTCCTGATGAGGGTTGAGATAGAACAAGCACCATGCTCCAAGAATTACGTGTCAATAATCTAGCCCTGATCAATAGGCTTGATCTGGATTTTTCCGAAAATACTGCCGGGTTGATCGCTTTTACCGGAGAAACCGGGGCAGGCAAGTCCATCATTTTGCAAGCCGTGCATCTGCTCACCGGTGGTCGGGCCTCAGCCTCATGGGTGCGCAATGATTGCGATCAGGCCGTGATCGAGGCCCAATTCGGCATCAGCGGGCGGGAGGACATCCTGTCCCTTTTGCATGAGCATGGGCTGGACAACGAGGAAGACTGCATCCTCCGCCGAATTGTTAGCAGTAAGGGGCGGAGCCGGATCTTTATCAATGACCGGCTAGCCACGGCCAAGCTGGCCCATACCTTGGCTGAAAGTTTGGTCAATATCGCCAGCCAGCACGACCAACAGCTCCTGCTTAAAACCCATAGCCATATTGATTTCCTAGACAGCTACGGCGAACTCTGGGAACAGCGGGAGCTGTACCGGCAGGTATACAGTCGCTGGCAGAAGCTCGCCCGCCAGCTCCGAGAATTACAGGAGCAGGAACAGGGCAAAGAGCAACGCCGGGACTTTCTCAGCTTTCAGCTCAAAGAAATTCGCGAGGTAGCCCCTTTACCGGAAGAGGATGAGCAGCTTGTCAAGGAGCGGGACCTCTTCAAATCCTCAACCACGTTGGCCGAGCTGATCGGCAAAAGCCATTTTCAGCTTCAGGACAAGGTGACTCCCTTGCTCATTGAGATCCGCAAAAAAATGGAGCATGCAGCCGCCCTTGACCCGGCCCTTAAAGAGCTGGCCCAGCAGAGCAGCTCTGCTTCCTTTGAAGTGGAGGATCTGGAAGGGAATCTTCGCAATTACCTCAATTCTATTCCAACAGATAAAGGCCGATTAGAGCAGATTTCCTCCCGATTGGCCCAACTCCGGCAGTTGCAGCGCAAGTACGGCACGACTCTGGAAGAGGTGCTTGCCTTTGCCGATAGAGTGGAAAAAGAGCTGAACTCCCTGGATAATTTAGATGAACAGATTGCGGCCTTGATAAAAGAGCTCAATGGAATCGGAGAAGAATTGTGCCAGAGGGCTGGCGCGCTTTCTCATGATCGATTTCGGGTGGCAGAGCAACTCACCACAGCCATGCAGGCAGAGCTGTCCTCGCTGAGTTTTCGTCAGGCCTTATTTCAGGTCTCGGTAACAGCAGGAGATTTCGGGGCTGCCTCGTCTTCCTCTGCTGCCTCCGCTTTATCGGCAACCGGCGGTGATGCTGTGACCTTTCTTTTTTCCGCCAATCCCGGTGAACCGCCCAAACCTCTGTCCGAGGTTGTGTCCGGCGGCGAGCTTTCCCGGCTCATGCTGGCCATGAAATGCCTGCTCGCCCGGCGGGACAAGGTGGATACGGTGATTTTTGATGAGATTGATGCAGGCATTGGCGGTGAGGCTGCCGAGGCTGTGGCCCGCAAAATTGATGAGCTGGCTAGCCATCATCAGGTCTTCTGCATTACTCATTTACCTCAGATTGCCGCCTATGCAGATGCCCATTTCCTCGTGGAAAAGCAGGTTGATGCCAATCGAACTTTCACCACGATTCGTGCGCTTTCCCGTGAAGAACGGGTGCAGGAACTGGCCCGAATGCTTGGCGGTGATAATCCCAGCGAGCAGACCCTGCTTTTTGCCAGGGAGCTGGTGGAAGGGCGAACAGATAAGCGGAAACGATAATAACAACATACCGTAACATCATGCAAAAAAATACAGCTATCGGCCTTTTTTCCGGAGGCTTGGACTCCATCCTTGCCTGTCGGATTATTGCCGAGCAGGGAATCCGGGTTCGGGCCTTAAAATTTGTCACCCCATTTTTCGATCATGACCTGCTTGCTCGGCAAGAAGAATATCAGCAGGAGGTAAAAGAAAAATACGGGCTGAATGTAGAGTTGGTTGACTTGAGTGCAGGCTATATCGAGCTGCTGCGCAACCCTTCACACGGATTTGGCAAGAACTTCAATCCTTGCATTGACTGCAAAATCATGATGCTCAGTCGGGCTAAGGAGCTGATGGAGGAATACGGGGCTTCTTTTCTTGTCACCGGCGAGGTCCTTGGCCAGCGGCCCATGTCGCAACGACGGGATACCCTGAACCTCATTGAGCGGGATGCTGATTGCCGAGACATCCTTCTTCGCCCCTTATCTGCTCAGCTGATGAGCCCCAGCCTACCAGAGCGAGAAGGTTTGGTGGATCGTGAGCGCCTGTATAGATTTTCTGGGCGTGGGCGCAAGCCGCAGATTTCCTTAGCTCGTGAACTCGGCATTACGGATTTCCCTGCTCCTGCTGGCGGCTGTGTGCTCACCGACCCCAATCTTGCTGCCCGGATTCGTCGCTTTTACGAGGGGCTCTTTCTGATCGGCAAGGAAGAGATCACCACGGCTGACATCCAACTTCTTTTACTGGGACGCCAGTTTCGCCTACCAGGCGGGCATTGGCTTATCCTGGGGAGGAATGAGCAGGAGAATGAACGGCTTGCCGAATGTTGTGAGGAGGACGATTGGCTACTCTCCATGCCGGAGCGGCCCGGCCCAACCGCCTTGCTCCGCCGGGGCAGCACCCTGATTACCCTTTCAGAGGAACGAGAAAAGATCCTTAATGCGGTTGTAGGGTTGGTTGTCCGATACGGCAGAAAGGTAAAAGGTGCATTTCTGCCTGGTGAGGTGCTTTTTCAGGAAGGAAGCGTACAAAATATGCTACAGGCCGATGTCCTTGCTGATGAAGTTTTTCAGGACTGGATTGTGTGAGTCTTTTTATATTTTGTTAATATTCGGTCCAAACTGTTTGCAAAAGCTTGTTTATCATGTGCGTTTAAAGCAGACGGGCCACCAGTTTCCACCCCGTTTGCTCGCAGGCTATCCAAAAAATCTCTCGTGCTTAATCTTTCTTTTATATTTTCTTCTGTATACAGCTCACCCCTTGGATTGAGTGCAAGGCCTCCTTTGTCCACAATTCGAGCAGCTAACGGGATATCAGCGGTGATGACAAGATCTTCAGGTTCAGCTTTTTTGACTATTTCATCATCAGCTACATCCGGACCTTGGTGAACATGGATAAAAGTGATCAATGAAGATTTAGGTACCTGAAAACGGGTATTAGCGACCAAAATCAATTGCAGCCGTGTTCGTTCTGCTGCCTTGTACAAAATTTTTTTAATAACGACGGGACATGCGTCCGCATCTACCCAGATTTTCATTTTATTTTATCCAGTGAAAAAGCCACAGTGAAGGAGTAAAGAACTTTTCTGAAATTCGAAAAGTCTCCAGCTCGCGAAACAAGGAGCTGCCCAGTTCTGTCATGTGTTGAGAGGAGCGGTAAACAGCCTTTGATGTGGTCAGCCCGGTTAGTTTGAGGATGACAGCATCATAAACGCTGTTTGTGCAGGCTTGGGACAGCAGCAGCTGTCCGCCTGGCCTGAGCATGTCCGCCATGTTGCGCAGGGCTGCTTCTCCATCAGGATAATACGGAAAAGAATGGCTGCACACAATCACGTCAAAAGGCGCTTGATCAGGTTCTGCGTCCATAACATCACTTCGAAAAAACGCCGCTTCAGGAAATTTATCCACAGCCTGTTCCAGCATAGCCCCGGAGGGATCAATCCCGAGGTAGTGAAATTGCTTCTTCCCTAAGGCCTGGAGTAGATCCCCGTATAACTGGCCGGTACCGCAGCCCATGTCGAGGATATTCAGCTGAGACGTTTTCTGAGCTGTATTCTGGTTCCCCTCAAACCCCATAATTTTTTCACAGACCAAGGCCCGGGTGGGTTGAAGAGAAACCCGTTGCAGCCAGAGGCGATCATAATATTTTGCCCAGAAATCCCAAATACCTTGTCTATTCATCATTTATGATTGTTTCCAAAATTTCAATGCAGCGGTCAGTAAATGCCAACGCAGTTTGTGGTTACGCCAAAGCAGCTTACCGTGCAGCCACCAGATTCTGCCCATAAAGCCCAAACGGCTAAGATAGAGCGGCGGCAGGACCAGGTGCAGGAGATCCCATTTTCGGCAGTTAGTGGTAAGTAGCTGATCAGCCAAGGCAGGATATTCCTCTGTGCCGGGAAAGGGACTGAACACGGAAATCGTGTAGGTGGTCAGCTCGACCTCTTTGATCCAGCGATCCAGCCTGCTAAAATCCGTTGCTGTTGCCTGCTGATCCATGATAAAGAGTCCCACACAGCCGATATTATGCTGCCTGAGCAGGCTCACGCAATGGCGATTCTGCTCCGCGCTTACCTGCTTATTAAACTCCTGCAGGCCTCTGTCGTCAATAGCTTCCAAGCCGACAATAACTTCAATAACGCCCATCTCCCGCAACAAGGGCAGAATATCAGGATGCTCGCTGACAAAGTCGGCCCGCCCGTAGATAATAAATTTTCGTTTGATTTCCTGCCGCATGAGTTCAGCAGCAAAGCGTTGCAGGCGTTGTATGTCCAGGAGAAAAGTATCATCAATCAGCCAAATAACCGAGCAATTGATTGTTCCTATCTCCGCTACGACGTCTTCTACCTCCCGTGCCTGATAGATCCCGTTATTGAGCAGGCGGCAGTAGCAGAAAGAGCAGGTGTAGGGACAGCCAAATCCGGTCTTGACCAAGGCGGTCGGGCCGTGATAGAGCCAGGAAAAGCGTTTTTTATGGCTGTGAAAATAACTGCGGTCCGGGCGGGGCAGAGCTGTCGGGTTAAAGTCGGCCTTTGGGTTCTCCTGCCATCGGCCTTGGTCGTCCTGCCAAGATATACCAGCGAGTTCAGGCCAATCTCTTTGTTTATTTATTCGCTTTTTGGCAAGGATATTCTGAAAGGTGAATACTCCGCCGGAATGGACAATTAGATCAACCTCGGGACGCTGAAAATCTGCCAGATTCAACTCGGCATGAACCCCACCGATGAGCACCACAGCCTCGGGTCGCAGCTGACGAACTGTGTGGGCGTAGATCAGCATCTGATCGCGGGCCGGGTAATAACCGGTAATGGCCACCAGATCCGGCTGAAAGGTTCTGCACGCACGGGCAAAAGAGCCATCAACCTGTCCGTCCCAGATGTGATATTGATGACCAGATTCCGTCACTACCGCAGCCAAATATTCAAGCTCCAGCGGCTCCGTGCTGATGAAGCCGCTGGAGCCAAAACGAGTCAGGCCGGTGCTGTATTTGGGGCGCACCAGCAGGATGCGGGCGGGTTCGCTTGATGATTTTGCTGATCTACTTGAAAACATGGCGCTCCGTTAAGGGAGCTGTATAACTCAGCAGGCTGATTCCACGGTGGATGAAAAAATGAACTAAGGAATTAGAATGGCGAGCGTAAAGAAGGCGACGATGGAGGGTACATCCTAGTTTGGTCTTGACATCCTCGGCAGTCTGGCCCAAATTGACCCGCTCTGATCCCTGTTCCATTCCGCTCCTGATCACATGGAGAAGCATATTGATATAGGTGTGAAACTGCTCGTTCAGGTTGTAATCCAGTCCGCCGAAAAGAAAAATCTGCTCCTGATCGCCTTGATTGCTGAACATGGTCTGAGTAAAGCCGAGCAGCTTGTCTCCTACTGAAAAGACAGAAATCGTTGCCGGAAATTGCTGAAAAAAAGAGATATCCAGTTTTTCCAGCTTAAAGTCTGAACGCTGATAAACCTGTTCGTAAAGTTTATAGAGCTTGCTGTCAAACTCGCTGTTGTCTTTAAGTACGCTGGTTTTCACCCCCTGAAAACGCTTGAGCGAGGCCCGGATTTTATAGCGGTAATGGCTGCGCATTCTGCCGAGATAGGCAGAAAAATCAAAGCCTCGGATATCCAATTCGCAGTTAGGCAGGGTAAGTCCCTTGGCGCAGATGGGCGAGAGCGACAGAGGCGGCTTCTTGCCGTTTAAGAGCAGCAGCGCTCCAGAGATTTTTTGTAGAGCCTGCCTAAAGGGCTCCAGATCCTGCTTTTGAATCTGCAAGCCGGGCCAGGAAACTGAGCAGGGAATGCCGACGATGGCCACCGGGAGACGCAGGTTGCCGGGCCCATAGGTGAGGATATCCAGGCGGTGCTGATAGGTCATAAAGAGAGAGGCCCGGTCCTCGTTCTCCAGGAGGTAATAGCGCTGACCTGTCGGGTTGACCTGTTCTAGGAGCCTCAACGAGGCTTTGCAGAGGAAGGGATTGCCTTTACAGGCCTTGTCCCAGCTCGTTGGCAGGTCACGGGCAGCAGAGAACGTCGAAAAGACAGAATTACTCATTTTACTCATTGCAGCGTAAGAGTGAACACAGAATAGGTCGGCCCGGCTTCCGGATTCCAACGACGGCAGATGTTGTTGGACTTCAAATTAGCCGAGAAAATCCAACCGGATTCGCATTCCTGAAAACGGTCCCTTGTCAGCTCATAACAGGCATGAAAGAGCCCGAGGATCACCGAGCTGCCCTGGAATTTCGGGATAACCCCGATCTCCACGATCTTGAAGCGTTTGATGGGGCGTCGGAGCAGTTTATATTTGAGCAGTGCCTGTATTCCCAGCTCCTGTCCCGGCCCGATAAGCTCGTTAAAATCAGGATACCAGAGCAGAAATCCTACCGGAATTCCGCCATGCTCAGCTATGAGTAGGTTCTCTTCCTGGAGAAACCAGCGGAACGGTTTGAACAGTTCGTAATCTTCATCCTCATGGCGATAAAAATAGGCGGGATGATCAGAAAAACAGTGATTGTTCAGTTGGGTGTAGATGGCTAGATCTTCCCGAAGACGGGAGAAGTCGGCTTTACGGAAACTGAAGCGTTTTTTGGTGCGCTCAAGGATTCTGGCTTCCTGTTGTTTGACAAAGGAATTCATGGGATAGCGATAGGAGACAAGGTGCTGCTCCGCGAAACCAAGCGAACGGAAATAGTCTATATAATAAGGAGGTGTGTAGGATGAGCCGAAACAGGGCAGTTCATTGAAACTGTCAGCAAGGAAGCCCAGTCCATAATTCACATGGCCGTTCATGCTGACCAGCAGATTCGTTGCACCCCATTGCCGGGCGATGAGGATGCCTTGTCTACAAGGGCTTGGACAGCTTCCTGTGCGTTGGGTAGGGCCTCAAAAAAACTCAGCTGCACGTGGTCTGGCAACCCTTCAGCCCGGAGGAGCAGGGCTGCTGCAAGAGGTGCCCCTTTGTCGTCCTTGACCACGACGGCCTGTTGTTGGGTACGGCTGCCAAAGGCTCCTTTGGGATTGGTGACGATAGTCAGGACGCTGCTCAGAGAATCACGAAAATGAGGGTTCCCGGCATAGACCTGGGCAGTGATTTTCTTGTATTCTGAACGACGCAGTTTGTTGTTACAGATTATCTGCATGAAAGCTCCTGACTTCTCACGTTATTATTTTGCATCTCTGCTACTCGGCGCTGCCCACCGTTGAAACGATGGGCTATTATCGATTGCCCCTTTTGGGCGTGAATATCTGGGGCCACCTGAGCATCAATACTCCGTCTCAAACTGCGGATGCACCCACAGGAATTCCTGCCGCCCCTAACGTGGAGTTAACCGGCGAGCTTCAGCGAGTCCGTGTTTAATGATTTGTTAGGTTTCTATATCAAATGTTCGCTCATCAAGTTTTGAAGTGCCACCATGTATTGCTCTAGTTCTCCCAAGCTTCCATAAAATAAATAATGCAGTAACTGTTAAAATAAAAAGAACAATTTTAAAAATATCTATCTTACTATTTAAATCGATTGGTCCTATTGATTTTAAAAAAAGTAGAGCCCATATAAGAGTAACAAATACACTCAATATCTGGTTGAGCTTTGTTACTGAGTAACGTCCAGCAGAAGTTAAAGGATTTCCTTCACGATTACTTGCAACAATTTTATACAATGGTCCAATGGTTATGTCTTCTAATAGGTCAACATGCCTTTCCCAGTTGTTTTGCCAGAACTTACTGCCACGATTAACAAGATACCAAGTGAAAGAGAAAACAAGACCTAGGGATGAAAAAAGAAGGGTTAACCAAGGCTCATGAGTTGCAGCATTTTTATAAGTTAAAGCATATCCGGCAAATGATGCTGCTATAAATGCCCAAAAATAAGTAGCTCTTTTCCAATATAAATCAATTTCGAATTTTCGAATATCAAGCGCATAATCCAGAGCTCTGCCAGCGCGTGATTCGGCTTCTTTCACTCCGTTTTTGTTCTCTTTTGCGGAGGGTTCCCTAAATTTTTTATAATATTCTTTTTTATCCATTTATTTTTTTAAGAACCTAACGATTTAATAACCGGCCCGCGCGTTGTTTGCGGGTCCGTGTTTATTTGCTTGTTATGTATTTTCTAAATTTTCAATTTTTTATTGATGAACTCTAAAATATCTGGATTTGTCTCAATCTCTTTTAGCTTTTCTAGTGTACTTTCAAATCTCTTTTTAGATTCCGTTTCATCATATGACAAATCGGATTCTTCCTTTAGATTAAAGTTTGTTTGTCCAGCAACAGATGCAAGTTGCTTTAGCTCTTCATCACTATGAAATTTTATTACTTGTGATAGCATTTCTATTGACTCGGTTAACCAATTGATCGAATCATTAACTGCCTGTTGTAAAAAAGAATAAAATAAATCGTAATCTGGTGGATAGAATAAATCAATTTCAGTATTAAATTGCTTTTGGTTGCCATTAGAATCAATGTATGAGTTTATAGCAGATTCAATAATTGCCTTTTGTGAATCAATCAGTACGGTTTCATCAATAGTTTCATTACCATTCATGAACAAACTTGGTGACCATTGCACAGCACGCTCTAGCAAAGTATGATCGAGATGGCCTACAGCTTTATTTCTGAAATGATTTACAAATGCTAGATCTTTACGTAATTCTCTTGAGTGTTTGACATACTCTGCTTCACCTCGAAGATTGATTTTATGAATGGCATCTCGAACGTTTTCTAATATTAAGATTACACCCCTTGTGTTTCTAAGCTTATTGATAAAGCCTTTTGCATCTTCTGGATGAATCAATAACTGCTGATCATAGTGTTGTAAATCATCTCTTAATAAGATTAACCTTAAGTAATTAGCTTTTTCCTTTACTTGGAATTTATCTGTACCCATATTTTTTTTCTTTGAACATAACAGTATTAATAAGTGGAAAACTTTCCATGCTATTGACCGTAATATATTCCACAAAAATCTACTTGTTCAAATATTGATACAGTAAAAGTGGAAACTGTTTCCACTTATCAACTTGCACCTCCGCTTTTCCTCTTATCGTGATATACAGAGGCTAAAATGGAAAACGGGCTAGGCATCTAATGGCACGACTTTAAGACTTGGCCCTGATTAACAAGTTATACTTATTGGAAATTTAACAAGTTTAATTGGCGACAGATGATGTAATATATGGACACAGCTGTTGATATCTTGTAATAGTGAGCTTTTCACATCAATCAAGCTAAAGTGAGACATATGACATTTTCAAACCCAATCAAAAAAAAATCGGTCACCAAATTAACAATCTGAAAAATCGCTTTTGTCAATCAGGTAAATTGCCTTTCAGTGATATACTTTCTACCCCTTACATATGCAAGGTTGTAGAAGAGGAAACGCCTAAATTTCGTAATCGAGTTTTCACCCCTATTGTGACTTTACAGACCTTTATTTCTCAGGTTTTAAGCCAAGATCATTCTTGTCGAGATGCGGTAGCCCGCGTATTGGCGGACAGGATAGCTCAGGATAAGAAGCCTTGTTCTGGGGATACGAGTCCATATTGTCGAGCCAGAATGCGTCTCCCGGAAAAGCTAATCATGAGATTGCTGAGAGAGACTGGCCGGAATTTACATAACCAATCGGAAGAAGGTTGGAAGTGGAAAGGCCGTTCTGTTAAATTGGTTGATGGAACAACTATTTCTATGCCTGATACCCCTGAAAACCAAGATGCCTTCCCCCAGGTTCCTAGTCAAAAAGAGGGGTTGGGTTTTCCGATTGTCAGGCTGGTTGCGATAATTTCTCTTTCTTGTGGGTCGGTATTAGATTATGCGTTTGGACCGTACCAAGGCAAAGAAACGGGGGAACACGCATTGTTACGACAGATTGTCGATAGCTTGGTTACAGGTGACATTCTGTTGGGCGATCGTTATTACTGTAGTTATTTTCTGATTGCCATGTTGCAACAGAAGGGAGTGGATGTCGTTTTTCAGCTTCACGCCAGGCGAAAGCCAGATTTTCGCAGAGGAATACGCCTTGGGCCACGAGATCACTTGGTTTATTGGAGTAAACCTGCACGTCCTGAGTGGATGGATGAAACAACTTATAATACTATGCCCGACACATTGGCCATCCGTGAAATAAAAGCGGGAGGGAAAGTTATTTCATCTACCTTGCTGGACCCAAAGAAAGTTACCAAAAAGGAACTCGCTGATCTTTATGTCAAGCGGTGGCTTATCGAAGTAGATTTACGCTCAATCAAGGATACTCTCCAGATGGATGTTCTGCGGTGCAAAACGCCGGAGATGATTCGTAAGGAAATCGGAGTTCATCTCCTTGCTTACAATCTAATACGTACAGTAATAGCTCAGTCAGCTTCTTTGTTTGGAATTTTGCCAAGAGAAATAAGCTTCAAAGGAACCGTACAAACCCTTGAAGCATTCAGAGATAAAATATTTTTGATGGCCAAGAAGAAACTCCCAGGATTGTATAGGGTTCTTTTGAAAGCCGTTGCCGAATATCGAGTAGGAAATCGACCGGGTCGCAGTGAACCGCGGGCTGTAAAGCGTCGTCCAAAGGCGTATCCTCGTTTGACAGTGCCAAGAAGACAAGCGGTGTAAATCCTATGGTCCTCCGCTTAAGGTCGTGCCATTAGGCTAGGCATCCCCATGACAGCTTCAATGCCCAACTCAATGATATTTCACGCCCCGTAAAAGGAACCGCTCTTCGATCTCGTCGGGCTGAAAGAATTGCCGGGTGAACGCCTTGATATCCCCAATGCTGAACTCCTTGCACGAATAGACATCCAGGCTGATAAAACGCTTTCCGGTCAGGGTATGGATGGAAATGCCTGACTCCACCAGAGGCACCCAGCCGGACAAGCCTTCTTTGCCCGCAAACCCCTCCGGTGTTCTGAAGACATAGGGCTGGGTCTGCTTGGTTGCTCCAACGATCTCCACCAGCTCATCAAGAAATCTATAGCAAGAATCGATATTGTCCAGATGCTCAGGATTACAGCAATAGCAGTCCAGCATCAGATGAAAGCCAAAAGCCCGGCGTTTTTCTTCCCCAGTAAACGACATGGAATCCTCCTAGCTTTGCTCCGGGCTGAAAAATGTTCGCAGTACCTGATAGAGATACCAGCAATCCTTACAGGCTGCTGTCTCCCGAATGGAATGCATGGCCAAGGAGGGTACCCCAACATCCACTGTATCTACGCCGATTTTCGCAGCGGTCAGAGGGCCAATGGTGGAGCCGCAGCCCATGTCGTTCCGAACCACAAATTCCTGCACAGGAACCTCGGCTTGCTGGCAGAGCAGGCGGAATCGGGCAGCTGTTCCGGCATTGGTGGCATAACGCTGGTTGGCATTCATCTTGATGACCGGCCCTTTGTTCATCAGGGGCTGATGCTGGGGATCATGCTTGTCAGCAAAATTAGGATGGAGTGCATGGGCATTATCTGCTGAAACAAACAAAGAGTGACGCAGCATAACCTGCCGCTCTTCTGGATTCGGCAACAGCCTTTCCAGCATATCGCTCAGGAACGACCCCTGAGCCCCGGAAGCGGAAGTGCTGCCCACCTCTTCATGATCGTTAAGGATGATCATGCAGTTCTGATCTGTTCCGGCAGCATCGGCGCTTAACAGGGCTTGCAAGGCCGCAAAGCAGGAAATCTGATTATCCAGGCGGGCCCCGACAATAAACTGTTCTTCCAGGCCGATTAGGGTAGGCGGAGCAATATCGTAGAAAAACAGCTCATGGTCGGTGATGCAGATCTGTTCCGGCAGCGAATCCTTCGAATCCTTCGAATCCTTCGAATCCTTCGAATTCTGCGAAGACTGGCTGCGTAGCTGCTTCTCGATGATTTTGAGAAAATTCGGCTCTTCTTCCTCGGTTAGGGAAAGCAGAGGTACCATATCTGTCTGCCTGTTGACCTCCTGCATTTTATTGGCTTCGCTATTCAGGTGGATAGCCAGATTGGGGATGATTGCAATCGGACGTTTAAAGTCGATCAGGCTTGATCGGAGCTTTGTCGATCCGGTCTCATTCTCAGTATCATACCAGAAAACTCGGCCAGCAAGAGAGAGTTCCCGATCAAGCCACGGCCTGAGCAGGGCACCACCGTATATCTCAACACCGAGCTGAAAGCAATTCCAGTTTTTCAGAACCGGCCTGGGCTTGACCTTGAGGCAGGGGCTGTCCGTATGGGCACCGATCATTTCCAGAGATGTCGCCCCCTCCTGCCAGATAAAGCCGATCAGGCTGGAATCATTACGCAGGACAAAATATTTTCCTGGGGGCAGTTTCTGCCAGACTTCTTTTTCATCAAGCTGCTGAAAGCCGTTTTTTTTCAGGAGCTCAACCGCTGAGACAACAGCATGAAAGGCTGTGGGAGAGGAAGCAATGAAATCGGCCAGTTCAAGGGTATATTTTTTTTCCGCGAGCATCGGAGACCAAGACCTTTCGGGTTATTATTTATGTTTTCCTGCATGATGCTGACAGGAGGGAGCAGTATGGTTTCCTGCCCGCTGAATTGTTTCTTTTACTGCATCTCTGCTTAGCATGTTTTTTTCTGCCCGTCAATTTCCTCTGTGACAAGGGCAGAGAATGTGGTGTTTTTCATCTCATTTGCAGTCTCAACCACATAAAAAAAAGGCCGCTCTCACAAAAAACGAGAGCGGCCTTTTCCTGATTCAGCGTATCAGAAAATACAACGAATCATCACCCCTTAGCAGAAAACTCCTGCACAGTCTTCACACCCACTTCCTGCTCAGCCGAAGCAATAATGGCCTGGGCCATAGAAACCGCTCCGCTGACCGTGGTGGTGTACGGAATATGATAATCCAAAGCCGCCCGACGGATGCGATACGAATCCTCCGTAGTCCTGTTGCCGGATGAGGTATTGATGATCCACTGCACCTGCCCGTCCTTGATCTTGTCCAGGATATGGGGGCGGCCCTGGGAAATCTTATTGATCTGCTCGCAGGCTACGCCGTAGCTGTTCAGTCGTTCCGCTGTTCCGTCAGTGGCCAGCACGGTAAAACCCCTTTCCAGCAGAGACTTAACCACCGGCACCAAGGGTTCCTTATCACCGCGCCGAACAGAGATAAAGACGCAGCCTGGCTCAGGGATCTTCTGATTCGCCGCCTGCTGGGCCTTGGCCAAGGCCAGCCCGAGATCATCGTCAATACCCATAACCTCACCGGTGGATTTCATCTCCGGCCCTAACAGGTATCCACATTTTCAAAACGATCAAAGGGGAACACTGCTTCTTTGACCGCCCAATGGCTGATCGCAACCTCTTTGGTAAAGCCCAGCTCTTCCAGGCTGATACCCATCATCACCTTGGTGGCCAGCTTGGCCAACGGCACACCAGTAGCCTTGGAGACAAAAGGCACTGTCCGCGAGGCCCTGGGGTTGACCTCCAGAATATAGAGTTCCTCATTTTTGACCGCATACTGTACGTTCATCAGCCCGATAACGCCGAGTTCTCCAGCCATAGCCTTGGTGGCCCGCGTAATTTCAGCAATCATGTCATCAGAGAGCGTGTGGGGCGGGAGCACACAGGCCGAGTCACCGGAATGAATACCAGCCTCTTCAATATGTTCCATAATGCCGCCAATCACGGTCATCTTGCCATCTGAGACCGCATCGACATCCACTTCCACGGCGTCTTTCAGGAACCTGTCCAGCAAGACCGGATGTTCGCTGCCGACAATACTCGGCAGGGCCATGAACGTACGCAGCCCCTCTTCATTATAGACAATCTTCATATCCCGACCGCCCAGCACATAGGAAGGACGCATTACCACGGGATACCCGATTCGCTCTACCGCCTTCAAAGCTTCGTCCACGGTGCTGACGGTCCCATTTTCCGGTTGCTTGAGTCCCAGCTTCTGAAGGAGCTGCTGGAAACGCTTCCGGTCTTCTGCACGGTCAATGGCATCGGGCGACGTACCAACGATCTGTACACCAGCCTTATCCAAGGTCACAGCAAGATTGAGCGGGGTCTGGCCACCGAACTGGACAATAACACCGTCTGGTTTTTCCAACTCAATAATATTGAGGACATCCTCACGGGTCAGCGGTTCAAAATAGAGCCGATCCGAGGTATCATAGTCAGTGGACACGGTCTCCGGGTTGGAGTTGACCATGACAGACTCGACCCCGATCTCTTCCAGGGCAAAGGAGGCATGCACGCAGCAATAATCAAACTCGATGCCCTGACCGATTCGGTTGGGTCCGCCGCCCAGAATGATAATCTTTTTCCGATCCGAAGGCAGGGATTCATTCTCCTGATCATAGCAAGAATAATAATAGGGCGTATACGACTCAAACTCGGCAGCACAGGTGTCCACCTGTTTGTAGACCGGCAGAACCGCATGTTGCTTACGCAGCTGTCGGATATCATCTTCCGAGGTGCCGGTCATGTGCCCTAATTGCACATCAGAAAATCCGTTCTGTTTTGCTGTGCGGAGGAACTCAGCATCAAGCCCGGAAAAACCCCGTTGCTCAATGTTCTTCCCCATATCGACAATCTGCTGCATACTACGCAAATACCAAGGGTCAATTTTACTCAGTTCATACATCCGTTCAATGGACATTCCTCGCTGCATGGCCTCAAACAGGAAGAAGAATCGCTTGGAATTCGGCACATTCAGGCCCTGCTCCAGATCATCCTGATGCAGAGCATCCATCGCGTCCTTGCCGTCAAAACCAAAACCCATCCGTCCGATTTCCAGAGAACGCAGAGCCTTCTGAAAGGCTTCCTTAAAGGTGCGGCCCATAGCCATGGTTTCGCCGACCGACTTCATGGCGGTGGTCAGAAAATCTTCGGTCTCTGGGAATTTTTCAAAAGTCCAGCGAGGAATTTTGACCACACAGTAATCAATGGTGGGTTCAAAGGCTGCATAGGTTTCCTGGGTGATGTCGTTCTTCAGCTCATCCAGGGTATAACCGACTGCCAGCTTGGCAGCAATCTTAGCAATGGGGAAGCCGGTGGCCTTAGAAGCCAGGGCTGAAGAGCGGGACACCCTGGGATTCATCTCAATGACCATGATCTCCCCGTCTTCCGGGTTGACTGCAAACTGGACATTGGAACCACCGGTTTCCACCCCGATCTCTCGGATAATAGCGATAGATGCATCACGCAGTTCCTGGTACTCAACATCGGACAGGGTCTGCTGAGGGGCCACGGTGATGGAATCACCGGTATGCACGCCCATTGCATCGATATTTTCAATGGAACAGATAATGACCACGTTATCCTTGCGATCCCGCACCACCTCCAGCTCATACTCTTTCCAGCCCAACAGGCTGCGCTCCAGCATGATCTCGGTAGTCATAGAGAGATCCAGCCCGCCTGTACACATCTCCCGCAGCTCCTGGCGGTTATACGCGACGCCGCCGCCGGTTCCACCCAGGGTGAAGCTCGGTCGAACAATGACTGGAAAGCCGATTTTATCACCGGCATCCATAGCATCCTCAATGGTATGGACGATAAAGGATTTCGGCACATTCAAGCCGATTTTCTCCATAGCATCGCGGAACTCTTCCCGACCTTCGGCTTTACGGATGACATCAATATTTGCTGCCAACATCTCGACATTGTATTTTTCTAAAGCGCCGGTCTCAGCAACCTTGATGGCCGTGTTCAGGGCGGTCTGGCCGCCAAGTGTGGGCAGGATAGCATCAGGCCGTTCCCGCTCAATAACCTTGACTAGGTATTCCGGGGTGATAGGTTCAATATAGGTGCGATCGGCCAGTCCCGGATCGGTCATAATGGTGGCAGGATTCGAGTTGATCAGCACCACCTCATAGCCCTCTTCCTTGAGAGCCTTGACAGCCTGAGCCCCGGAATAATCAAATTCACAGGCCTGACTGATAATAATCGGCCCAGAGCCGATAATCAAAATTTTATGTATATCTGTGCGTTTTGGCATGATAAGAAAAATGTCGGTAAGTATCGGTGAAAATCGATAAAAATCGATAAGGGTATATCGGAAACCGCTCAGCTCTGTTAGGCCATCAGCTCAAGAAAGCGGTCAAAGAGATAGATTGCGTCATGGGGACCAGGCGCATGCTCCGGATGATATTGCACAGAAAAAGCCGGAAACTCGGTATGACGCATTCCCTCTAGGCTGCCATCATTCAGATTGACATGGGTCATCTCAACCTTATCAGGTAGGTTATCCTGATCAACACAAAAACCGTGGTTCTGCGAGGTGATCTCCACCTTGCCGGTCAGCAAATCTTTAACCGGCTGATTACCGCCTCGATGGCCGAACTTGAGCTTATAGGTGGAGGCCCCGTAGGCCAGTCCCAATATCTGATGACCAAGACAAATACCAAAGATAGGCTTCTTGCCCAGAAGCTTGCGAATGTTTTCCACGACGCCGTCTACACCCGCAGGGTCACCAGGACCGTTGGAGAGAAAGATACCGTCGGGATTCAGGGCCAGCACATCCTCGGCAGAGGTTGTAGCAGGCACCACATGCACAGCACAACCTTTTTCCTTGAGAATCCGCAACTGGTTATACTTGACCCCGAAATCGTAGGCAACTACTTTGTACTTAGCAGTATCCTCGGCGAAACCAGTATCGAAGCCTGCTCCCGCCACCGGGGCGTTATTCACCCAATTATAGGGAGCTTTGGTTGTGACCCTGGCGACCATATCCCGTCCCACCAGTCCCGGCCAGTCCTTGGCCCGCTGCACCAGAGAGGCCTCGTCCAGATCCTCAGTGGAGATAATCGCCTTCATCGCACCATGATTACGAATAATTCGGGTCAGCATCCGGGTATCAAACCCGTCAACTCCCAACACACCAAATTTTTTTAAAAATTCAGCCAAGGTGCCGGTTGCTCTAAAATTACTGGGCACATCCTGATACTCACGCATCAGAAAAGCGCGGGGATGGACGGATGCGGACTCCATGTCCTCATCGTTGACCCCGTAATTACCGATCAGGGGATAGGTCATGGTGACCAGCTGGCCAGTATAGGAGGGATCGGTCAAAACCTCCTGATAACCGCTCATGCTGGTATTAAAGACAATTTCGCCCACTGCTTCTCCGGCTCCGGTAAAGGAGCGACCAATGAGCACGGTGCCATCTTCAAGCGCGATTAATGCTTTCATATGAAATATATTCTGTAGAGATAGACTATGGATTTCGCCTGCGGCGTTTGAGTTCCGACGCTTTTTAACATTCTCTGTATCGCTTTGCAATGAAGATAACGGAAAGCTATCCCCGCAACGTTGCGGCGACCTCCCCCATGCGTATGCCCAAATTCCTGGCCGTGGCAATACCTGTGGTATCGGCTTCATAGCCGTCTGGATGATTGGCCCAGGCAGCACCTCCGAAATGGTCTCCGTCGCCGACAATGATCATATCATGAATCATCATAGCAGCATGCACAGCTTGGACTGTCAGTTCCTGGCCTCCGTTGCGAGACCCGCCCACTGCGATAACTCCGCCGAGTTTATTTTTAAAAAGAAACCCGTTGCGCCGAAAAAGAACGGTTCTATCAATAAAAGCCTTGGCCCGACTGGTCATACAGCCCATATAGACCGGGGTTGCCATGATGATCCCGACGACTTCCGGGTCGGCAAGTTTGGGAATGATCGACTGAAAGCCATCATCCTGACTGCATAAGACGCCTTTTTTGCAGGCATCACAGGCAATACAACCCTGAATTTCTAACGGGGCAAGATCAATCAACTCAACCTCAATGCCGTTTTTAGATGCCTCGCTTGCATTCTTGATGGCATCAAGGCATTGTTCCAACAGGAATCGGGTGGATTTATTTTTTCTCGGACTTGCTGCTACACCTATAATTTTCATGGTTGATTTTTCCCTTTTATGATCAAGATTATTTTCTTCTGCGCTCAATGCAACTCGTTATCCGATAATCTGACTTCACAGTATATCTTTTCTCTTCTTCTGAACTTTTTCATTCTATTGCTGATTTATCTTTCAGTATTAGCGAGCAAATCCAGTTCTTTTGTCAAAGCCAATTTTTCTTTCTCAAGCGACTTTGCTTTTCTTTTATGCGTATTTATTTCTCTGGTTATTTTTTTTATCTTATGTTCAAGCTCCTGCTTTTCAAAATGGCTTTTCCCATGTAATTTTATTGCCAAAGCCTCAATTTCTTCTCTGAGCAACTTATAATATGGATTCCCATGTGCATAATTGATTTTGTACTGAATTTCTCCTGCTTTTATTGCATCAATAATTTCAGCTTCTGTAAGACCGAATTCTTTACAGGCATTTTTATGACTTAACGTTTTACCTTGTTGAGTCCAGGAAGACTTTGACATTATCTTTTAATCCTATTTATGTTTAGAAAAAAACTATCTACCACACCACTGACGTTCACAGGGAATACCATCATGGTCACCATCCATTTTGGTTCCTGGACAATTCCGTATATAAAACTTAGCCTCAGCACAGGATTTCATTTCAGAACAATGCTTCTTTCCTTGGCAAGAAAACCTGCTTTTTTCTTGTCTGATTGCCTTTTTTTCCACAGACCTTGCCACCGGTTGTCTCTTGTGTTCTTTGCTGCGGCGCACCCTTTTTTCATCAAAAAGATACACTCCGGAAAACGCGAGTAGCACGCCAACAACGGACAACATAAAGGGCTTTGCAGCAGACCGCCAATGGAGGAAAAGAAAAAACAAGGAGACAAAGGGAAGCAGGAGGCAACCAAGTCCCCAGAGAATATGAACCCGAAAGGCAGCGACAATGAGCCAGAAGAGTCCAGCAAGAACAAGGAAAGCTCCAATGAGGGGAAGAAAGAGATGCAATACGCCGCTCAGGCCGTATTTTTGATACTGTTTTTCACCGAGCTTTTGAAGATCTGCAAACGATTCAACGGACTTTAACTTACGAATAAGATAGCCGACCTTGCTCCGCTCTATCTGCTCAAAGGTTTCTTCATAGTCTCTATTGCTTTGATTTGACGCATTGATCTTTGCAATCGCACCGGGAGTGAACCTGTTGATAAATTCAATTTTCCCCTTATCGACAATCTGAACGCCTTCCACCGTACTGAGATCGTAACTGATAACCTGATTCTGCTCAATACATGCGATGTTATTCTCTCTTATTTGGACGGAGTCACAATGTTTTTCTCCATTGCCTCCGTCAACTGACAGGTAAAATGCTGTCGCCTTGGATATTGAGGTATGCAGTAACGAAACAAGAATCAATATGACAAGAAGACAGCCAGCTTTTTTTTCTGTGATTTGAATACGCATAAAATAAGATTTTTTTATTAAACAGGATCATCCTTGACCTTTGATCACCCGTAAAACCATCTCCGCCTGCCGCCTTGCTGCTCCCTGCTGAGTCTGCGCAAGCTGCACTGCTGCCTGACAGGCCTGTTCATAGGGCGGTGAACCAAGAGGATACTCCAGCAAACAATCAGCTAACTCATCAGGCGAACCCGCCTGAATACCTGCACCGCCTGACAGTACCAAATCCACTGCATCCTGAAAATCTTGCATAAAGGGACCGAAAAATACTGGCTTCCCTTGGGCGATGGGCTCCATAATATTATGTCCCCCCTTATGAACAAGACTGGCCCCGCAAAAAATATAATCGCCCGCAGCATACAGATGGGCGAGCTCACCTATGCTGTCCAACAAAATAATATTCTCTTGGCGCTCCTTGGTGGAGCCCCGAGAACCCTGCGTGCATTGCGAAAACAGCTGATAGCCGAGTCCTGCTTGATCCAGCAAGGCCATCACCTCCGGCAAACGCTCTAAATGGCGCGGTGCAATAATCCACAGGAGTCTGCCCGAGTATTTTTCTTGTAATCGACGAAAGACGGAAAGAAGAAGTTTTTCTTCGCCTGTGCGGGTTGAACCACAGATGAAAACAACGTCATCTGGCTGAATCCCAAGAAGTCGAACGTAATCTTTCCTGCCCTGTTCCGCTGAATTCGTTCCCGATTTTTGCGGTTCTTGCGGATTTTGAGGCATGAGGTCGTACTTTACATCGTACTTCATATTGCCGCAGACCTGAATGCGCTCGGCAGGCACTCCGAGATGATGAAAACGTTCTTTGTCCTGTTCCCGAATCACTGCGACAGCTAAAAAACCGGCAAGAAATGCCCCTACAGTACCTTTTATTCGCAGATATTGCTGAAAGGATTGCTCGGAAATCCGACCGTTGAGAAGCAGCATAGGCACCCCGGCCTTGCGCATCTTTGTCAGCATGACCGGCCAGAATTCTGTTTCCAGACAAATATAAAGATCCGGCTGGAGAATCTTGAGAGCCCTGTCAACAACTTGGGGCACATCCAGGGGAGCCAACTCACAACGAACCTGGGCAGGCAGCAAAGTCCGGGCAACTGCCCTTCCCTGCCGAGTCATGGTGGTTAGAAAAATTTCAGCATCAGGTAAGGTATCAACCAGAACCGCAATAAGGCTCGCGCCGCCTGAACTTCCCCGACAGAGGCTGCATGTATCCAGATCAGCTGTGGAGGTTTCGACGCTGCTGACTGATCAATATCAGGGTAATGCCCGAATCGTTGAGAGAGCTGCCAATTGGGCAAAAGACGCTCAAGGAGCGGTGACGCCATAACGAGCAGAGGATAAAAAGCTGCTCCGGTTATCCGATAGAAATTGTACAGCACAGAGTGTCCTTGTCTTTCCCGGTCCGAAAAAACTTCGTTTTTCAAAGGAGAACCGTTTTTTGCTATCTTTTCGTAAAACTGCTTATTTAAACAAGATTACCCCTCCTCGTCAAGGAGGAAGAAAGCACAACCATAAAAAAGAAATACTTCGGTTTTTCTTGACAACTGCTGCCATGTTTTGTTAGCAACCCTATACAGTTTCTCTGTTCAGGCGGACTCATTCGCTCCTGTCCTTTTTCTTCTGGTAACATTTGAAGTAACAGAACGAGGCAGGGCCTATAACATCACCTGGGCAAAGCAAAAATACTACATTATATCTGCTGTTGGAGGCGTCCATGCACAAACTGCTCGCAAATCGTTATATCATTCCCATTATCTTGTCGGCATTGTTTGTTTTTATACAACAGCCTGTTTCAGCAACAACCGAACAAGGGGAAGCCCCTCAGAAAACCAAGGAAAAAAACATGGAAGACGGATTATACGCAAAGATAAGCACACCCAAGGGAGATATTCTTCTCAATTTGTATTATGATAAGGCTCCGTTGACAGTCATTAATTTTGTCGGTCTGGCCGAAGGCACAGTGATCTACGGGGGTGCGGAAAAACCCACTGGAATCCGTTTCTATGACGGCTTAAAATTTCACAGGGTCATCAAGGACTTCATGATTCAGGGCGGCTGTCCGCTGGGTACTGGAACTGGAGGCCCTGGTTACACCTTTGCTGATGAATTTGATCCAGAACTGCGTTTCACTGGTCCCGGTGTTTTGGCTATGGCTAATGCCGGACCGGGCACCAACGGGTCCCAGTTTTTTATCACCCATGTTGCGACCCCACACCTGAACGGAAAACATACAATTTTCGGCCATGTGGTTGAAGGCCAGGATGTTGTTGACAGCATTGCTCAGAACGATGCGATTAAAAGTGTCGAGATTATTCGGGTCGGTGAGAAAGCGGAGAACTTCAAGACTGACCAGGAAGCCTTTGATCAAAAGCAGGGAAAACTGAGCAAGAATCGGGGGAATGCTGAGGCCGATGAGAAGAAAAAGGTCATCAAGATGATCAAGCAGAAATGGCCTGGCGTCCATTTCAGCAATTCTGGCCTCTACTGGGTCGTGAACCAGGAAGGCACCGGAGATAAACCGGCTCAGGGAACTATGATCAGTGCCCATTATGCTGGTCGCCTTCTTTCCAATAATCAGAAATTCGATAGCTCCTATGATCGTGGTGAACCTCTTCAGTTTGAAGTCGGCGTGGGCAGAGTAATTAAGGGGTGGGACCAAGCCCTTTCCAATATGCGCAAAGGAGAAAAACGGACCCTGATTATCCCGCCGGAATTGGCGTACGGATCACGCGGAGCAGGCGGCGTTATTCCGCCCGATGCCTGGTTGGTCTTTGATGTAGAACTGGTTGATTTCTGATCTAAAAAATTATTTTTATTTTGAGCCCCCTGCCTTTTGCTGGCAGGGGGCTCACTACTGAGGACAACACCATGCAGGAAATTCAAACCATTATCACCCCTATTGATTTTTCCGATAACGCCGAGATGATAGCGGAATCAGCCGCATACACAGCAGGTAAATTCGGTGCTGAACTGCATCTGATTTTTGTGGTCCAGAATTTCGAGGACTATTCCGGCTTTTTTGTTCCACCTGTCAATCTGCCCAACTTGGAAGAAGAACTACTGAAATCCGCACAACAGCGGATGGATGAATTTATCGCTGACAAAAAAGAAAAATATATGGAAGCAGGCGCAGCAGCTGTCCATAGTAAAGTCCTGACCGGAGACGTAAGCGAAGAAATTCTTCAGCATGCCAATGATATCGCTTGCGACCTCATCGTTATGGGAACCCACGGTTACAAAGGACTTGAGCGGATAATGTTTGGTAGCGTGGCCGACAAGGTTGTGAAAAACGCCTGTTGTCCGGTTATGACCATCAATCCGTACCGTCAGGTCTGCGAGGATACAGAGGATAAAAAAAAATGAGAATGTAGGGGGCGGTTCGCGAACCGCCCCTGCATCTTCTGTGGGGCTACAGCTTCTGCCGCCATTCCTCCAGCAAGCGTAAAGCTTGCTCCGCCCTGACTCCCCCTCGATCCCGCTTCCGCATTTTTTTCTCCAGCGGAGGGAAAAGCCCAAAATTAACATTGGACGGTTGAAAATGTTTGGGATCTGTTCCCGTAAGATGATTGATTAAAGCACCGAGTGCTGTGGCCGCAGGCGGAGGAATCATCGGCTTCTCTGCCAGGAAACGCGAGGCGTTGATACCTGCTAACAAACCCATAGCGGTGGACTCCACATATCCCTCCACCCCGGAAAGCTGACCAGCTAAAAAAAGACCGGGCCGCTTTTTCATCTGCAAAGAGGCATCCAGCAGCTCCGGAGCACAGATAAAGGTATTGCGGTGAATGGAACCGAGTCGGACAAACTCAGCTTTTTCCAAACCGGGAATGGTGCGAAAGACTCGCTTCTGTTCAGGATAGGTGAGTTTGGTCTGAAAACCCACAAGGTTATACATGGTCTTGTCGCGATTTTCCGCCCGCAACTGGACAACGGCATGGGCCTTTTCTCCGGTCTCTGGATGATCAAGCCCCACCGGTTTCATAGGGCCAAAGCGCAGGGTTTCCTGTCCCCGCTCGCACATCACCTCGATGGGCAAACAGCCCTCAAAATACTTGGTCTTTTCAAAAGATTTGAGCGGCACGCTTTTTGCTGATCCCAGCAGAGCAATAAAATCCAAATACTGCTCCTCGGACATGGGGCAGTTCAGGTAATCCCCCGGTCCTTCATCATCCAACGGGATTTCTGATAAATGATGTCCATATCCAGAGAGTCCGCTGCCACAATAGGAGCAATGGCATCATAGAAGGCGAGATGCTGTTCGCCAGTCAATTCGACCAAAGCAGCGGTCATGGCCTCGGAAGTCAGGGGACCAGTAGCCAGAATGACGGGACAATTCGTTTCTGGTAATTCTGGCAAACTGGTCACCTCTTCCCGAATAACCGTAATGCCGGGATGTTCCTCCACAGCTTGCGAAATAAAAGCAGCAAACTCCTGCCGATCCACGGCCAAGGCCGATCCCGCTGGCACAGCGGTAGCTTCTGCTGCCCGCATAATCAGCGAATCAAAGCGTCGCATTTCTTCTTTCAGCAGGCCCACAGCAGAATTTTGGGCATTTGAGCGCAGTGAGTTAGAGCAGACCAGCTCACCTAGCAGCTCTGATTCATGGGCCGGGCTGAAACGAGTCGGTTTCATTTCATAGAGTTCTACTGCACAGCCGCGTTCAGCAGCCTGCCACGCAGCCTCGCAGCCAGCTAGGCCACCGCCGATTATTTGTATTTTTGACATATTTTATGCGTGATTGAATATCGCCCGAAATTTTTCAAGAGTGAATTATGATAGAGAATCTTTGGGAGGAATATCTAACAATATTAACTCGGCAAAACAAGAAGAATCTGCCGCCTGGAACTGCTGCACCTTCCTGAGCTCCCTGAGACACTCTTTTTCCTTAGATTGACCGAAACAGCAAGAAATGAATGGAAGAACCAACATGATTTGACAGAAGAACTTTTTTTTGATAATCAGTCTTGAATACGATTTTTCTCTTTATGGTAATAAACAGACCGTCACCAGCTCCAAGCTCCATTTTGCTTTCAGGATATATGTTATAAGGCATATTCTCGGCGCAATAGAACAAGTGGACAAGTACGCATTATAACTTTTTATCTTTTTATCCATACACAACCCATGCTCCTCACTGTCGATGTAGGAAACTCACACACTGTCAGCGGTGTATTCTATGGTCAAAACCTGCTTCATCAATGGCGGTTAAAATCAGACCGGGACAAGACAGCTGATGAGCTGGCCATCCGCTATCACTCCCTCTTCCAGATGGATGGGATTGACAAAGAGGACATTACGGCGTTCATTGTGAGCTCGGTTGTTCCCACTTTAGAAACCAGCTGGCTGAATTTTGCAGAAAAATATCTTACAGGCTGTATTACACCGCCTATGGCTGTTTCCCACAAGACAGACACCGGTATTATTATCCGAACAGAAAGCCCTGCTGAAGTCGGTGCAGATAGGATTGTCAATGCAGTAGCAGCCTGGGATTACTTTAAAACAGCCTTGATCGCGATTGACTTCGGCACGGCCATCACCTTTGACTGTGTGAGCAGGAAAGGGGAATATCTCGGAGGCACTATTCATCCGGGTATCGGCATATCCCTTGATGCCCTTGCTGGAAAAACAGCTAAACTGCCCCGGATAGATCTGAATCGAAAACCCGTTCCGGTTATCGGCACCAATACGGTTGATGCGATCAGTTCTGGAATGCTGCACGGTTTCGGCGGCATGATTGATCGTATGACCAGTCTCCTGCTCAAAGAAATGCAACAGGATGATAAGGATGAGGAGATCAATATCATCGCCACTGGCGGCATGGCAGAAATGATCGCTCCGTACTGTTCCTCTATCAAGACTATTGATCCGCTCCTGACCTTAACCGGCCTACGCCTTATCCATGAGTTGAGCTTCACTCTTAACCCTGACTGGCCTACGCCTTATCCATAATATGATCGCCTATAAACCGTCTGCTCCGAGGATTGTACTGTAATGACCAGTGAACCGAAACACAGTACGGAAGAAGCAACAGTTCCAGATGAGCCGCAAGAAAAAAGTCGAGGTAAGCTCCATCAGCTCTTTGACGATAACTTTCTCGACTACACCTCCTATGTCATCCGGGAACGGGCCATCCCGGACATCGACGACGGCCTGAAGCCGGTGCAGCGACGTCTCCTTCAGACCCTCCATAACATGGACGATGGACGCTACCATAAGGTCGCCAACGTCGTGGGCGAGACCATGAAACTCCATCCCCACGGGGATCAGTCCATCTTTGCTGCTTTGGTCAACCTGGCCAATAAAAACTACCTCATTGATCGGCAGGGAAACTTCGGCAATATCTATACCGGCGACCAAGCCTCTGCGGCCCGTTACATCGAATGCCGCCTGACCCCGCTGGCCCGCGAGACGCTGTTCAACAAGGATCTCACCGAGTTTGTTGACTCCTATGATGGACGCATGCAGGAGCCGGTCTCTCTGCCCTCCAAACTGCCCATGCTTTTGCTGCTCGGTGCTGAGGGCATCGCTGTGGGCATGGCCACCAAGATCATGCCTCATAATTTCAGGGAACTCCTGCAATGCCAGATCAAATACCTAGAGGGTGAGGAATTCATCCTGTACCCGGATTTCCCAAAAGGCGGGATTGTCGATGTTGCAGGCTATGATCACGGCAACGGTCGTCTGCGCTGTCGGGCCAAGATCGAAATCAGCGACGAAAAAACTATCACCATCACCGAGCTGCCCTACACCTTGACCACCCAGGCTCTGACAGATTCTGTAGAAAAGGCAGCCAAGGCAGGCAAAATCAAGATCTCCTCAATCAATGATTATACAGCGGAAAAAGTGGAGGTGGAGATCAAACTGCCGCGCGGGGTCTATGCCGAGGAAACCATTGACGCCCTGTACGCCTTTACCGATTGCGAACTCAGTATCTCTCCCAACCTTGTGGTGATCAAGGAGAACCTCCCCTGCATTGTATCAGTGGAGGAGGTGCTCTGCCGTAATACAGATAAGCTGAAGCTGAATCTGGAAGAAGAACTCAATATTGAGCGAGGGCGTTTGCTGGATAAACTTCATGCTCGCAAGCTGGAACAGATTTTTATTGAGGAACGGCTGTACAAGCAGATTGAGGAGCAAACCTCGTATAAGGCTGTGACCGTCACCGTGCGGGAGGCCTTGATCCCCTTTGCCGACGAGTTGATCCGTAAGGTGTCGAAAGAGGATGTCGAGCGCCTGCTGGAAATCAAGATAAAACGTATTTCCCGCTATGATATCAATAAGCAGGAAAAGGAAATCCGTCTCCTGCAAAAGGGTATTGCTACTCTTGAAAAGCATCTGAAAGATATGGTGCTATTCACCAAGAATTATCTTCAAGAAGTGCTGGATAAATATGGCGAATCCTTCCCGCGCAGGAGTGAGCTGAAATCCTTTGACGAAATCAATGTCCGAGAGGCTGCCCTGGCCAATATCCAGGTAGCCTATCACCGAGAATCCGGTTTCATCGGCCATAAGATCAAAGCGGAAGATAAGAAAAAGGATAGAGATTTTGCCTGTTCTGAGCTGGACCGGATCCTGATAATTTTCAATGACGGCGTTTATAAGGTTATCAATGTACCGGATAAGCTCTTTATCGGTAGCGAGGTGGCTTGGGTGGGCGTGGTTGATAACAGCTTGGTCTTCAACCTGATATACCGCGCTGGTGCGGTGAACATCAGCTATGCCAAGCGATTTAACACGCCGAAATTTATCCTTAACCGAGAGTATCGGTTATTTGACGAACATAAACGCTCAGCGATCCAGCTGCTGCGAACCGGAGACAAGGAAATACGAGCCAGAATTAGCTTGGTTCCCTCTTCGCGGGCTCGCTATAATTCGCTGGAAATCGAGATGGACGATTATCTGGTTAAGGGCGTTGCTGCCAAGGGGAAACGGATCAGCAGTCGGGTGGTTCGACGGGTGACAGATATCACCGGGAAACCGAGAAAGGCCGAGCCTGTGATCGCTTCCCTGCCGGGATTGGACAAGGTGTGATGACCTGCCCATAGCCTCAGTTAAACTCCGCTCATTTCTCTTGGAGTTTCTGACAGGAGAAGTACTGGGTGTAAAAGAAAAGGGTCGCTAGCATAAGCTGGCGGCCTTTTTTTATTTTGAGCATTTCACATAAGATCCGTTATGCGACTCTTTCAGCATACTCCGACACTCCGCACATGAAAAACCTTTTATATTCAAATTCTTAAAAAGTACCCTAGATATTTACTTTCATTTTCTTTGAAAAAACCTTACTATTAATTGTTTGAAATGTATATGATTTTTTCAAGGAAACCTAACTAGCTGTTTTTACGTTGCCGAATATAATTAGACTTATCATGCTGATAATATTTTAAAAATTAAATAGAAAAAATGGGTTTTGTGTGCGGAGTGTCGGGTACTGAACAAAGGCAATGGATAAATAAATTCTGACTAATACATTAAAAGTATTAGTATTGCTTTTTTACTGTACGGATTGCCTCGATACTGCCAAGTTTCATAACTTTTCCAATAGAATATTTAGAAACATTTTTATTCAAAATTTCATCCATCATATCACCTGATAATATCCGATAATTTTTAGAACCTAAATATGCATATGACCCAATATAAAACATATTTTTATTTATCGCATGAATGGAGTGGCTTATATATAAGTTTTTAACATTATTAGAATTGAACAGTATCAATATTTTCTTAAAAAGCTCTATATCAAAACCAAATCCATACGTAAGAAGATTAAATGGTAGTACGTCATCATACTTTGAATCAACCTCTTTGCTCCCCCCACCAAATAAATTATTAACTGGAATATCATTTTCAGATAATATCTGTTTTATTTTTTTATACTCCGGAAGTAATTCGTTTAAATTTATCGTATTAGTAGCGGCCAAAGCACTCTCAAGTTTTATCACGTCTGATGAATATTTACCCTTATCAGATAGTGGCTTTCCTGTAGCAAGGTCGATATTTTTTTTATTTTGTTTTGAGTATCGTTTATCATCCTGAAGCTGATCCCGATAATTTTTCAGAAGATCAGTCACAAAATATATCAAAATATAAACATTAGCAATAGAAGCTATGACAAGAGGCGCAGCAAGAAATCTACAATCAGCCAATTCAGATGCACTTTTCAAGAAAAGCGCATTCATCGCCAGTAAACCTAAAACAACAACCGCTAACAGCTGAATAGGCTTTGTAATTTTTTTTGCTTTTTTCATTATGAAAATTAATTAAAAAGGAAAATGTTTTCTACTGGATACTTACGACAAGTAACCACGCAGCATTTAAAAAGTAAACAGAAATGACCCGTAAAAGCAAAAAATGCCCCTATCTGTATCACAGGGGAAAATCAGACCGCGCAGCGATGCGGGTTACAGGTCGGGGTCGCAGAGCAGCTAAAAACGAAAAGAGGGTCACCGGCATAAGCTGGCAACCCTTTTTTTATTCACTACCGGACGACGGCCCCTTGGGCGGTCAGGGTGTTTTGTGCGAATGGTGCAACTCAGTCCCACTCATTCAGTCTATTTCCGTCTGAAGTGGGCTCAGTCGGTAATGGCACGACTTTAACGACAAAAAACTTTCAAAACAAGATATTAGGGCAAGATACTGGTTGATTCATTTGCCAATTGATGGATAGAAAATCAATCACATATGTTAGATATGTTGCCAGCGACAACCATTAAAATTACAGCGCAGCATGCTTAACGTGCTGTTTTTGTGAATTATTTCCCTTAAAGTCGTGCCATTAGGCTCAGTCGGTCATTTTTCACGGCCTCTCACGCGCCGTCTCAACCGTATAAAAAATTATGGCAAGCTCCCCATTAATCAGAGAATCTGAAAAGGACTTTTTCAGGGCTCATTAATAAAGCCGAAATTCCCCTCTTGCCCCAGAAGATGCCTAAACTGCTCCTGATTTTCCCGGATCTGACCGATCACAGAAAGGGCCACAGCCAGGGCACGCCGCCCTTCCCTGCCTGAGACGGTGGGTTTCAAGCGATGGCGGATATTATTGACAAATTCCCTGATCTCCATCTCCAGCACATCCTGATCACTGAAACCGTGCCGGGAAACATCAGGAAGCGGTATACCACTCTGGGCACCTTGTTTCAGCTTAATCGCCATGACTTCCTTTTTGCCGAAATCAACAGCCAAGTATTTCCCAGGCTGAAAGATACGCATCCGCCGTACATTTTCCATGGAGATTCGACTGACCGTAATATTGGCTGTGCAACCGTTCTTAAAAACAATCCGGGCATTGGCAATATCAGTGAGCTGGGTAATCACTGGCGCACCCACCGTATGAATATCCTGAATCGGCGAGTTGATAATGGAAAGAATAATGTCAATATCATGAATCATCAGGTCAAGGATGACATCAACATCTGTACCACGGTTTTTGAAGGTCGTCAGCCGATGGGCCTCAATAAAGAGAGGGTTGTTCAACAGGGGCTGCATAGCCAAGACAGCGGGATTAAAGCGTTCCAGATGCCCGACCTGAAGCATTAAGTTCTTGCGATCAGCCAGGGCAATAAGATCGTCTGCCTCTTCCAGCGTGGTGGTCATCGGCTTTTCTAAAAGGATATCCACCCCGTTTTCCAGACAGGTCATCGCAACCGTGTGATGATACACCGTCGGCACAACAATGGAGACCGCATCGACCTGCTCAAGAAGAGGCTGATGATCGGCAAAGGCCTTGGTGGAGCACTCTTCGGCAACGGTCTGCGCACGAAGCGGATCTGTATCCACGACACCAACCAGCTGGACATCATCCATAGCCGCATACTTCATGGCATGAAAGCGACCGAGATAGCCGACCCCGATAACTCCGACTCGTAATTTTTCCTTGTTCATTTCTCTTAACGGCTCCAAAGCAACAAAAACGTTATTCCAGAGGTTTCCGCTTCCTTATTCTGTTTAAATTCCAAGGTAGGCCTTCTGGATATCCTTGTTACCCAAAAGGGTTTCTGCCCGGTCATGCATGGTGACCCTGCCGTTCTCAAGAACGTATCCCCGGTCAGCTGTTTTCAGAGCCAGATTAGCATTCTGCTCAACAAGAAAGACGGTTGTGTTCTTTTCCTGATTAATCTTTCTGATAATACTGAAGATCTGTTTTGTTACCAACGGTGCCAATCCCATAGAGGGTTCGTCGAGGAGCAAAAGCTGTGGTCTGGCCATCAAAGCACGGGAAATGGCCAGCATCTGCTGCTCTCCGCCGGACAGGTTGCCGCCGGGCTGATGGCGGCGCTCTGCCAGAATGGGAAACAAGGTGTAGACATGCTCCAGATCCTGGCGAATCTGCCCTGTATCCTTGCGGAGAAAGGCTCCCATGTCCAAATTTTCTGCTACGGTGAGCTCTGGAAAAATATGGCGTCCTTCCGGAACTTGACTAAGCCCCAAGGCAACGATTTTCTCTGGGGGCATCCGAACGATAGAAGCGCCGTTGAACAGAATTTCACCGTTCCTGGGCGGAACAATGCCGCAAATGGACATCAGGATGGTCGATTTCCCTGCTCCGTTTGCCCCGATCAGCGTAATGATCTCCCCCTGCTTCACATGCAGATTGATATCATGCAGGACCTGAATATTACCGTAAGAGGTATTAATGTTCCGCAGTTCAAGCATACTCACTCATTCCACATTCGCTATATTCGTAGGCGGCTTTACCGTCCTTCGGCAATAGTCCGAATAATATCCGACTTACCGATCACCCCGACCAGTTCTTCCTTATCAAGAACCGGCAGTGTATGAATATTTTTTTCCGCCATTAAGGTGGCAAGCTCATCTAAAGGGGTGTCTTTTTGCACAGAGATAACCTCTGGAGCATAAATATCACCCACTGTCACACCGGACATCTTTTTCATTTCCTGCTCCATTTTTTCCGGGCTTTCCAGAAAGAAAAAGGCATCCAGAATGGCAACAGCAGTGGGAATATGTACCTTCTTATTCTGAAAGATAAGGTCACTTTCCGTGACCACCCCGATAAGCTTACCAGTCCCGTCAATAACCGGAACCCCGCTGATTTTATTTTCCGTCAGAATCAGAGCAAGCTCACGAACTTCAGTATCTTTGGTGACAGCAATGACGTTCTCCGTCATCAGGTCTTGTGCGCGCAACATTATATTTCCTTATTTATCTCTATCAATATCATTTTTTGAGTTGTCGATTCCAGGCCGGTGATTGAGCGTGTCTTGAGTCTCTTTAATCAGATCCTGTTATTCGCATGAATGCCCTTGGCAAAGCAGCCGCAACCTCAGAGGCTGTGAAGCCGTGGCTCTGATGCTCAGCAAGAAGATCAGCAGCCAAACCATGCTGGTACACCCCGATTGCAGCGGCATCCCAAGGTGTATAGCCCTGGACAAGCAGTCCGCCAATCAGGCCAGCCAACACATCTCCCATGCCACCGGTTGCCATCCCATGATTACCGCTGCTGTTGATGGCCCAGTTCCCTTTACTGGAACTCAGGACTGTTCCGGCACCCTTGAGCACCACAATGATTTCATGCTCAGCATGCATCTTATCATGCATCAGGTCTTTTGCCAGCCGACCTGCGGCAGCCAAACGATCTTTTTGAATATCAGCGACTGTTTTCCCGGTCAGACGAGACATCTCACCGGGATGTGGGGTAAGAATCCGAACCCCGCCGCTTTTCCTCAAGCCCCCCGGCTCTGCGGCCAACAGATTGAGCGCGTCCGCATCAATGATCATGGGCAGCTTCAGCTTCCTGTATAAACGACGGACCAGTAAACCAGTCTCAGGGTCCGTCCCCATACCCGGCCCGATTACCAAAGCGCCTCGACCGACAAACTGTTCACAGATCAAATCATAATCCGCAGCACAAAAAAACGTACTCGAATTAGGGAGCGGAACCGTCATGGCCTCGGGCAGGCTTATCTCGAAAATCGGATTCAGCTCCGCAGGAACTCCTAGGGTAACCAGACCGCATCCGCTATGCAAAGCGCCCTTGCCAGCAAGAAGAGCAGCACCAGTCTTTCCTTCCGAGCCAGCCAGTATAAACAGGTGCCCATAGGTTCCTTTATGCGTTGCTGTTCGACGCTCTTGGACACAATGGGCTATTTCGCAATGATCAAGAACTCGCCCAGGTAGATCAGCTTGCTTAATCACCCGCTTGGGAATCGAGATATCAAGCACTGTCAGTTTACCGACCATCGGACCTCCGTGAAGGAAATGTCCAGGCTTGGCAAGTCCGTAGGTCACCGTAAGATCCGCCCGCACAGCCCTTCCAAGAAGGGTGCCGGTATCAGCGCAAAGGCCGGAGGGAATATCCACCGCCACCACAGGCCATTTTCGGTCGCTAGCTAACGTTTTGATAAATCGTATGACATCGGCAAAGTATCCTTCAATCTTCCTGGACAGTCCTGTTCCGAACAGAGCATCAACCAAACTATGCACAGGATGCCTGAAATGAAGTTGGCGAATCAGTTCCTTCAATTGCCTGACTTCATCACCATGATGGACAATATACTGGATTAAACCGAGTTTACTGCATATCCTGGTGTTTATCCTAGCATCGCCGGAGAGTTTTTCAGGATTGATCAGATAAACGAGAAAAGGACGCCCTCCCCGCTGGGCAACATGACGGGCAATAACGAGCCCATCGCCTCCATTATTTCCCGGCCCGATAAAAATGCAAACGGTTTTCCCCTGAACAGTACCGTACTCCTGCTCCATCGCATCCACAGTTCCCTTGCCAGCGTTTTCCATCAGGACAACACCGGGGATACCGATATCCTCTATGGAGGTTCTGTCCAAGGCCTGCATCTGGCCTGATGTTGCTATTTTCATAATAGAGGAGTGCTGTTAGCGAGATCATTGCTCTCTTCTCTAGTCATCTTTACTATCTGTACCATCTGTACAAAGAGGAGGTCATCATTTTATTTTGACGGTTATCTTGAGAGCGTTTTGACGCAATAGCCCACACTATAAACCTTTTTCCCGTGAACAGCAAAACAAAGAATGAAGAAGAAATATCAGCAGGCAGGAACCACCCAAGTGTACATGCAGCCTGAGTCTGAGCATGAAGAGAGAAAAACCCGATTTACTGAAAAGTGATGCTGAAGAGGTGGCTATTTTTCCTTAGTTAACCGGGTGACCGTCTTTCCACTCACTTTCTATCACGGTACCGTCTGGGAAAGAAATTGCTCCTTTTCCGTTGAATTTACCATTTTTAAAATCACCGGTGTACTTACTGCCGTCAGCATAGCTCATAACCCCGTATCCATCGTACTTACTTTTTTTAAATCCACCGGAATAGCGATCTCCGTTAGGCAGGGTGACTGTTGCCTCGCCGCAGAATGTTCCGTCTTCCCATGTTCCGATGAATATGTCACCATTGGAAAAACGTGCTGAGATTTGTTCGCCGTTATCCCAGTGACTTTCTATAAGCCTACCATCGAGAAGCGTGATAACCCCTTCTCCGTGCAGCTGGTCATCGGCGAACTCTCCTACGTATTTTCTTCCATCAGCGTAAAGGAGGGTTCCCATGCCGTGACGCTTACCGTCTTTCCATTCCCCGCTATAGGTGCTCCCGTCAAAGTACCTCATCACACCTGTTCCGTCAGAACAGGTAGTTATGCATTCCCCCTCCTCTGCAAACAACAAGTCACCTGATGCAAGATACAGGCAGAGTCCGCAAGAAATCAGCAACGCTGTCTTAAAGAAGGTACATTTCGGCATAACAAATAGCATGTAAAAAAAATATACAGGCAACAATCCATAAAACAAAAAGAGGAAAAATTGCCCAGTTAGTATATTTTTATATATATCACGACACAAAAAGGAGGTACAATCTTTTTTTGCTACCAAGTACTATTTTTTGAACTTTTCCTGTCCAGCTGAGTAAAAATAACTCGGTATATTGAGCCCGAAAAAAAGGAAAAGGGGCCTCCCTTCCTCCGAGATGAGACAATGATAAACACCTCCAGCTCCGCTCAAGAATGAGCACCTGCCCCCCCTCAGGAAACTGGTCGACTTTTCTATGCTTTTGGAGGACGAACAACAGGTTTTTTACCGACCTGTTGCATGGTAGCCATAGCTGTGGCAACCATGCCGGAAACATCGGTCAGATTACCAGGCACAATCATGGTGTTATTTTCCTTGGCCAGCTTACCGAACTCGTCAATATATTTTTTAGCCACCTCAAGCCTTGCCGCCTCATGTCCTCCAGGTGATGCCAAAGCCTCACCGACCTTACGGATGCCAGCTGCTGTAGCTTCAGCAACTTTGAGGATCTCCTGGGCCCGACCTTCTGCCTCGTTGATCCGTTTCATTTTTTCACCCTCGGATTTAGCAATCGCCTCGGCCCGTTCACCTTCGGCTCGATTGATTACCGATTGTTTATCACCTTCTGATCGCGCGATCTCGGCCCGCTTCTCCCGTTCCGCCTGCATCTGTTTTTCCATAGCATCCAGAACAGAACGAGGCGGCTGGATATCCTTGATCTCATAGCGCAGCACCTTGATGCCCCAGTTTTGAGCAGCATCGTCAATGGCTTCAACCACCTGCTGGTTCAAATTTTCACGGGCCTCAAAGGTGTTATCCAGACTAATTTTACCAATGGCGGAACGAAGTGAGGTCTGAGCCAGCTGGGAGGCAGCGAAATGATAATCATCAATCCCGTAGGCTGACTGACGTGAATTAACGACCTGGATGTACATAATACCGTCAACTTCCAAAGTCACATTATCCGCTGTAATACAGGTCTGCCCGCCGATATCAACAGGGAATTCTTTCAGGTTCCGTTTATAGGCAATCTTATCAAAAAAAGGCCACAGAACATGAAAGCCCGCCTCAAGAGTAGTTCGGTATTTCCCCAGACGCTCAACAACATATTCATGCCTCTGAGGCACAACAATCGCTGTTTTAAGCAGAATAACAACAATAAAAACAACAAAAACAATTACGCCGAATAACAATTCCATGTGATTCCTCCAGTTAACTCACTTGTTTTCCTCATACTTCCTTCAGACTTTTCAACTCAGGTCGTGAATTTCAGCAAGGCAACAACGCCGAACAGCATTTCCCCATCTTACAGCTCCTTATCTGCATCGAAGGGACGAACATGAATAATCAGGCCCTTGCGCTCTACGATCTGCACAATCGTTTCCTCGGGTATTGGTTCCACTGCAACAGCCTGCCAAAAAGAGCCGCTGTATTTAATCTCCCCTTGACCTGGAGGAATAATCTCCTTGGTCACGACACCAGTGGGCAAGGTGAGCTTTGATGTTTCGGGATTTTCCTCTTTGGGATTTTCTTTAGCAAGTCCCCAGCAAAAAGGAAAAAAACCAATGCACTCAAGAAAAAGTCCAGCTAACCAAGTACCAACAATAACAGCTATGCCGACAAAAATGGCAAACCCAATCAGCTGTTCCATTTATACTGTTTCTTCGATGCGCAGGGGGCAGACTTGAACAATGAGATTTTTTCTTTCGAGGATCTGAACGACTGTATCCACAGGGATTGGCTCATCGGCTATTGCCTGCCAAAAAGAACCGCCGTATTTAACTCGGCCCAGACCTGGAGGCACAATAGCCTCTGTCACAATGCCGGTAGACGGAGTGGAATCCACATTAACTGAATCATTTTCCTTACTGGAATCACCGTGAAAAACAGAGCGAAGCCATGATCGAAGCGAGATAAGGGTAACAAGAGAGCTGATCAAGAAAATGATCATCTGAACGGTCAACGACACATCGGTCAAGGCTAGCACCGAAGCTGTACACCAAGCCCCAACACCGAGGAAGAAGAGAATAAAGCTCGGAAGAATAAGCTCCGTAACAAAAAACACCACTCCCAGAAGAAACCAGATAAGAACAGGAGAAACAAATTCCATATCTACTCCCTACAACAAAGTTTGATTTTTATCTCCATTAGCTCATAACAGTATAATGTTTTCGAGAGAAAAGCAAACGAAAGGCATCAGGTGATAAAAGGAGGAGCAAAAAACGCGGAAAGAATGCCGACCGACATGGCAAACATGGCAATAAACGGTGGGGGCTCTGTATGGGTAGACCAGAATTTTTTAATCCGCAGGCCTTGGTGACGGCGGATAATAAGCAGACGACTGTTGCGCCAGCTGTTTAGTCCAAACCAGAATTCGCGCGAACAGATTATTCATGTTCAAGCCGATGCCAGCTGTATTTGGATTCAGTTCAAACATAGTCTTTATCCCTTCTGCTATAGCCCCCCTGTCGTCAAAATGCTTGTCAATCTTTAGCAACATGTTCAACAATTCATCCTTATTCATCGGCTGTACCAGGCAAAGTAACTCATGCACGCTGTATACCTTTGTTGAACCGGAGGGAATATATTTATCCATGCCATTTTTCGCGTATTCCAACAAGGTAGCATAGTCAGCGCTGACGTTTCGGGCATCAGGCACCGGCACCCGTTCCGTGACCTTGAGATTTTCAAAGCGGCTGTTTATTCCAGCAAACAGGTAGCGGAGATAGTGCAGATACTCCCTGCGGCGTTCGCCCTGCACCGAGATGTTGATCTGCCGGGCCTTGGTATCTTCCTTGATCAATGCCTGCGCACCGGGCAGGCTGTCTTCGAGCAGCACACCGGTGCGCCAGCAGGCCTGGGCCTTGATGTCTTTATGCGC
>MTKO01000056.1 GCA_004028505.1 Candidatus Electrothrix aarhusensis
AATTTACCCAGCACTTTCATCCCCTGATCCGCCCCAAACCTGGTCAAAAAGAGCGCCGATAATCGGTCAAGCTGCTCCTGTGTCAGCGAAGCTTCCTGAGCCTGATATTGCTCACGCTTATTTACGATCAGATCAGCATCGTATAGCACCTTAAAATTAACGGTCTCCTCATCGCGTGGCGCATGATGATGACTGATAATATCGCAGACCTCATCCACCAGCTCCGGCTTTGCCTTAAGTTGGGTCAGGATTTCCCGAGCAACCGGTGGCCCCTCGCTATGTTGATAGCGTGCCGATGAGGAGTTGAATTTCCGCTCCGCTTCCCGGATCCCGATATCATGCAGATAGGCAGCAGCCATGATGACCATTATATCGCCGCCCTGTTTTTCGTCCTGCTCTGAGGCCTGTTCTGCCTTGGCGATAATCTCAGACTGTTCAGCAACTGCCTCAGCATGGCGGATACGTCGCCTATCCTCGCCGAAATATTTGCGCATGGCGATAGCGATCCGATCTTTGAATAAATCGCCCTGTGCCTCTACCACGTCTGGTGGCAGAGAGCCAAGGCATTGTTCCGCATGGGGACAATAGGAGGCACAACCAAAGTCAATCTTCGGATTCAACATTCTATGGCCGCAATGACCGCAGGTCCGCTGACTGTCGTCCTTAAAAAACTCAACCGCTTGACCGCATTTCGGGCAGTTGCTTTCAAACACATTTTCACCGCTCCAATAGCGGCTATCTTGTCCTGGACATTGCATACCTGCCTCCTCTGATTATCCGCTCACCTATCCCAGCACGTTTCGTTTCACTTCGTCAATACCGACTCGTTCAACAAAACGCGCCGTTCGAGTCTTGGGTTTTGCCGTGTTCATGTAATAGTTCAGTGTTTTTTTTACCAACTCAAGAGCCTCGTCATCAGTCAGCCCTTCTGCTATTAAATCGCCGATACGAGGTTTTCCTGCCGCATTGCCGCCGAAACTTAAACGCCAGCCCTTTTTTTCCGCAGTCAGGCCGATATCACGCATCCAGGACTCGCAGCAGCAGCGCACACAACCGGAAAGAGCGACCTTTACCTTGGCCGGAAGTGGGCCATCCAGCTCCATATTCATCAGGGCCTTTGTCAGAGGTTCAGTCGCGCTGGTTGCGCAATTGCACCAGGTCTTGCCCGGACATGCCTGCACATAATGGACCCGACTTCTAGCATGCGGCGGGGTAGCGGGAATGTTTAGCTCCTGTTTCAATGCCTCCAGCTTCTCAGGCTCAATCCCTTGAAAAAAAAGCCGTTGCCCCCCGGTCACCTTAATCATGGGCACTTCATATTTTTGGGCAAGCTCACCGACCCGTTCCAGGTCATTAGGGGTAAGCATTCCGGCATTGATTCCGGGCATTGGACAAAATGTTTTGTGGTTTTCCATGTGACAATAACAACTCGTATCTTTTTAATAAATTAATAACAAACAGGACCGAACCGATGTAGGTCCGGTCCTGTGAACAAACAAGGGACTTATCCCAAAATCGCTTTCAAATCCTCTTCCGGTGTTGCCGCGACCGGCTTGATATCAAAGGTCATGACCAGGAAATCCAAAATTGCCGGGCTGATAAAAGCGGGCAAGGAGGGTCCGAGGCGGATATCCTTGATGCCGAGATAGAGCAAGGTCAGCAGAATGGCTGCTGCTTTTTGCTCGTACCAGGAGATAATCATGGACAAGGGCAGATCATTGACCTCGCACTCAAAGGCACCAGCCAAGGCCACAGCGATCTGGATCGCGGAATAGGCATCATTACACTGACCGACATCAAGCAGACGCGGAATCCCGCCAATATCGCCAAGATCCTGATCAAAGAAACGGAACTTACCACATGCCAAGGTCAGCACGATGCAGTCATCAGGCACCTGCTCAACAAATTTGGTAAAATAATCCCGTCCCGGTTTGGCACCATCACAGCCGCCGACCAAAAAGAAATGGCGTATATCTTTGTTCTTCACCGCCTCAATCACCTTGTCAGCAACACCGAGAACTGCATTGCGGGCAAAACCGACCATCACTGATCCGTTATCCGCATCGTCCTGCCAGCCGTCCATAGCCAAAGCCTTATCGACAACCGAGCTGAAATCCTTGCCCTCAATATGAGCTACTCCGGGCCAGCCAACCAAGCCGGTGGTAAAAATGCGATCCTTATACTCATCCTTGGGCTTCTGGATACAGTTGGTGGTAAAGAGCACCGGTCCAGGGAAATTCGGGAATTCCTTATGCTGATTCTGCCAAGCAGTGCCGAAATGGCCGTAAAAATGCTCGTACTTTTTCAGCTCAGGGTACCCATGACAGGGCAACATCTCACCGTGGGTGTACACGTCAATACCCTTACCCTCGGTTTGCTTGAGGAGCAGTTCAAGATCATTGAGATCATGACCGGTGATCAGTATACATTTATTAGGACGATGCCCAAGCGGCACGGAAGTAGGCACCGGATGACCGTAGGTACCGGTATTACCCGCATCAAGTAATTCCATTGCTCGTAGATTAATCTCTCCAGCCTTCATGGCTACAGGTACGCAGTCCGCAATGGTCAGTCCTTCAGCCAGCAAAGCAGACAGGGCCTCGTAGGTAAACCCGGCAATGGCCGGATCATTCTGGCCAAGAATAGAGGCATGGTCAGCATAGGCGGCAATGCCCTTGAGGCCGTACAACAGGGTCTGCTTGAGAGAACGAATATTTTCATCGCTATCCAGGTTTGGGATGAACTGGAGTTCAGCGCCCTGCTTTGCCAGACCGGCCACGGAATCCGCCGGGCTAAAAGAGGCTGCTGGATGATCGAAATCAACCGTGCCGCCTGCCTCGGCAATCCGTGTCTTCAGGGATTCACGCAGCTCCACAACCTTATTAATCAAGATAACAAAACGTTCTGGATCAAAATTTACATTGGTCAGCGTGGAGAAAATCGCCTCCATGGTAAAACGGTCAACTGTATCATCAATAATTCCTTTCTGCCGCGCTTCATGGGCAAACAAGGACATACCGCAAAGGGCATAGATCAAAACATCTTCTATGTCCGCAATATCTTCTTTTTTACCGCATACGCCTACAGTGGTACAAGCGATTCCCTTGGCTGTCTGTTCGCATTGATTGCAATACATGATTACTCTCTCTGGTAAAGTTTATGCAGCATTTATGTATAAATTCAAACAGTACGTTTCGGTTACGTTTCGATTATGCATGAACTATACAGTGAATATTTTTTGTATACATTGATCTATGTCAAAAAAAACGAAAAATGGGCCTCCTTGAAAAAGAGAAGAGAATGAAGGAACGCGTCCCTCTCGCATACTTCACGATGAATAGAGGCTTGACAGCCGGTATGATATCCGTGATGATGAACAGTTTAGATTTTTAGATTATGAGCTGACCCTAAAAAATAATCTCAGCTAGAGCTAACAGACTGTGCTGAATAAAAAACAACTCCTTGCCGAATCAGTCCTTTTTAGAGGACTTGCCCCACCCCTTCTCCAGCAGGTTACCGACCTCGCATCAACAAAAAAATTCCACCGAGGTGAGTCCATTTTTTTTGAAGGAGATGAAGCAACCGGATTCTATATGGTTGGCCAAGGCAGGGTGAAAATTTATAAGATGTCGCTGGACGGCAAAGAGCAGATTCTCCACATCTTCGGAGCTGGTGAACCCTTTGGCGAGGTACCGGTTTTCCACGGCAATCCCTTTCCTGCCAATGCCGTTAGTCTTGAGCCCTCCACCATGCTGTTCTTTCCCCGCCGAGAATTCATTGAGCTGATTAACAGTACGCCTTCTCTGGCTCTTTCCATGCTGGCGGTCCTCTCCATGCGCCTGCGCCGCTTTGCTGCCCAAATAGAGAGTCTGTCCCTAAAAGAAGTTCCGGCACGATTAGCTGCCCATCTGCTCTATCTTACTGAGGAACAAAATAATACTAGCGTGGTTACCCTTGAAATCCCCAAGGGCCAGCTAGCCAGTCTCCTGGGAACCAGTCCAGAGACTCTGTCCAGAATTTTCACTAAAATGAGTGGAGAGGGATTAATCAAAGTCAGCGGCAAAAAAATAGAGATCCTCTGCTATGACAAGCTGCTGGAGAAATAGAGATTCTTTATTTTGACAGGTGAGAGCAGAGCAAAAAATCTCTTCTGATAGCCTCAAAACATCCGGGGAGGGGGGAGGCGTACTTGTATTTGACGACGACCTGACTACGCCGGAATGACCTAAGTTTTTTCTAAAAAACAAGTGACCGGCATCAACAGGCCGGTCATTCCTATGCAGCTCAATCGGCTTCGAAAAAAAACTCTTTTTCAGCTTGGCATTTGGGGCAAACCCAATCATCTGGCAGATCTTTAAAAGCAGTTCCCGCATCAATATTGTTATCTGGATCACCATCTTCCGGATCATAAATATAACCGCAGGGGCACTCATACTTTTCCATCACTCATTCCTCCTGTTAAATAAAAAAATTCCACGTTTCTTACTCTAGCGGCACACAGCTTCTTAACCAAATTTTGTTTATTCAAGCGAAACAACAAGGAAGCCAGTACCCGAAAAAGAGTATAATTAACCTCGTGCTATTAAGCAAGAAAAAGCCGTTGTTTTCTCCCAGGAAGAAGCGCTGCCCCTTCCCCCTGTTTCCAGCGGATAAATTATCCAAAATTCATTTTTTTCCTCTTGACAAAACAGG
>MTKO01000012.1 GCA_004028505.1 Candidatus Electrothrix aarhusensis
CGTCTATGCCCGTACTGTTTGTAATGCTTCTGCATCATGGGCATCCGCTCTGGAATCTTACCGGCCAGCTTCAAAAGAACCCCCATGGTACACCAAGGTTCCTTCGTGGGATGATTGAAAATAATCCCATTGGGCACCGTAGCCCCAAGCTTCTTGAGCAGAGATCTGATCCCCCACCAATGCATCCGCCAAAAACCACGACAAGATATCACCGGCAGCACCACCTGATCACGGAAAAGCTGTTTCCCATCTCGATCCAACAACGACATCACAGGTCCACTGGGATTATAAGACCAGGTCGGGCCAGCCAAGATAACTAGGTCATAGTCTTCAAGCATTGCGGTGACAAGGGCTGAATCGGAACCCGCTGCCGAAACATGGTCACGATCATCTTTTTCACGATTTTAGGGGTGGTGCCAATGGGAAAATGCTGCTCAACAACAGGATACAAGCGTTCTCGGAACAGAGAAACAGGGTACTCCTCCAGCCCCTCCATCATTGAGCGAACAAGCTTTCTTGTCTGCGCACTGAAGGAATACTGGATAATAAGGATACGCTTTGGAAGTACCGTATTGGCGGACATGGGATACTTTTGAGGGTAAAGGATAATAGGGATAAATCTGTTTGATCACTTTTATTGATAAGTAAAAGTAAGAGAAAAATTATACCATAAAATTTGAAATAAAAAAAAGCCTCCTGATCATTTCTGATCAGGAGGCAAGATATACAGCAAAACACCGCACAAAACGTTCAGGGTGAACACAGAGGAGCCCCCCCTACCACGGCACCGGGCAAAGATTCTTGTTGAATCTCCCTTACGGCTTGTTATGACAGGACCAGCAGTCCGTTGTCTTCACCGCTGCGTGGACATGGCAGCTGTCGCAGAAGCTCTCTTTGCTTCCGTGACACATCATGCACTGCATAGTGCCCTTCTTTCCATCTTTTTCCGGTGTATATCCCTGCTCCAAGGCCACTGCATGGATGTCTTGCAGCATATTCATATGCGTACTGCGCATCTCCGGAGTCGTCAACGCATGTTTTGCGTCGTTCGGAAAGGTGATACCTTGGAACATTGCTTCGGACAGCTCATTGTCCGTAGCCGGTGGGACTGCATCGGCATCGCCGATAAAATTGGCGTACCAAATAGGAAAAGTAATCAGCAGGACAAAGATGACCAGCCCTGTTATGATTTTACCGCTGTCGTACATATTAAATCCTCCGCTCTCATGTCGGGCAGTTACACCAGAGTCCGCAGACCCTCAGTAAGTTCCTGTCTGTTTTCGCCTTCGATAACCAATGCATTACCGACCAACTCACTGACACCAGCCACTTCCACTTCCGGTACCCAGTAGTTCATCAAGGTGCTCAAAGTGGCTCGATCAATGGCACAAATACAGGCCAAGGTGTTGATAGCATGCTGATCATACACATGCTTCACCGCGTTGGCACGGGGCAGACCAGAGCGCATCCGCAACTCCATGATTTCATCCGTGTTCAGTGCTGTACCGGAACCGCAGCAGAAGGTTTTTTCACGGATGGTGTTTTCAGGCATCTCATGCCACTCTTCCAACACGTTGTCAAGGATATAACGCGGTTCTTCCAGCATACCCATAGCCCGTGCAGGGTTACAGGAATCATGAAAGGTGGCCTTAACATGGGCGTTACGGCTCTTGTCCAGTTTAATTTTACCGTGCTTGATCAGGTCAGCTGTGAACTCACTGATATGGACCATCTTGGTAGAGGCTGCATTATCAAAGACCGTGCCGGTGGCCGGTGATTTGGGAACTTCAAGAAAATTAGCAGGACCATTCATGGTGTCCATGTACTGATGGACCACGCGCCACATATGGCCGCACTCACCGCCGAGTATCCACTTCACGCCCAGACGCTCAGCTTCGGCATACATCTTGCCGTTCAGCTTCTTCATCATCTCGTTGGAGGTGAAGAGACCGAAGTTACCGCCCTCAGAGGCATAGGTGGACCAGGTATAATCCAGCCCGATGGCCTCGAACAGAAGCAGATAGCCCATACAGGTAAAGAGGCCCGGCTCGGCAAACACATCGGCAGACGGGGTGATGAACAGAACTTCAGCACCCTTACGGTTAAAGGTCGGGTTGACCTTAACCCCAGTCAGACTTTCAACATCTTCGCAGAGAAAATCTACGTTGCCTTTAAAGGCCTGAGGGGTTAGCCCCATATGGTTACCGGTCCGATTGGAGTTAGAAACCGGCTCCATTGCCCAGTTGATACCGCAACCGACCAAATGCAGGAGCTCGCGCAGCATCATGGTGATCTCAGCGGTATCAATACCATAGGGGCAGAAGACTGAGCAGCGGCGGCATTCTGTACATTGGTAAGCGTACATAAACCACTCTTTCAGCACACCGGCTGTCATCTCACGACCGCCCGCCATTTTGCCGAGCAGTTTTCCTGCAAAGGTAAATTCTTTCCGATACACCGAACGCAACAGTTCAGCCCGTAAGACCGGCATATTCTTGGGATCACCGGTACCGAGGAAAAAATGACATTTATCCGCACAGGCTCCACAGCGGACACAGCAATCCATGAAAATCTTCAGAGAGCGAAAACGATCCAGGCGGTCTGCCAGTCCGTTGATGATAATCTCTTTCCAGTTTGCCGGTAACTTCCAGTCTTCGTCTTCAGGATTCCAAACACGGGCGTTGGGAAAACTGACCCCTTCCTGACTGTCCAGGTATTTCAGTTTATCTACTTTAGTGGGATAGGCATAGTTTCCCGGTTTGAATTGTACCGGCGTCTCCATCCAGCCTTGGGCGGGGTAGAGCCGGTCATCATCGAAGGCTCTTCAGCCACACTCTTTGACAATGCATCTCTCGTTACAACTGCCATTGTTCAATCCTTATATCTATAGTTAGTCGTCAGTCGTCAGCCTTCTCAGGCAGTTCCTTGTCAACCGGAATTCCCTGCTCAACCATATCCTCGCGGAACTCATCCTCATAGCCCGCATAAGAATGCGGTTTAATGTCAGGGTTCCAAGGATTGATATGGCGTTTCATCCTGCTGTCATTTGCCATATTCCGAGTCGGGCTGAGGAAAACTCCGCCCATATGCATCAGCTTAGAAAAAGGAAAATAGGCCAACAAACAAGAGACTAAGAACAGATGGGAATAGAATATAGGGGCGATATCAGTTGTAATTTCTGGTTGAAAGGTGACCAGCCCCACGGCCAGATGCTTAATAGCAACGATGTCCACACCGCTACGCAAATAGTAGCGCATGGTAATGCCGCTTACTGCGATGCCGAGCAAAAGGAAGAGCGGAAAATAATCATTGGCAAGAGAGATGTAACGGACCGGACGAAGGATGAAACGGCGAAGAAGAAGAGCCAGCAGGCCGGCAAGAATTAATGCGTCAGTAAGATAAAACGAAAGCTCCGGGGTGGGATGTAAAGCTAAGCTATCCAGTACATCCAGTGCGCTGATCAGAAAGGGCACCGGCTCCAGAAAAAGACGCAGATGACGGAGCAGGATCAACAGCATGCTGTAATGAAACAGAATACCAAAAAACCAGAGCCATCGTGTTGACTTATAGGTCAGCACCGGGCCAGGCTCAATACTTGCTTTGGTGTTCCGCCATAGAGAACGGAAGAAAACAATCTCCATGAACATCCGACCGACAACCTCAGTCGTGTTCATAGGGGCCTCCAGTTTATTCCGCTTGACCCAAGGCATTGAATGCCCCTGCCCGCAGGTCGTTGGAATTTTAAATGGTACCGGCGACTTGGCCCAATAAATGACCCGCCAGCAAAAGCCTCCGATAAATAAAATCAGGGCTGCATAGGGCACGTCAACGCCGAACACGTATTGCATGCCGGGAATAGTGGACCCAACCCATGCAATTCGCGCCAGCACAATGACGGCAACCAAGGGGAAGAGGTACTTCATTGATCGCTCCTTCTCTTCAGGTTTAAAAAAATAAAACTATATCCTTAAACGCCAAGATCCTGTACATCTTTGTACCGGTTTCTCGACGCTTTACCACGGTGCTGTAGTATATATACCCCGCCCCTTATTCTCTCGACAGCGAGGCTATGTCCTGCAAATTCTCCCGGATAGCCGCAGAGGCGCAGGAAGAGTCCGTTAAAATATAACTGCCGCTTTTCAGCTCGTGAATTCGGGCTTGATGCAGCTGGTCCCGACAGTTCATATACATATCAAAGGCCATCAAAGCAATTCTATCCACATCACGGTCAAAGGGGGCAAGCTCGGACAACAAAGCACGACCCTTTTCATCTGCGGACAAAACTTGCTTGACCACCCATTTCAATTCAAGTATCGGTGCCAAGGCCTGTGCAGGCGTAAATTCCTGTACCGCTCGAATACGGACAACCTGATCAAGGGGCTCGGCAAAATCTTGCTGTTCAGCCTCTGCCAGAATCAGCTGAAAAATCGTGGTCAACCCTGCCCGAATATTCACCCCGACCGGATTGGCAAACTGATTCTTAGCCTGCTTGAAAAAATCTGATGAGATATAGGTATCTAGTGTCCTTTCCGCCCAGATATCGAGTATTTTTTTCTCTTTCTTTTTAAGAAGTTCAAGCAGGTTCATATATTTCTCTCTGTCCTATTGTATATACCGATACTTTTTTTT
>MTKO01000057.1 GCA_004028505.1 Candidatus Electrothrix aarhusensis
TTATAGATGTCGAGCCTCTCATCTAACTAGCTGGTATCAATATATACTTTTAATGCGTTCGCCCTGCACCATGTATTATGCTTGATGCATAAAAAGAACAACAAAATTGTTTTTTCCTATACAACGATTTTCGATTGTAATAAATGCATTTATACCATATATAGAACTCTGATTCAGAACATCATACTTCCATTTGTTAAAATGTCCACACGCAATGAGCGGACACCGTCCGGTTCATCCGGCAGTATTCATCTATACTGAGTAGGGTTATCTTGCGGACAAAAAAAGGAGAGAATTGAGCATGAAACTTGGGATCAACGGCCTCGGCAGAATCGGCAAACTTTCACTCTGGCATCATGTTTCCCGCCAGTTTTTCCCAGAGATTGTTGTCAATCTCGGACGTCAGGTCGGGAACGGCCTGGAAGACATAGCCGCAACCATTGAAAAGGATTCCTCCTACGGCAGACTGTCAACCTATCTCCATGGTCATAAGGGCGGTCGGGTTATCGAAAACCTGAACGAGGCTGAAGGCACCATGACGGTAAACGGTATTCCGGTTACCATATTGCGTGAGGCTCGTAATCCCAAGGATATCAAATGGCAGGATAACAATGTCCGTATCGTTGCCGATACCACGGGCGTGTTTAAAGATCCTACAACCGATGCTGAGGATGGTCGCGGCTCGGTACGTGGTCATCTCCAGGCTGGCGCAGAAAAGGTCATGGTCTCTGCCCCCTTTAAGATCAAATCCAAGGGCATTGACATGCCAGAAGATGCGATCACCACGGTCATGGGCATTAATGATGATGATTATAAGCCAGAGCAGCATGCTATCATCTCAGCAGCCTCCTGCACCACCACCTGCCTGTCCTATATGATCAAGCCGCTCATGGATCATTTTGGAGCGGACCGGATGCTTACCGCCTCTATGGTCACGGTGCATGCTGCCACAGGTAGTCAGAAAGTACTGGACTCGGTGCCGGCGGCAGGGGCCACTGATCTGCGCAAAAACCGCTCTATCCTCAATAATATCATTCTGACCACTACCGGCGCGGCCAAGGCCTTGGGTCTGGTTATCCCGGAGATGAAAGGAATCGGTTTTATTGCCGAATCTGTTCGGATTCCTACATCTACAGGATCCCTGATTGTTTTGGTGCTCAATCTCCAGGATGAGTTAGAAAACCCGATCAAGCGCAATCTAATCAACAGCATTTATAAAGATTACGCAGAATCAAATCATTACCTCAAGTATTCTGCGGGCCAGAATGTGTCCTCTGATATTATTGGAACCCCGGAAGCTGCTGCGGTGATTGAGTCCACCGAGACCCATACCCGGACCGCTTCCCTGAAGGTTAATCTGGATCATCTGAAGAGCTGTAATTTTGAGCAAGGACAGGTTCCACATATCCTTGAAATTCCGATGACCCAGGCAGTCATTTACGGATGGTACGACAACGAACTGGGCAGCTACACGAATATGCTCGGTGACCTGACGGTGTCTGTTGCTGAACGGATGGTGTAAGGGATCGGAATATCCAGACAGGAGAAAGAATGAAGACAATTCGTGATCTTGATATTACTGGCAAGCGCGTTCTGATTCGGGTAGATTTCAACGTGCCCATGAACGAGCAGGGCGAAATCACCGATGATCTGCGCATCCGTACCGTTCTGCCGACCATCAACTATGCTCTGGAGCAGGAGGCAAAGGTCATCCTGCTTCGCATATGGGACGACCTAAAGGGCAGCGGGTAGAGAAATACTCCTTGGCACCAGTTGCCAAATACCTCTCTGGTCTTCTCGGCAAATCTGTCCGTATGGCCCAGGACTGCGTGGGACCGGAAGCAGAAAGCGCTGTTGCTGCCATGAACAACGGTGATATCGTTCTGCTGGAAAATCTCCGTTTCCATGCCGAAGAGCAGGCCAATGATTCTACATTTTCCAGGCAACTGGCCGCGCTGACTGATATTTATATTAATGATGCCTTTGCCGTTTCTCATCGGGCCCATGCTCGGTGACAGGAATTGCGAAAAACTGCACAGAAAAGGCTGCTGGTTTGCTGCTGGACAAGGAAATGTCGTATTTCCATCGTTCTGTTGATGAGCCCCAGCGCCCGCTGGCAGCTATTATTGGCGGGGCCAAGGTCTCAGGCAAATTGGAAGCGCTGACTAATATGCTGAACAAGGTGGACTGCCTGCTCATCGGCGGGGCTATGGCCAATACCTTTCTCAAAAGTCAGGGATATTCAGTAGGTAGCTCCAAGGTGGAGGACGACCTGCTGGACAATGCCCGTCAGCTGCTGATTAATGCCAAAGAAAAAGGTGTTAAGGTCTACCTGCCCGTGGATGTCATTGCTGCGGACCAGTTTGCTCCAGACGCTGTGTGCAAGCAGGTCACGATCCAGGATATCCCAGAGAACTGGATGGCCTTGGATATCGGTCCGGCTTCGGTAATTTGCTTTTCCGAAGTACTGGCCGATGCGAAAACCATCATCTGGAATGGCCCTATGGGTGCCTTTGAGATGGATGCCTACGCCAGAGGCACAATGGCTTTGGCCCATACCGTTGCTTCATCTCATGCCCTGAGCATAACTGGTGGCGGGGATTCCAATGCCGCTGTCCGGCTGTCCGGAGAGGCAGAGAATATTTCCTACATGTCCACTGGTGGCGGTGCCTTTCTCATGCTCATGGAAGGCAAGGATCTGCCGGGCGTGAACGCACTGGAAGGTTGAAAACTTATTTTGCAGAATGCCGTAAGGGCACGGCACTCCATGCCCTTACTCGGGAGAATACAATATGACACGAAAACCACTGATCGCCGGAAACTGGAAAATGTACCTGACCAGAGCCGAGGCTGTGGAACTTGCTTCGGCAGTTGCCGCTTCCAGCAAGGGCCTGACTGATCGTGAAGTTATGATCGCTCCGGCCTTTACCTCCTTGGCAGCAGTTCAAGAGGCTGTAGGAGGTGCGGATGCGCCGATCAGGGTTGCTGCCCAGAATGTAGCCTGGGAAAAGCAAGGGGCGTTTACCGGTGAAATTTCAGCACCTATGCTTCAAGATGTCGGGGTTGACATGGTCATTCTCGGTCATTCAGAGCGTCGCCATGTCTTTGGCGAGGATAACGCAATGGTCAACCGCCGTCTGGTGGGTGCCCTGGAATTTGGCCTGACGCCCATCCTCTGTGTCGGTGAGACCCTGGAAGAGCGAGAACAGGGCAATACCTTCAAGACCGTTGAAGAGCAGCTCAGCCAAGGCCTGAAGAATGTTCAGGCAGATCAAATGGAGCAGGTCGTGGTGGCTTACGAGCCGGTTTGGGCTATAGGTACCGGAAAAACCGCGTCCAAAGAGCAGGCCCAGGAGGTGCATGCCTTTATTCGCAGCACTCTTGTTGCTTTATACAAAAAAACACTTGCCGACTCTGTCAGGATATTGTATGGTGGCTCGGTCAAACCTGAAAATATTGACAGCCTCATGGCTCAGCCCGATGTTGACGGCGCTCTGGTGGGCGGCGCAGCCTTAGACGCTGAGTCCTTTGCAAGGATAATCAATTTTACATGACGACCTTACTTATTGTAATACATATACTGGTTTCTCTCTTTCTGATTGCCATCGTGCTTTTACAGCACGGCAAAGGAGCTGATATTGGTGCCACCTTTGGCGGTTCCAGTCAGTCAGTCTTCGGATCAGAAGGCCCGGTGCCTCTGCTGAATAAAATAACGACCTTTTCAGCGATTGTTTTTATGGGCACCTCGATTTCTCTGGCCTACATCTCGACGAATGAGAGTACTGGTTCGATCATGAAAGATCTGCCAGCTCAGGAAGCGACTGCTCCGGCACAAAAGGAAGCACCGGTGACCATTCCCATGCCGGGAACGGAAAGCCAAGTTGAGCTGCCTGCGGTGGAACCAGAAGCATCTGCTGCTGTTCAGAAAGCTCTTTCTGAAGAAACTGTTGCTTCTCCGGCTGTTCAGGAAAGCGAAGCTGCTCAGGTTGAATTTCCAGCAATAGAAGAGGAAGAGCCGGTAACGGAAGCCTCTCCTGCTGTACAGGAAGCTCTTGCTGAAGAAACTGCTGAAGTTGTTGAACCGGTAGTTGAAGCTCAAAACATTGAAGTTACTCCTGCTGCTGAAGAGCAAGTTGCTCCGGTTGCCCAGGAAACGGAAACAGCCCCGGAACAGGAACAGGCTGAATGAAAAATAAATATACCTTGCGTGCCGAAGTGGTGGAATTGGTAGACACGCTATCTTGAGGGGGTAGTGAGTTACGCTCGTGCCGGTTCGACTC
>MTKO01000058.1 GCA_004028505.1 Candidatus Electrothrix aarhusensis
GTGTGGGTTGTTGAGGTTCCCGGTCCTGAGCGGGTTGTTGAGGTTCCCGGTCCTGAGCGGGTTGTTGAGGTTCCCGGTCCTGAACGAATTGTTGAGGTTCCTGGTCCTGAGCGGGTTGTTAAAAAAGTTGTTGAGGTTCCCAAGTACGTTGAGAAAATTGTTAAGGTTCCTGGTCCCGAGAGAATCGTTAGGGTTCCTGGTCCCGAGCGGATCGTTCCTGGTCCCGAGAGAATTGTTGAAAAATTTATTGAGGCAGAACCGCAGTGTTGTCCAGAATGTATTTATCCGGTTCGTTTAGTGGCTGATATGGGGTATCTTCGTCTTTCCGATCCGGCTGATTTCGGTTTCGGTAGGATCGGCGTAGAGTATGCGTTTAACCAACGTCTTTCCTTTCTCGGTATGATCGGTGGAGCGGCAAAAGCTGACGGATCTGATGGCGATGATGCTTGGTTGATCGACTTCATGCTTCAGTACAACATGTTCTTCATGCAAGTCGCTGATAGATGGAATCCGGTCTTCCTGGGATTCGGTCTCGGTGGCTGGATGTCTAACGGTGATGACGATATTGACTCGGAAGATAGTGATGTCGATATCATTGCCCAGATTGGTACCCAGATCTACGGTCATCCGGATAGCTTCAATACCTCAGTTTTCTTTGAAGCACGTTCAGGAGTTGATGAGACCGATAAACTGTCTGAGTACGGACGATTCGGTGCAGGATTACGTTTCCGTTTCTAATGTAGAATAAAGACTCTCTCTCCTTCTTTACAAGGAGGAGGGGAGTAGAGTTTTTCTTAATAGGGAGGATGAGCCGAGCTCGTCCTCCCTGTTTTATTTTGTCCTGCTACCGCTGGCTTTTTGCTGTGCTGCGAGGACAAAAAAAGGCGGATACGTTTTACAACGTATCCGCCTCTTTTATGAGCAATCCAAAGATATTTTTATATCAGCCTATTGATTTATCTTTTTCCTGTTTTCAACAGCTCTTTCCCTCACAGCAGGTCAACAGGCTCACAGTATTTTTCTCCTCAATCAAATTGAAGAATTTCGCTCCGATATACAACATGAGCAGGAACACTGAGATAGCCACCGAACCGTCAAGTATTCGTTCAGGTGATGTTGCAAACCCCGCTTCTACACGGATGTTTATTATGATATACATCAGAACGGCCAATGGCCAGTAGGATGTTTTTTTTTGGGAACAGCAATCGGTTGTCATTTCTCCCCCTTTTTTGCGATGCAACTGTTTCTTTCAAACAGGATGCAGCAGCTCTTGTTGGTTTTTTGTTAATAACCCCTCATGGTAATAGTCATAATGTTCTTCGTACTCTTTCTGTACTCTTTCTGTACTCTTTCTGTACTCTTTTTGATCCGCTAATCGTTCTTGAATTCTGCCACTAGGGCTTGAATTGAGGCCTTGGCATCGCCGAAGTACATACGGGCATTTTCGGCAAAAAAGAGGGCGTTTTGAATACCAGCAAAGCCTGGATTCATAGAGCGTTTCAGCACGATAACTGTTTTGGCTCGGTGGGTTTCAATGATAGGCATCCCGTAAATTGGGCTGGACTCGTCATCCAGTGCAGCAGGATTGACGACATCGTTGGCACCGATGACCACGCAGACATCGACGCTGTCCATACGAGGATTAATATCATCCATTTCCACAAGCTGATCATAAGGAACATTGGCCTCCGCCAGCAGCACGTTCATATGACCGGGCATGCGTCCGGCAACGGGATGAATAGCGTAAGAGACCTCAGTGTCGTTTGCTTCCAGCAGGTCGCCGAGTTCTTTGACCGCATGCTGAGCCTGAGCCACAGCTAAGCCATATCCCGGAACAAAAGCAACAGAGTCAGCAGCTTCGAGGATATAGTAAACATCTTCTGCTGAAGCTGGGCGAACCTCGCCTTGGGGGCCACCGTCACCGGCCTGTACGGCTGTTGTGCTCCCAAAACCGGAAAATAACACGTTGGCCAGGGAACGATTCATGGCCTTACACATGATATTGGTCAGGATGATCCCGGAGGCACCGACCAGGGCACCGGCAACGATCAGGATGTTATTGGAGATGACAAAACCGGCTGCACAGGCGGCAATACCGGAGTAACTGTTTAGTAAAGAAATAACAACCGGCATATCAGCCCCACCGATGGGAATGGTAGATGTTATACCAAAGCCCAAGGCGACCACTAAGATGAGGGCAAATAAGACGTAACCGAGAGCGCTTGCAGGTGTTATACAAAAGATAGTGGCGGCTACCAAGGCAGTGCCCAAGATGCCGGCATTCATAATATGCTGTCCTTTGAACACCACAGCTTTTTGAGTGATCTTGCCTGAAAGTTTGCCAAAGGCGACCATAGAGCCAGAAAAGGTGACGCCACCGATAAAGGCGGAAAGAAAGGTAACAATGGATATAAAAACAGATAGTTCTCTATGCGGATGTTCAGCCCAGGCCAGTTGATGATATTCAGTCCAAGCCAGAAGAAGGCTGGAAATACCGCCGAATCCGTTGAACAGGGCAACCATTTCCGGCATGGAGGTCATCTCCACTCGAATTGCGACAAAGGCACCAATGCCGCTACCGATAAGAATGCCGAGGAAAATCCACTTATAATCCAAGCCAGCATTCATCAAGGTAATAATAATGGCGATCAGCATACCGAGAGAGGAAAGCAGGTTTCCTTTTCGGGCTGTAGCAGGCGAGCTGAGCATTTTGAGCCCAAAAATGAACAGGGCGGCTGAAATGACATAGACAAAATTGATAAAAGGAAGGCTCATCGGGGGTCTCCTTCAGTCTTTTCTTTTTTCTTAAACATTTCCAGCATTCGGTTGGTAACCATGTATCCGCCAACCACATTGATGGTCGCAAAGGCGACAGCTGCGGTTCCGAGGACAGCTGCAAAGGTAAGATTGTCGGATTCCATGGAAGCAATGGCCCCGATCAGAGTGATGCCGGAAATAGCATTAGAGCCGGACATCAGCGGGGTATGCAGGGTTGAGGGGACCTTGGAGATAAGTTCAAAGCCTAAAAAAATTGCTAAGACAAAAACAAACGTTAAATATACCGGTTCCATTTTATCCTCATTTATTCATGATGTTTTTGTACATCTTACTCACGATTTCACCCTGATGGGTGATCAATGCCCCCTGCATGATTTCGTCCTCCTGGTCCACAGTCAGTACCTTGTTCTCTTTATTCCAGAAATGCTCAATAAAATTTCCTAAGTTGGCTGAATACATCTGACTGGCCGTCACGGCAACTCGTCCAGGAAGGTTGGCTATGCCCAAGATTTTTACACCCTCGATTTCAACGATGGTATCCATCTCGGATCCCTCTACATTTCCACCGGTCTCCACGGCCATATCAATAATCACGGAACCAGGTTGCATCTGGGCCAGAATGGTATGGTCAATGAGACGGGGGGCGGGGCGACCGAAGAGCTGGGCTGTGGTGATGACAACATCGGCTCTGGCGCAGGCCTTGGTCATGCCTTCTTTTTGCAGGGCCATCTGTTCAGGCGTCAGGGCCTTGGCATACCCGTCCTTGGTCTGGCCGGTTTCGCCGAGATCAACCTTAACAAATTTTGCGCCCAAAGACTTCACTTGCTCCTCAACCACAGGTCTGGTGTCAAAGGCTTCGACTATCGCTCCCAGGCGTTTGGCTGTGGCAATTGCCTGGAGCCCGGCAACACCCACGCCAATAATAAAGACTCTTGCTGGCTTAATGGTTCCTGCTGGCGTGGTCATCATTGGAAAAATCTTATCCAGTTGCTCTGCTGCCAGGGTGACAGCAGCATATCCGCCAAGATTGGCCTGAGAGGACAGGACATCCATTTTTTGGGCTATCGTTGTGCGGGGAACCATTTCCAGACTGATTGCGGAAACACCCGCATCCTTCAGGGTCTCAACAAGATCGACCTCATTAAAGGGGTCAAGGTAGCTGACGTGAACGCAGCCTTTTTTCATCAAAATAACTTCATCTTTTGAAGGCTTACGCAGGCGAAGGATGATATCGGCTGTTTTGAGCATATCTTCGCGTGAAGACCCAATGGTCGCGCCAGCTTGCTCATACTCCTCATCCTTAAAACGACAGCTCATACCAAGGCCGGGTTCAATAACCACTTCAGCCCCGAGTTTGACCAGTTTGGCTACTGTCGGGGGGATCAGAGGGACCCGTTTTTCCCTTGGGTGCCTCTCTTTCATGACCGCAATTATCATAAATCACTCCGATACTTTTTTTCTTATAAATAGTTATAAGTT
>MTKO01000013.1 GCA_004028505.1 Candidatus Electrothrix aarhusensis
GCAGGCGGCACCACCATTGCCGAGCTGAAGTCCACCGCCGATTCAATGGGTACGCTTGGCTTTGGGCGAATGGTGTTCCGCTGATGCGGCCCGCCAGCTGGATAAAAAGCACAAGGTACCCTGCAAGGTTCTGGATATGCCTTTCGGTCTCAAGGCTACGGACCGTTTCATTGAGGCCCTGCGCACCATTGCTGGGGTCAACGTGCCTGATGAAATCATGACCGAGCGCGGTCAGCTGGTGGATCTGATCTCGGATATGCACCAGTACTTTTTCCACAAGAAGGTCGCTCTGGTCGGTGATCCGGATCAGGTCATCGCCATGACCGAGTTCCTGGTTTCCATCGATATGTGTCCGGTTCACATTGTTACCGGTACGCCGGGCAAGAAGTTCGAGAAGCGGATCAGGGAGATCACTGCGGACATGCCCTTTGAGGTGAACGTCAAGGCCAAGGGCGACTTCTTTCTCCTGCATCAGTGGATGAAGAACGAGCCGGTGGACCTGCTGATCAGCAACACCTACGGCAAGTACATTGCCCGTGATGAGGACGTGCCGCTGATCCGCTGGGGCTTCCCCATCCTGGATCGACAGGGACATCAGTATTTTCCCACGGTTGGGTATAAGGGCGGGTTGCGCCTGCTGGAGAAGATCCTTTCTGCAATCATGGATCGCAAGGATCGGGATGATCCTGAAACCAAGTTTGAGTTGGTGCTGTAATATTTGTAGTAGAGAAGTACTGTCCAAGAAGGAAAGAGGAAGAACACTCATGACGGAGCCGAGAAGGTTGGAGGCTCGTCGTGGGATTTCCAGCAATCTCAACAGCTTCAGTAAACAACCTCGCATAAAGATCAAACCCTCCGACATCCCGCAAAAATCCCTTTGGCAGAATCAACGCAGGCCAGCAGAGACAGGCATCATTTTGCCGAAGCCAGTTCAGGATGAATCAGCGCGGCCATAATAGAGAGCGTTTCGGCAAAGGTGGCCGGCGAGGGGCTGCACGCCAGATCCGGGCTGACCACATGCACCTGATTGTTCTGGACAGCCGCGAGGGGAAAGCCCTGCCACTTCTTTTTTTCCTCCTGAGCAATACCGCTTTCACTGCCCATCATGGCGATGATAATCACCTCTGGATCCTTCATAAGGATTTTCTCGTAACTAGCTGTGCCGTGCTGTTGCTCTTCAATGACGTTGACAGCGCCGCTCAGGGCGATAAAGTCATGGGTGAAGGAGTCTTTGGCTGCCCCGAAAAGCGGGCGGGAGCCGATCTGCAAAAAGACTTTAGGTCGAGGGAGTTGCGCCGTGGCTACGGCCACTGCTTCCACTTTTCTTTCAGCCTCTTGTACAACCTGTTCGGCCCGTTCCTCCAGACCGAGGAGCTCTCCGACCCGCCGGAACTGGGCACATATCTCGGCAAATGAGGAGGGCTGTTGAAACTGCACTACCCGCAGGCCCAAAGCCCGGAGCTTGTTCAGCTGTTGCGGTTGGGTCAGGCCGGTGGCCAGCACCAGATCCGGTCGTAGGCTCAGGATCTTTTCAATGGAGACCTGCATGACCGAGCCGATCTTTTTCTTATCCTTAGCCGCTTCAGGTCGCACGCAGTAGCTGGTGTTGCCGACCAGCCGATCTTCCGCCCCAAGCAGGTAAACATTTTCGGTATTAATCGGCCCGAGGGAGACGATTCGTTGCGGAAAAGGGTTTGGCCCGGCCTGTCCGTGCAGAGGAAAGGCGCAGGAGAGTAGGGTTATGATAAGGAAAAAGGCGGTTGTATACATTGGTTTTCTCAAAGGTAAAGTTCAGGGAACAGGGTATCTGTTCTTTCCAAATGGTCGTCTATCGGCCTGACGTGCGGACAAAAAAAATCCCCGAATCTGTAGAGTACAGATCCGGGGATGCCCTTTTTTATCCACGAATACACCTTGCCCAGCCCTTCCTGTCCATGAAGCGGGCGGACACCCTGCCTTTTAGTTTTTTTTCTTTTTCCGTCTGATTCTAGTGCCTATCATGCCTACTAAACCAGTGCTGAAAAGAAGCATTGCGGTTGGTTCTGGTACAGAAGATGTTGTCCCATAATGACCAAGGTGAAGATCATCCCACGAATCATTACCTTGGTCGAATGAAGTTATTCTTAATGAATAGTTACCTGCTGTTAAACCAGCCAATAGGGCATATTGATTACCGCCTTGATAAGTAGGGAGGGTTCCGTGCTCTACCCAGGTACTTGAACCAAGTAGTTGCGTTTCAAATTGGGCGATTCCATCATTACCATCTGATTGCCAAAATTGTGTATAAATATCTTGTTCAGATAATACAGTTAGATAATTATTTGTGGTGGTTAATACATTATCGGCATAAATCCACGCCGCTTCACCATCAGTGCTTGTTCCATAAGGACCACCTGTTATTGTAACATTACCTCCTGCACCATAAGACTCGAATTCATATCGAGTATCGTAATCAGTAATAAGGCCTGAGTTCATCGTCAGACTGGTTGCTTTGGAGACTCCATTCATGCCAAAGATGAAAGTTCCAATTGCCAATGTTGCCAATAGTTTCTTCTTCATTATAATTTTTCCTTTTGCTGCCTTGTTTATGCTCTGCGAGACCATCCCGCCGAACAACGTCAATAAGTGGAAACTTTCCATCATGCTATTTGAACGTAATAGATTCTGTGAAATTCCACTTGTAATGGTTCGGTAATTTTTTACATTCTAAAAGATGCGACCTTTGTCCCCGGTTACAGCGGCGGGCCCATCCCGGATTCGCACCGGGTTCCCTCGTAAGCTCGGTTATGAGCGTCTGAAAATATTTCGCTAGAATAGTCAGAACACCCTGTGTGGTCAAGGAAAAAGCGGTTCACGACCGGGGCGAGGAGCAGACATCCTTTCTCCGTCTTAGAGAGTTTATCAGTCTCCTCGATTTCTGCCGTTACTCGGCTTTACAATATTGAGATCCATATAGCTGTTCCCCATAAAGGTTCTCTGATCAATCCCTAGCACCAATGTTCCGTGTACGGCAAGTTTAGGATTCTTGCATTTTAATACAAAGATATCCGCACTTCCTTCAAAATCTTGCGTAGTATTTCGCAAGGAATTCAAGTTAAAGGGTTCTACTGTGTGACGGGAATTTGCTGTAGTAAATTCAGCGGTCTGTGAAGGATTTATAGCAAACGGCCCGCTGATTCCTGCCGGAGGGGTAGAAAATAAACCATAGTTCCACTCAACACAAACCAAACAGGCTACGGATTTTTGATTCCGGATACTGATAACTGTCTCAGTTTCCTGCCCATCGTCTGTATTAGACCTTGCATAGACCACATGGTAGATAGCGTTGCCTGGACACCTTTCTAATGGCACGGGCACCATCGGGCCGTCTTCATCGAAGTAAAATCCATCATCATAGGTTTCTTCCAGGTTGGGGCTAGTAGCGTTGGATTGAGCAATATCTTGTTCCTGGGCAAGGGCACATCCTGCCGAAACTGCACCCAAGACAATAAGGGTAGCAACTGTTGTTGATATTAAATTTTTTAAAATCTTCATGGTGATTCCTCCTTTTATATTCATCTTAAACAAAAAGATTGTCCAAATTTACTGCATTCGTCTAATTAGCTCATTGCTCTCACCTCCTTTAGATTGCACCTGAAATACTTGTACAATTAAAATGCTAAGGATAGACTTTTCACCAGCTTGGTGGCCTAGGTTCCCGGCGTGATGTCCAGGATATCGGTCATGCTGTCCGAGTAGTCCTCGCGCAAGAGATCGCTCAGCCCCTGGAAGTTCTCCACTCTGATGTCCAGACTGCTGACCACGGAGCCGCTGAACCCGGCAAGGGTGTAGTCACCATCAGCTGTTGCGGTCACGGTGGGGCCTGCCTGACCTCCCTCCTTCATGCCTAAAAGGCTGAAGAGCAGGTCTGTGCTCTGCCGGTTCAGGATCACCCGGATGCGTATCCGGGCCGTGCTTTCGCTGATTGATGCCCCCTCCACCCTGACATAGGGATTGTTGGCCTTGCCCGTGAGAATACCGTTACTACTGCTGTTGCCGGGTTCCACAGCCAGTGGGGAGCGGAGCC
>MTKO01000059.1 GCA_004028505.1 Candidatus Electrothrix aarhusensis
TCTCCAGAAAGGAGAATTTAGTTTCGGCAAGAAAGGCAAGGGGATTATCCTCGGCTTTAAGCTGGCTGATACCCTGCGGGTACGTATCGGCAGCAAGATCATTCTCTCGGCTCAGAACATGCATGCGGAGGTCGCGTCTGCCGCCTTCCGGGTGACTGGCATCCTCAAGACCAATAATATGGGCCTGGATGAACGAGCGGTTTTTATTGATCTGAACAAGATGCGCAAGATGCTCGGCGTACCCGAAGGCGTGAGTCAGATTGCGGTGATTGTCCAGGAGCAGGACCAGCTTGCCCAGGTGCAGGCGGACTTGCAGAAACGATTTTCTGATTTGGACATCCTCCGCTGGGACGAGCTGTACCCGGCCCTGATGCAGTCCAAGGTGATCATGAACGGCTTTAATATGGTGATCAGCGGGATGATTTTCTGTGTGGCAGCCCTGGGGATTTTCGGGGTGATACTGGTCTCGGTGCTGGAGCGCATCCGAGAATTCGGGATCATGCTGGCCATCGGGACCCGCTTCAGCCTGATCCGCAATATTATCCTGGCTGAATCCTTTTTTCTCGGCTTGATCGGCTTTGTCTTCGGCAGCCTGATCGGCGGAGCAAATCTCTATTATTTCAAGGTCTACGGACTTGATCTCAGCGCCTTTAGCGATGCCTTTGATGAGTTTGGTATGGATGCGATAACCTATGCCGTTATCCGCCCGAGCTATTTTCTCACCGCCTTTGCTGCGGTGTTGCTGGCCACCTTTTTTAGTGTGCTGATTCCTCTGCGTGTTTTGAAGAAGTCTAATCCTATTGAGGCTATTAACAAGGTATGAGGCACTCAAAGGGGACAGGAAACCGTATATAAACGTTCAGTTTTATCGACAGGAGAGCACCATGCCGAATACAGCCTATCTGGAGCATTATACAGCGGATGATTATGCCCGGTGGGAGGGTGATTGGGAATTGATCTACGGTGCGCCGTGTGCCATCTCGCACCAGCGCGTGGCGAGACGACTCCTTGCGCTATTATAAAAAATAGACCTTTACGTTTAAAAAATGTGCCCTGATAAATATAGCAAAATAGCGCTCAAATATCGTGTTGAGGATATAGACAGTGCATCCATTCCCGGAAGCCGCCTGTTCAATATCCTGAGTAAGTTGGAATCAGGTATACCCCTTTCTGATTATGCGCATATTTTTTTGCAACGCAAGGGATTGCTGGCACTTTCTCGTTATGCACATTACGTTGATAGTTTTACAGAAACGGCTGAATCGGAGCAGGTAAAACGTTACCTAGCAACTGGTGCTAAACCACTTAATCGGCAAGAACAAAAACAAGTTGAGCAAAAAATAAAAGAAGATGCTCTTCAAGCCAAAGCGAAGCAGGCACGAGAAAAAAAGGCTGCGGAAAAAAAGTTGCAGCAAGAGGCTGTGAAAAAAATAAAGCGACGGGGTGAAAATGATCGAAAGATAAGAGCTAAAGTTGAACAACCTGAATTAAGGCGCAAAAATTATTATTCAGACATGGCCAGAATAAATTTTCCGCAGGCTTTCGAGATTGATCCAAAGTTGCAAGAGAAAGATATACAGGCAAAAAAACAAACTCAAGCTGATAAGGAAAATTTCAGGTTAAGAGAAAAATATGGGCTTGGCAATTTAATTGAGAATCCTGATTTTCCAAAATTGATGGATATTCTTCGTCGTGTTCATAATAGCGAACGACTGTCTGAGAATGATTTTGCATGGCTTGAAACTACTAAAAGAGCTCGTTATTTCACAACAACATTGAAAAAAGGATATCACAGGAATGAGGCGATATTTTATGCTGGGGAATTCAAGAAAAAGAAGGATTACTGGCTCGCAGTCAATGCAAGTAGCCATTACCGAAAGTGCGATAAAGCGAAAACGGCTGATTCTTTGTTAAGCACCATTGATGTGGCTCGTCTAAAAAATGTAAAGCTAAAATCCGCTCTTTTCACAACCCACGGCGGCGTGAAACGGGATTTGGGAAAATGGGATGAGGCACTCAATTTCGGGAAACAAGCTCATCTACTGACTCCAAAGAATTTCCGTCCTTGCACTCTGCTTGGTGCGGTAAATATGGAAATAGGCCATCACAATCTGGGGCAATCTTGGTATAAAAAGGCGGTCGAACTAGGTTACAGCCAAAAGGCTGTGGATGATGAGCTGCGAAGTATTTTCAGGTCGGCTGAAACGCCGAAGCAGGATGAGTTACGCAAGTATTTACTCAAGCTCGATCCTGTTCGTTATAGTTGGGCGAGAAAGAAATTCGGAAAAAATCGCATAAATATCGAATAAATCTTTCTGAAGGCCTCGTAAATGACGACGAAAGCTCTGTTGACATCACATATCATACGGATGCCTGTTTAACAATTTGAGCTCGAAGCATTAAGCTGACAAGTCAAGAAATGTATAGAATGCGAGTCGGTAACTATCGGGTGCTGTATAATATCGAAGATACTGTTTTAACCGTGTTTATGTAGAAGTCGGTTATGAGCAAGATATTTATAGTTTATTCATGCCATGAACTCATTTCTAAATCTGTCTATTCAGCAGCAAAAACACAACCGCTCGACTAAAAAAGATAAACAATGCTCAAACCCCTACCAACCAGCATCCAAACATTCTGCGACCTGATCAACGGCGGCTACCTCTATATTGATAAGACGAAATATCTCTACGAGTTGATCCGGGACCCCAAGGGCGTCTATTTTCTCGCTCGCCCGCGCCGATTCGGCAAGAGCCTGCTGATCTCCACCCTGGATGAGATTTTTCAGGGCAATAAAGAGCTGTTCAAAGGGCTGTGGCTCTATGACAGCCCCTATCAATGGCAGCAACATCCGGTCATTCGAATTGATTTCAGCCGCCATCGCATTCGGAATGAAGCAGACCTGGAAGTACGGATTCATCGCCACCTGAGCCTCATCGCCCGGCAATATAACATAGACCTGCCCGACGCTCCTTTTGACATCCAGTTTGAAGAGTTGATTTTATCGCTGGGAGCGGAAAAACAGGTTGTTATCCTTATTGACGAGTACGACAAACCGTTGATCGATAACTTGGAAAGACTAGAAGATGCCCAAGCTATTCAACAGGTAATGAGGGAGTTCTACACGGTTATAAAGTCTATGGATCAGTATATCCGTTTTGTCTTTATCACGGGTGTCAGCAGGTTCAGCCGGGTCGGGGTCTTCTCGTCCATGAATAACCTGCTTGATCTGACAATGCATTCTGACTTTGCCGGATTGCTGGGATTGACCGAAGAGGAGATCAGGCATTCTTTTCAAGGCTACCTGACGAAATTTGCCAAAGAAAAAAATATTCTCGAGGATGCCTTGCTGGATAAGATGCGCCGATGGTATGACGGGTTTCGTTTTGTCGAAGGCAGCGAACGGCTCTACAATCCTTTTTCCACCATACATTTTTTTCATAACCGACGCTTTGCCAATTATTGGTTTGAAACCGGCACTCCCTCTTTTTTGATTAAGCTCATCAAGGAACAAAATTTCGATGTCACCCAGCTCGAACAGCTTGAACTACGAGAAACCGCTTTCAGTACCTATGACCTGGAAAATCTGGCTGTCACCCCACTGCTTGTTCAGACAGGATACCTGACTATTAAAGATTATGATCAGGAAACTCGCAAATATACCCTGGCCTATCCTAATTATGAGGTCGAAGATGCCTTTTCCGTCCATCTGCTGGGTGCCTTCAGCTCGGTTGAGTACGGACTCGGTGAGTCCTATCTCTGGAAACTGATTGATGCTTTGCAAGCTGGAGAGTTAGAAGAATTCTTCACCATCCTGGATGTCTTCTTCGCCAATATCGACTACCAGCTTCATCTGAAATATGAAAAATATTATCAGACCATTTTCTACCTGATCTTCCTGCTGCTTGGATTACGAGTTGAGGCCGAAGTAGAGACCAATAAAGGGCGGATTGATGCGGTGGTGGAGTTGAAAGAAGCGATCTTTCTCTTTGA
>MTKO01000014.1 GCA_004028505.1 Candidatus Electrothrix aarhusensis
AGAAGCCTAGGGTATGTTACTTAGAAGGGCAAGAATAAAAAAACAGCCTGCCGCCCCTTGAATCAGGATGCAGACAGGCCATTTTTCATTTTGAAAGTTATCCGTCAAGTTGCGGATGGTGTGTTTGTTATGATGTTCCGCTCTGCCGCGTTAAAACTGGATTCTCACTCCTGCGCCGAATCGCCCGTATTTTGATATACTATCCAGTTCATCGACTGCGTTTCGCATCTCAAAAAAGACCGATATGTCAGGGTGATTCGGGAGCCTGACGCCGATATTGGCTATGATATCCAAGTCACTATCTCCAGAGTCATCCAGGACATCTCCTGAAGTGAACCATCCGCCAAGACCGATACCGGTGAATCCCCTCAGGAGGGGAAGTGACCAACTGTCGTAGGACTGTAACCAATTATACTGGGCTATCACATCCAGCAAGAACGCGGTGTCCCCGTCTGAGCCACCGATTTTGGGTGCTGTTCCGATCATGGTCAAAAGAGATACACCTTCGAGCCAGCTGGCATTTTCAGAGAGATTGTATTCTATACCAACCCGTCCGAAGAGATAGTCTGCCGGGTCAGACTGGCGGTAATAGCCGAGATCGGCGATGAAGTGGAAGGCAGGAGGACATGGCTGAATACAGGTGATTGTTTTTGTAACCGGAACGAAGCAGTCGTTACTCTGGCATTTTCGGCAAACGGTGTTTTCGCATTCTCCACCGGTTTTGCACTCGAATGAGCAGTCCTTACAGGCTTTGCACGGATTGACCGGAACATCAACCGGAACGAAGCAGTCGTCACTCTGGCATTTCCAGCAAGCTGTATTTTCGCATTTTCCGCCGGTCTTGCACTCGTACGAGCAGTCCTTGCAGGCTTTGCATAGATTGACCGGAACAAAACAGTCGTCTGTTATGCATTGCTGGCATTTCGTCGAGCAGTTTTTCCCGTAAATCAAGCAGTCGATTTCGTTTTTGCACTGGTCGCAGTTTTCACACTTATCAATCTCAATCAGCCGAACGCATCCATCTGTCTCGCATTTTGCACATTGAGATGGGCATTTATAGCCATTTTCGTCTACGCCATCAGGATTCTTAATGCAGGCAGCTGAACAGGCTTCGCAATTCCAATCGTTGCAGTCAAAGCATTCTTCCTTCCAGCATGTTTCGCATTTGGCAGTTCCGCACTTCGTCCCGTTTATTTTGCAGTCTGTCGAGCATTGATTGCAATCCTTGCATGGATTGATGGGGTTATCTACAATACGGATACAATCTTTGTCCTTACATTGTCTGCATTGTTCAGGGCAGCCCTTACCGTACGGGTTCTTCGCGCATTCGTCGTTGCATTCTTTGCAGCGCAGGGTGGTGCAGTCGTCGCATTTAGGACATTCAGGACATTCAGTTACTTTCAGCAACGCCAAGTTCCCGCAACCTTTTGGTACAGCAAAGGTGTAGGTTTTTTCTTTCCCATTATCTTCTCTATACTTGATATCAAACTGGTACGCAGGAAGATCATTTGCACCGCCCCATTTAATATTTTCTGCTATCTTGATTTTGCGTTCAACGTTACCGTTGGGCCTGAACATCATCCAATAGAAGATGACAGAGTCTTTAGAGTAGGCAGTATCTTCAAAATTATGCGCATCGAAACTCTGCTGAAAAATTTCATCATCTTGGTGAAAAAAAGCTTCGAGTGGCTCAATAAGCTCTTTGCAAGTCTTTGAAGGTGTTCCAGGGCATTTTGCCTTCTTGAGTGCTTCCTCAATGTCGCTCCAAACCTTTTCATCTTTCATCATCGCCCAAAGGTCCTCCGGGGAATCCAGATAGTCCCTATAAACACGATGTTCCCCTATTCGGTATAGGATCCCATCTGGGCATAGGGGAGTGATTTTCTCCGCCTGAACAACACCAGCCGACAAGACCAGCACCAAAATGATGTGAAACAGCAACTTCAGTTTCATTGCAATCCTCCTTCGTTTAAGTCCTTTTGGGGTTATCCCGGCTCAACCTGTTCCTTTCTGCAAATAAATAACAAATGTATTGTATGGGTTAGGTTGTTCGTTTTGCAAGGATTTGTTTCGTTTTTAACGAAATAAATCCAACTCATTGCAGGTTGTTTGCTGTTCAGCTCAAGTTATGGTAAGGAAGGAGTCACGGTTTCTATGCAATTCTCAGCGTAACTATCAAACAAAATCATTTCCGTGACCTCAGAACCCAAATACATCTCCGTGCGCGGCGCACGGATGCATAACCTGAAGAACATCTCCGTCGATTTGCCCCGCAACCAGCTGGTGGTCTTCACTGGTCTGTCCGGCTCCGGAAAATCCACCCTGGCTTTCGACACCCTGTACGCCGAAGGCAACGTCGCTACGTGGAATCTCTGTCCACCTATGCCCGCCAGTTCCTCGGGCAGATGGACAAGCCAGACGTGGATCTGCTGGAGGGCCTGTCGCCTGCGGTTTCCATTGAGCAGAAGACCACCTCCAGGAATCCTCGATCCACGGTGGGCACGGTGACCGAGATCTATGACCACCTGCGCCTGCTCTTTGCCCGAGCCGGGCAGCCCCATTGCCCAAAATGCGGAGAGGCCATCAGCTCCCAGTCCATTGAGGACATGGTCAACACCCTGCTGAATCGTTCTGAGGGGGCGGAGCGACCAGAAAAGGTCATCCTGCTCTCTCCGCTGGTGGTTCGCAAAAAGGGGAGCCATGAGCAGATCCTTCAGGAGCTGCGCAAGGACGGTTATGTCCGGGTGCGGGTGGACGGCGAGGTGCGGCCACTCAGTGAAGAGATCAAGCTCAAGAAAAACATTTTTCATTCCATTGAGGTGGTGGTGGATCGAGTGGTGCTCAAGCCGGGCATCCGCAGAAGGCTGGATGAATCGGTATCCACGGCTATTGGCCTGAGTGAGGGCACCATGCTGGTTCAGTTCCCGGACAGCGGTGAGGAGGTGTTGTTCTCCGAGTCCGCAGCCTGCCATTCCTGCGGCATCTCGGTGCAGGAGTTGTCCACCCAGTTATTCTCCTTTAATAATCCCCAAGGAGCCTGCCCGGAATGCAGCGGCCTGGGGGTTAAACAGGTCTTTGCGGAACAGCTCATCGTGCCCGATCCGGGTCTCTCGCTGGAGGATAGGGCCATTGCTCCGTGGTCGCGGCGCAAGCTGGCCACTCATAATGCCCAGTGGATCCAGGCCTTGGCAGCCCATTATGATTTTGATCCTGCTCTCCCTTTTAAAAAATTGCCCGTCGAGATCCAACAGGTACTGCTCTACGGTTCCGGCAAGCAGCGCATCGAATTTCGCTACAGCCGGGGGAACCGGCACCTGGTTTCCCAGATCCCCTTTGAGGGAATTATCCCCCGCATGGATCGCCTCTTCCTGGAGACCACCTCGTCCAGAGTACGGGAGGAGACAGCCCGCTTTATGAAGGAGCAGCCTTGCCCGGTCTGTCATGGGGACCGGCTCAAACCCGAGGCCCTAGCTGTCTTGGTCGGCGGGTATTCTATTGTCGAGCTCACCCGGATGTCCATTGACCACCTCATCAAGGAGCTGACAGACATGGAATTCAGCGGTCGGTATCAGATGATTGCTGAGCCCGTGCTCAAGGAGGTGCAGGAGCGGCTGGGATTCCTGCACGGGGTAGGCCTGGGCTATCTCTCTCTGGAGCGCAAGGCCGGAACCCTGTCCGGCGGCGAGGCCCAGCGGATTAGGCTGGCCTCCCAGATCGGCTCCCGGTTGGCCGGGGTACTCTACATCCTGGACGAACCCAGCATCGGTCTGCATCAGCGCGATATAATAAGCTGATCAAGACCT
>MTKO01000015.1 GCA_004028505.1 Candidatus Electrothrix aarhusensis
GCTCGATTCAGGGCGGATCACACGTTCCTCTGCATCCACGGCCAGCACGGCTTCGGCCATGGAGGAGAAAACAGCCTCCAGTTCATTATGCTGGCGGCGGGTCAGGAGGATTCGCTCCATAAGCTGCTCCGCCATCCGATTCAGCGAAATAACGAGGCCGCTCATCTCAAGAGAGAGGCCGTGTTCGTGGAGATTAACGAGTCGGGTCTTTTCTCCTGAAGAGAGCTGTTCCGCTCCTCGTTTAATTTCTTCCAGGGGGCGACTGATGCGCAGGGCCAGTTGCCGGGAAAAGACTGCTGCCAGCAGAATAGTCAGGAGGGAGGCCAGAACAACCCGGTTGCGGATGGTTCCCAGAACCGTATTCAGGGCCGTGGCCGGAACAGATAATCGCAGCGCACCCGTTTTATCGGCATGATCGGCAGGACTGAGGCGCAAAGGGATGGCGACATAGAGCATGTCCCGGTGCAGTGTTGTGGAAAAACGAAGGGACGAGCCGGTTTGCCCGCTATAGGCCCGGATGATCTCAGGACGCTTCCCGTGCTTTTCCATGCGTTGCGGGTCTTCGTTGGAGTCGGCCAGCACCGCTCCGTCCGGTCCGACCACGGTGATACGGGTATGAGCGCGACGTCCGGCCTGACGGCAGAAGTCCTGGAGGGCATCCGGGGAGTCCATGACAAGGTCCAGGATTTTTTGCTCCAGCAGCAAGGCCCTGGCCTCGATATCCACGACCATCTGATCATAATAAAACGTCTTAAAGGTCGTGGTGGCAAACCAGCTGACCGCCAGAACCGTACAGAGGCTGATCAGCAGGCTGACCGGGAATATCTGCCAGAACAGGGGGCGGCGGCGCATGGTTCTACTCCTTGAGCCGATACCCGATACCTCGGACGGTTTCGATATTCTTCCCGGTTTTGTCCAGCTTTTTCCTCAGCCCGAAGATCTGCACGTCCACAGCTCTGGGGGTGACCGAATAATCATAGCCACGGACCTGATCAATAATCTGTTGCCTGCTGAAGACCCAGCCCGGCCTGCGTGCCAGCAGGAGCAGGATAGTGAATTCGGTCATGGTCAGCTGGACCGGTTTGCCCGCAACAAGCACTTCGTGGCGGCAGGGGGTGATCCGCAGGTCATGTACCGTGACAACCTCTTCAGCATCAGGATCCGTTGTTTTTTTGTCAATATCTCTGCGCAGGACCGCCTCAACCCTGGCCATCAGCACTTTCGGACTAAAGGGCTTGGTTACGTAATCATCAGCACCGCCGTCCAGACCGGCCACAATATCACTCTCTTCGCCCAAGGCTGTCAGCATGATAACAGGGACGTGTTGATTCTTGGGATCTTCTCTGATGTAGGTACAGACTTCCATCCCGCTTTTTCCGGGCAGCATCAGGTCCAGAATCACGGCGGAAAATTTTTCTTCAGCCAGGAGTTGAAGCCCCTGCTCTCCGCTGTCCGCGCAACTGACATTGTATCCGGATCTGATCAGGTGATAGCTGACCAGCTGCTGGATATCCATGTCATCTTCCACCACTAAAATATTCGCTTTGCTCACAGCTCCCCTCTCTTTGTTGTCGATTCATACCGATATAAGTAGCAGTTCGGACAATCCTTGCAAACAAAAAACAGGCGGCTAACGCAATCCTAACGGGAACTTAATTGGGATGATATGAATCGGAGTTCCCGGGATGATTATTCTTGGGCGTCTTGGCATTTTATTCAGGATTCATAAGTCGTTGATTTGGTCGAGAGAAAGACTGGTGCATTTCTGTATGAGTTCGGCAGAAATACCTTCTTTTTTCATTGATTTTGCGGTTTCCAATTTTCCTTTTTCCAAACCTTCACTAAATTTGGTTCGAAGCTCACTATCTCTTCGGCGACGATTATCAATATAATTATTGTAGTCGATTTGATCTTCTTTTTTTAATTTGGTATAGGCGAGAATCCTTCCGGCTTCTTGTAAGCCTTGAGCAGTGAACTCAGGTTTAATCTCTTCATTTTTTAAGAAGTATATCCATTCATCAAGGGTGTCTTTTGCTAGGTCATCAAAACGATTGATCTTGATCAGGTAATACTCTGGAAATATGTGCTCAATACTGTCTTCTGCTACATCTTTTTTTTCATTCTCCCTGAGCTGTAAGACGTCGTTTTTATGGATACCTCTAAACGAGGTAGAGCCGTGATAGATATAATCTTCACCTTCCCCTAAATCGAAATAAATGAGATTTACAGAGATCACTTTAGGAACCCGGAGGTAATCATCTCCCTCATGAAGATGCTCGGTAACAACCCTGGAGGTACCCCAGAGAATGCGATGAAAAAATGAGTAGTCACGATCATACTGCACTTCAATGATGACAACTTCATCCTTTGAATTTTTCACCTTCAGGTCGACGATGTTTTGCTTATGTTTTTTGAAGTCTTTATTTGATTCGGATTCCAGGATTTCAAGAATAGTGATGTTTTCCTTCAAAAGTTCGGATAAGAAGCCTTCCAAGATGCCAAAATTGGCTTTTGACCGTAAGAGTCGTTTGATCGCCCAATCAAAGGATACGTATTGTCTGTTTTGCATAATGGTATGATGTTACTTTTTAAAAAACGAGTTTATAATAATTGGGCTCAAAAGAAAGGGATTAATCAAGGTCTGTCTCTGAGTGGTGGTGGAGCGGTTTTTGAAACACTAAGCTTTGCATGAGTTTACTCTACCCTATCATGATAAGAAGGTAAACAGTGGGAAAGTATCGCGGTAGGGATACCGGTTACCCGGCACCCCCCGCACAGATCCGTACGTGAGGAATTACCTCATACGGCTCCTACCTCGGGTTAAGTGACGCGTAGTCGCTGGTTCATTTGCTACTACACGTATCCTGTCAAGTTCACGCAATGTTTGTTCCTGTCTCTGAGTACAGGTCACAGGCGTACTCCTCAAGATTCCCCTTGGTCACCGCCCTTCCCTCCAGAACCTCCGCTACTGTCTTGGGATAAAACAGCATTGTTCGGCTCCTTCTCAGGTA
>MTKO01000016.1 GCA_004028505.1 Candidatus Electrothrix aarhusensis
CTGTTTTTCCTGTTCAGACATAGTTCAGCTCCTGAAGACAATCCTGCAATGCCTTGACAAAACGTTGGTTTTCTTGCTCTGTACCGATGGTGATCCGAATGAAATTCGTGTAGCCGTAGGCCTTCATGGAGCGAACAATTACCCCCTTATAGAGCATGGCATCGTAGAGGGCCGTGGCATCGCCCTGCATATCAATGAGAAAGAAATTGGTACAGGAGGGATAGGGCACACAGCCCAGTTCGCGAACTTGGGCCGAAAGCCATTCTCGGCCTGCTGCGGTTCCGTTGATGGTCTTTTCGTAATGCTCAATATCGGTTAAGGCGGCTAAGGCCCCTGCCTGGGCTGGCAGGTTGATGTTAAAGGGCTGGCGGACTCGATGGAGCAGGGAGGCGATGTCTGCATGCATGATGCCGAAACCCACCCGCAGGCCGGAAAGACCGAATGCCTTGGAAAAGGTGCGCAGGGTCACCACTGCCGGGATGCCTTCCGGTTGTCGGATCAAGGAGAGGACATCAATCCGTTGTTCCGGCTCGACAAAGTCGATATAGGCCTCATCCAGCACCACAACCACTTCTTCGGGCAAGCTGCTGAGGAAGGCGGCAAAGGCTTCCTTGCTGACCAGGGTGGCGCAGGGATTATTGGGGTTGTCCAGGAAGATGAGCTTGGTGTACTCGGTCACGGCTGCGGCAATGGCCTCCAGGTCATGCTCCATCTCGCGCAGCGGGATAACTACGTTGGTGCCGCCCCGGACCTGCACGAATTTCTGGTACATGAGAAAGGAGGGATGGCTGGTGACCACCTCGTCGCCGGATCGGACAAAGGCCTTGACCAGGAATTCAATCACCTCGTTGGAGCCGTTGCCGAGAATGATCTCTTCCGGGGCCGCGCCTGTCCAGTCTGCCAGGGCATTGGTGAGATGATAGCTTGAGCCGTCCGGGTAGCGATGCAGTCCGCTCAGGGTTTCCTGGGCCGCCGCGACTGCCTTGGGGGACGGTCCCCAGGGGTTTTCGTTGGAGGCCAGCTTGATGGAGTCTTTGATGCCGTATTCGCGTTCCAGTTCCTCCAGGGGTTTGCCTGGGGGATAGGGGATGATGTCGGCTATGTTTTTTGGGATGTTGAGTTTCATGGAATCGTTATTTTTTCCGGTGTTGTAACACCAGTTTGTTTTTGTGCTGTCCCTGACGGGACGCTGTTAAGGATAAATGCTGACAACTATAGCATGTTCTGTCATGTTTTGCATGTTCTTGAAAAGTTCAAGAGAAAGGGAGCAGGGCTGTTTCTTGTAGCTAGGGGCGGGTAAAAAGTAATCATCTTGTCGCTAGGTGGTGGGTAAAAAATAATCAATGCTGTCTTTGCGGTGAATATAGTTGTTGTGTCGTTTAAAATTGAAGATACGTGTACTGACATCAACTCTGTTTTTTACCACAAAGTGATTATTGTTGAAAAAAATACTTGCAAAGGTACTACGAAATAGCATATAAATAATTTAACGTCATCTTGATAACAAGATTAAGGTTTGAACTTACATGAAAATAAATTATGACGCTATACTCTCATGTAAATATTTTATAAGAATACTTCTCAAAAAGAAAAAACAACTATATGTACACATCTAAAATGCAGATATCATCTTTATTGTAACTGGAGCAGTAATATAGGAATTAATTCATCAAAGATGATATGAAATTTACTTTTTTTCTTAAAAAATGATCTTGATTGATCAAATTGTGTCGGCAGAAAATATGCAAGCTTCCTGGAAATGGCTGGCAAGTCGGCGCAAGATGCTTTGGGCTTAACACAGCAGTACGGATTATGAATCGGGTGTTGGATACGGTCAAAATGACCAAGCACCCGTTTAAGACCTATATAGGTCGCTTGAGAACCACAGGCTTTGACTTTCTCGGCTATCGGATTGGTAATCGTTTGATCAATGGATTGACGATTGCTGGATGACCTGGGCTAACCATCGGGACAAACTGAACCAGCTTTATGAGCAAGGTGTTTCTGAAAGGGACATTGGTCGGTATGTGGAGCGGTGGCGGCTTTGGGTGCGGAGTGGGGCTGAGGTTGTGGAGGGGTGGGAATTGGGGTTTTTGTTGAATTTAAAATTGAAACACCTCTTGCGCTAAGATGTTTATCACGGGGGAAGATCAAACGTGGCCTGTCCCTTGAGTATCTTTTCATTTTCTAATAAATTCGAAAAAGGAGATCAAAATGGCCAAAGTTACGAATGAAATGACATCAACTGAACTTACTGTAAGGATTAGCACATGGGCAGGCAGCGGGAAAGATAGTGAGTTTAAGATTAAACATGGCGAAAATCGAACCTGGAAACGGGAAGGTTCTATCAGCGAGATGTATTTGCTGTATGTGGAAACTGCTAGCGACGAGTGGGCCGTCTACGTGATAGATGGACATGACGCGGTCTCCGTGTTCGGGGTACGCGACGTGAAAATCCTCAAAGACGAGAATCTGCACCCTCTTAGAATGCTATCCCCCGGGGGCGGAAAGCTTTGTGATTGATGTGGCCTGTGGGCCGGGTTCCACGAGCAGTGGATCCGTCCCGGTAACCAACCATGCAGATAAGATGAGCTGATCACGCCACATCCACTGTACCCGGAGTTAGGGAAAACCGACACAACAAGAGCGCAGGCTTACAGAGCCTTATTTCAGACAGAACTGGACCCCGATGAAATCGGTAAGATACGAAAAGCGACCAATGGTAATTTTACCCTTGGGGATACTCGGTTTCACGCTGAGATCAGTGAGATGCTTGGCCGGAGGGTGACACCCAGGAAGGCGGGGTAGGCCAAGAGGGAATAACAAGCATAATGGATAGAAAAGTATAAATAGGGGACGCTAACAGCGTTCCTTATTTCCCGCCTTATGACAGTCATTGATAATGGGACCACATCCGAAGGATATACACAGTACGGTACGGTATGAACAATAGGGGACAGACCACAATTACGT
>MTKO01000017.1 GCA_004028505.1 Candidatus Electrothrix aarhusensis
GTTTTTTTAAGGCCATAATAATTAGTTATGATAGATTTTTTCTCTTCACCCTTCGCTCATTTTTTTGTAAGCCTTTACAGGCTAGCAATGAGACATGCTGCCTGATTGTCACCCCGTGATCAGTTACAATGCAACTCTAGCAGCTTGCGCGATAGATAGCCACAGGAAAACGTGGTGCCCTGTAATGAGTTGCCGGAATATTTTTTCTTTTCAGATGGTCAATATCCCTAATTTACTCAAATTTAAAACTGCTGGTCGGTTGACAGGGGGTACCCTTCAAAGGGATTAATTAACGGTAATTCTGCAATGCTGTTAAAGTCTTTGATATTCCGGGTTGCCAAACTGAAGCCGTTGGATACGGCGACAGCAGCGATGAGGCCGTCTTCTACGGTTATTATTTTTCCTTTTTTACGGGCATCGGCAATAATTCCGGCATAGATTGAGGCTTCGGATGCCCCGAAGGCCAAGCAGCGGTCGGAAAACTTGCTGAATATTTCTTGGGCTGCGGAAAACAAAGACTGTTTCCTCTTGCCTTCCGGTAATAATGCGATACCGAGTTCAATCTCCGCCTTGGTGACAGCGCAAATGAAGAGATCGGTGATGATCTGCTGATCCAGCCAGGAGATAACCCGGTCATTCGGAGAAGGGCGCATCGGTTCCGACAGGATATTGGTATCAAGAAGGATCATTCCTCTTCACCCCATAAATTCGAGCAACGGGGAGCGGAACGAACAGGATTTATTTCAACTCCACTGGTTTTATTAAATTTCTGCTGAATAAAGCTGCCTAATCCTTTTTCCTCAACAGGTTGCAGAATTGCCGCCCGTAAAATTCTTCTGGCTTCCTCTTCCATGGAGCAGGCATGGCGGGCTGCCTGCATCCGCAGGCCTCTTTTTACAGCGGGATCAAGATTTCGGATGGTAAGACCTGACATAAGTACACTCCATTGCTTGAGGTTAAGGTTGTTGGAAAATCATTGAGGGGATGCATTCATTATAGGCAATGCATGCATTGCATGCAAAGAAAAATCATGTCTGTGATACCGGCTTGTGTAGTTTGCACCCAAGATTATGATTTTATGTTTACTTTTTTAATTCAGCATGGTTAAAGTTTTGTTCAGACAGAATCATGATTCTGTTTTCCAGTTTAGTGCTTGAATATCAGCATAAGTGAAAAATGTGGCAATATATTACAGTTATACTGTTATCCAGGTAAAGTACACCTGTTTTTTTTACAGAATGATTTGTATGGAAACCGAGAGAATCATTTCTAAATATGCGTAAATTAGCTTTTGGATACTCAACCAGATGCAATATCAAGTGCGAGCACTGCGTGGCTGCGGAGGATATCCCTGATTGCAGGAAAATGGATCATAATACGGCAAAAGAAATAATTGTCGAAATGGCCCAAGCAGGTGTTGGCGGAATAAGTTTTTCAGCTGGTGAACCGTTTCTGTATTTCAATGAAATTGCAGAGCTTGTGAAACTGTGCAAACAAGTCGGAATATATACGAGAATTGTTACCAATTGTTATTGGGCAAAGACAGCAAAGGATTCTGAAAATCTTGTTTCAGAATTGAAAGAAAATGGGCTTTGCCAATTAAGATTAAGTTACTCAAGGTGGCACCAGAAAAATGTAAATCGGAATAATGTGTTGAATGCAGCACACAGTTGCCAGAAGAACGGGTTAGATTATTTTATTTCATTTATCACCGATTTTTCCATAGAGGATGATCCATATGAACAGTTTTTGCGGGATGAGGGCCTCAAATTTTTCCCAGAACCTGTCATATATGCAGGTCGTGCCGCTTCTTTTAAACGCAGAAATATTCTGACCGATTATCAGGAAAACTGCTGCGAAATGAACCCCTATCTTACTCCGGATCTTGACATGTACGCCTGTTGCGATGCAGGGAGCCATTTTTCGGAGACAAATTTTTTTCGCCTTGGGAACCTGACCGACAATTCAGTGGAACAGCTTTTTACTCAAACTGAAACGGACCCGTTGTACCGCTTCATCAGAACCAAGGGGGTAACAAACATTGCATCATTTACCGGTATGAAGGCCCGCGAGATCATAACCTATAGTAAATGCGAGCTGTGTCGAAAAATGTTCAACTCCCCTGAAACCTTAACACGTTTGCGGGCTGAAGTTTCGCAGCTGGCAGCCTGGAGCCGATAGGCTCTATTTTTCCTCAACCATGCTCTCTTTAATTCTAATTTTTGGCCCACGGGTGTTCGTCACGATATTTTTTTGCATCTCATGAACCTCTGAACCAGAGACAATAACAATACCTGGTGCGCCTGTTTTTGTTATCTTGTTACGATTCAGTGTAAGGACAGTGCTGCCATTAACGGCGATCCCCACGGACCCCGTCTGTCGAATGACATTTCCTTTCAAAATACTCACTCCCCCGTTCATTTAGCCAATCCCGACCGCGCGTTCTTTTGTCACAAGGTTTTCAATAATTCTGACGGGAAATTCCTTTGAGCCCGCAGCCTCATTCCCTATTCCTGGTTTTTCCTC
>MTKO01000060.1 GCA_004028505.1 Candidatus Electrothrix aarhusensis
GTTTGAGGAAACGACTGGCAAAACAGGCTAACTCTCTTGGATTACAGCTTGTTCCGGCAGAAGCCTAGGGTATGTTACTTAGAAGGATCATTCGTGAATCAAGAAGAAAATTTTAAATTAGAAGAATGGGAAGCTGCTGTTGGTAAAATTGTAACCTCCGTGGTACGAGTTGAAGGTGAATTGTTGTTGAAGTATGAAGAACATTTATCCCGGAAGATGTATTTCAAAGAAGATGTTACTGTAGCAAAACGTTTGAATCGAGTTGAGAGCTTATATAATGAAATATGTGGCCAAACAAGTCAGTCTGATAAATTATTCAGTGCTTTTAGAGAACAAGTAAAATTAAGAAATTTGGTCGCACATAATCCTGTTTATTACGACAATAAAAGTGGTGGTTTTAGAATAACAAACAGTCAAAGCAGGAGTAAGTTTGTTGAAGTAGCTATACTTCAGGAAGATGCGAAACAAGCATTTAGATGCTGTACTGAGTTAACCGTTCTTTTGCGAGTTTGGGCAAAAAATAAAAGCTAATAAGCCGTTTAACACGGCTTTGCGTTATGTCGTATAATGGTTTGACGCAACTAATGGACCGACCAGCCGCATCTTCACCAGCTGATTTTTTTCCACCTCTCCCCTCCCTGCTTTTCCATCCGCCTCGCAAACAAGATGAATGATCGCATTCATCTGCTCAAGCTTCCCTGCCGGACGAACCTGTAAGCGACCGTTGCATAACGTAGCCACCGCACTTTTCAGGACAAGATGCCCGGTTCGGCGAATGCCCATTGGTTCTGTCAGGATTGCATCCACTAATTCAGTGGAGATTATGTCGTTTTTCAGCAAACCTTGGAGGCGATGCAGTCCTGGAACAACAAGTTCATGAAAGAGCAGGCGGACCGCAGGCGGAGGGCCGGGGAGGGCGAAGAGCGGGGTGTTATCAATCAGAGCAAACAAGGTTGCTTTGCCGGGACGTACCTTAAGGCGATTATACACCGGTTTTCCGCCAAGACGGGTAACAACCTGTTCCATCAGATCGAATTTTCCTGGTCCCATACCACCCGTGCTGATCATCAGGTCCGGTTTATCCTGGGCGAGTATTTGCTGAATACGGGTCATAATCATATCCGTATCATCCCCCACAGTCACTGATCGCACAAGAAGGCAATGTTCTTGCTGTAGTATGGCAGCCAGCAACACCCCGTTACTGGATATTTTCTGACCAAGATGCAAGGCCTCTCCGCTCTTGACCAGTTCACTGCCAGTGCAGATCACTGCCACTCTGGGATGTCGATGCACCCAGATTTCTTGAGAACCGTTTTCCGCCAACATGAGCAGATGATTGGGACAGAGCCGGGTTCCGGCAGTAACCAATCGCTGCCCTTGCTTGATATCCTTCCCCTGCGGGCGGATGAACAGCTCTTTTCGGTCCAATTCTTCTCTCGGCACAGAAAGCCTCGCCTCTTTTTCTCGGCAAATTTCAAAGGGCACAACCCGAACAGTCCCGCAAGGCACCATAGCTCCGGTCATAATCCTATACGCTTGACCTGCTTGCACCTGTTGCTGCTCAATGCACCCAGCAGCAATTTCACCGCTGAGTTGAAATTCAGCAGACCCCTCAACAACGGAATGGGGTTGTTCTGCAAGAGCAAAACCGTCTCGGGTCGATTGGGCATAGGAGGGTTTGGGGTGATCAGCAAAAATGGATACGGCATTGATGCGCCCCAAGGTCTGAGCAAGAGGCACTTGCTCCTGTGCTAAAGGGCTTAGCTTGGCAGCAATGGCTGTATGGGCTTCCTGAAGTGAATACGCAAGAGTGGAAGAGTTGTTCTTCATTATTTTTGGGCTCGTGGGGCATTGAGTAAGATGCAGGGACTTTGCATTCCGGGTCAGTTTTTTCCAGAGAAATTGAAAAGATATTCGGTTGCTCAGTAAAAGTAAAGTCGTATGCGGGAAATTCCGTATGCAGGGCAAGCAGGTCAGCTTGATACCACAGCGGGGTGTTTACTTGGGCTTGGCTGACCAAGAAAAAAATCTAACATTATTGCTTCGGGTAAGGTACAGTATGCTGCGTCTATTGCAGCCCGGAGGAATATATCGGTAATACATCGGTAACGCATCGGCAATAGGGTGGTAATGGACTGGCAATAATGAGTATTCTTTAAGAAAGAAGGCCAAGCGCTGTAAGATCGCTGAAAACAAGAGGTAACTGGATGGAAACAGAAGTTGTCGTCGTTCATGCGGAAAGAGCCCCTATGGAGGGCGTTACCAATCCCGGCCCACATCAGATATATAAAAATCCGCAGGTCTCTGTCGAAAAAAGAATTTTACAGAAGCTGGATCCTGATGAGATCAGGGTGCAGATGCTTTATGCTGGTATTTGCGGCACAGATGTCCACTTGGCGGAACGAATCCCGGAAACCGGATATATTCGAAGTTCGGCCCCTGCTGAGATTCCTTCTGAAGGAAGGGTTATAGGTCATGAAGGGGTTGGCAGAATTCTGGAAACAGGTGCCAATGTCCGTCACCTGCACGCCGGAGCCATTGTTACCTTTGAATCCATCATTGTCTGCCATTATTGCGATGTTTGTCGAAAAGGACACTTTAACCAGTGCCGTAATGCAAAGTTATTAGGGTTGGAGAAAGACGGCATCTTCGGGACAACCGTGGATATCGTAGCCATGCTGGCCCATGATGTTACTGATCTAGTGAAGAACGATCAGGATCTGCAAAGTGCAGCCTGTGTGGAACCTGCCGGGGTTGCCTATGTGGCCTGTCAGAATACCCAAGTCAAGGGCGGGGACTCTGTGGTTATCTTCGGAGCTGGGCCTATAGGGTTATATGCTGCCATGTTCAGCAAGTTAATTTTTGGGGCCTCTTCTGTGCATATTGTCGAGCCGCTCCCCTTTCGCCAACAATTCGCCCGCCAATGGTGTGATTACGTCTATACACCGGAGGAGTTCTTTACCGCTCCTCCGCCAGGAGTCGATGTGGTAATTGAAGCATCCGGTTTTTTAGACAATGTGAATAAGGTTTTTCGTCAGATCAATGCCAATGGTCGCATCGCTTTTCTCGCAAGAAGCGGAATGCCGCTGACCCTAGATGCTATGGATCACATGATTACTAACGCCATTCAGATCATCGGCTCCAGAGGCCATCTCTGTGGAGCCTTTACAGATATCCTCCGTTTGTACAAAGAAGGGAAGGTGCCCTTGGGCGAAATTGTCACCACCGTCCTGAATGGTCCGGCGGAGTTGGCCAACTTCATGCAACATCCGGATAAGATCTTTAGTGAAAACTGCAAGGTTCTTGTTCGATTCGATTGAAGGGCGAAAAAACAAATTCCATGCCTTTTTCATCAATTATCGGCCAGCTCAAGGCGGTTAACTTGTTGACCCGTGCCCTCAACGGCAATCGTCTGGCGCACGGGTATCTTTTTGTCGGCCCCGAGGGCGTCGGCAAAACCACAACAGCCCGTGCTTGGCAGCCCACCTTTTTTGTCAGGCAGCGGAAGCACGTTCTCCCTGCGGCCATTGCAGCGGCTGTATAAAGGTACGCTCTGGTAATCATCCTGACCTGTTGACCATTAGACCAGAAGGGGCCGGGATTAAAATACAGCAAATCCGTGAGCTTAAAAAAAGCCTTTCCTTCCCTCCTTTTGAAGCAGAGCAGCGCATTATCATTATTGAAGATACGCAGACTATGAAGCGGGAAGCCGGGAATAGTTTGCTCAAGATTCTGGAAGAACCTCCTCCCAATAATCTCCTGTTGCTGGTGGCGGCAGACTCTGAACCTCTTCTGGATACCATTGTTTCAAGATGCCAAGTCATTCCTTTCAGGTCTTTGTCTGTGGATCAGGCTACTGCGATTATCCAGCGAAATCATCCTGAGTTTGATGGCGAAGAGGCTGAGGCAATGGCAAAGCTGACCGGAGGGTGTCCGGGGCAGGCCGGGACCTTGTATAATGATGAGGTTCTGCTTTTGCACAAGGAATGTATGCAGGCTCTCTTAAGCGATGGCGGAAGTCAGGCTGAATCTTTGGAGCAGGCGCTTCACCTTGCCAGCCGTCTTGCTGAACTCAAGGACGGGCTGGATCAACTCTTTGATCTCCTCGCCCTCTCCTTTAAAGAAAATATGATTGCCCTGCTCGGCGAAGAAAAACAAGCCACTCTTGGGGCATCCTCAGATGGAAGAGAATACTGGAATTTACAACGTCTTTCTGCTATGGTAGACGCTATTAACGCTGCTCGTCGTCAACTGGCAAGGAATTGTAATCGGGCCTTGGTTTGCGAGGTTTTATTGTTGGAACTCTTTGCTTGAATAAGCAGTAAGGGGCTTGCCAAAAATAAGGTACCCTTTCATCACTCCATTCATTCTAAAAAAGATCTGCCGGGGTATAACCGGTGAGTTATATATGACGGAACCTAAAGAACTACAATCTGTTGAGCCGCTTTTTAGTAATAATACAGATATCGATCATTGCGGAGAAAAAAAATATTTTTATCGGATTCGTTTTCGTGATCACGGGCAAGAATACACCGCCCTAAGCACTGAACCTGACTTGCGTCATGGTGATATTGTGATAACTCAGGGAGAGCATTGTCCAGAGCCGGTGACAGTTATCAGTAGAACAGCAGGAGTAACTGAGCCGAATATCAAAAGGGGCTTTTCCTATAAGATTCTTCGACGTGCCGACGGGGAGGAAAAGAAAAAATATGAGTACCTGCCTGTTCTGGAAAAGCAGGCTGCCTCCTTTTGTCGACAATGCATAAAAAAACACTCCTTATCCATGCATCTGGTTCGGGCAGAGCGTTTTTTTAACGGGTCTAAGGTGATCTTTTATTTTACCGCTGAAAACCGGGTGGATTTTCGGGAGCTGGTTAAGGACTTGGTTCAGGAATTTCGCACTAGGGTTGAAATGCGCCAGATCGGCGTTCGGCACGAGACCAAGATGACCGGCGGTATTGGGGCCTGTGGTCGCGAGTTATGCTGCACCTCGTTTTTGCAAAAGTTTGATTCTGTTTCCATCAAAATGGCCAAGACCCAAGATCTGCCCCTGAACCCAGCCAAGATTTCCGGAGTCTGCAATCGACTGCTTTGTTGTTTGACCTATGAATTTGATAACTATAAAACAATTAAACGAGAAATGCCCCGTGTTGGTCGCCTGCTGGATTATGAAGGGGCTGTTTATCGAGTAGTGCGAATTTTTGCTCTGCAAGGTACGGTTTTGGCTGTTTCGCGTGAGGCGGGAGAGTTATTGATGACTGAGGAGCAATGGCAGGCAGCAAAACCGGTGAGCCGTCCAGTGCCGAAAAAAGGTAATAAGGCAAAGGTCGGTAAAAAGACTGGTCAGCGAAAAAAGGGAAAAAAGGACGAAACGTCCGATTGATCAAACCTGTAAACAATACACTGGACAGAGAAACCAATGGCAGCAGATGTACACTCTTTGGCCCCTGAAGTCGTGGTTGATTTTTTTGCCAAAATCATGCCCTTTAAAGAGCTTGATCATGAGACCCTTCATCGTATGGCCCGGCATGTAAAGGTTGATTTCTTCCCCAAAGGGACGCGACTGTTTCATGCCCATGAAACAGAAATTTCCCATCTTTTATTTATTCAACAGGGCGGGGTAAAATCCTTTATCATGGACGATGAAGGTGAGGTCACCCTGAAGGATTACCGAGGTGAGGGTGATTATATCGGTGCTCTTGGAATTATTCGGGGGACCAAAGCCAGCTTGATGTAGAAACCGTTGAGGACACCTTCTGCTTTCTTTTGCCCAAAGCGGTCTTTCTCGACCTGATCAACACCCAGCCCGGTTTTTCCCAATATTATTTGAAAAGCTTCTCGGAAAAATTTGTCGGTACGGCCTATGCTGAGCTGCGTCGCCATAAGATGACCCGCCGGGGCGATGAAAATCTCTACCTGTTTTCCATGCAGGTCGGCGATATTGTCAAGCAACCCCCTCGGACAATTTCCGCTGATAGCACCATCCAGCAAGCGGCAAAAAGCATGGCCGGTTTTCGTATAGCTTCTCTGCTCATTCACCAACCCGGTGACGAAGAAAAAATAATTGGGATTATCACGCATCGGGATATGAGCAATAAAGTTATCGCGTTAGGGCTTGATTATAACGAGCCGGTCCGTTGTATTATGTCTTCACCGGTAGCCACAGTGCTGTCACAGGCAACCTGTTTTGACGCCCTGCTCAAAATGATGTCCGGGTCCAAGCATCATCTTGCTGTTGAACGACGTGGAAAGATCATCGGGGTCATTACTTCCCATGATATCGCTCTTATTCAGGGAATATCTCCTTATTCTCTGTTTAAGGAGGTTGGCAAGCAGCAAACCATTGTTGGCCTCTATCCCCTGTCGAAAAAAATTCCCGAAATGATCCGCAACCTGATTAAGGAAGGCGCTAAACCGGGCAATATTTCCCGGATGATCTCTATTCTTAATGATCACATCCTGGAGCGCCTGCTGACCCTGCTTGAAGAAGAAATGGGGCCGCCTCCGGTTTCGTATTGCTGGCTTCTTATGGGCTCTGAGGGCAGACGGGAACAGACCTTTAAAACCGATCAGGATAACGCCATTATTTATGCAGATCCCAAGAACGAGCAGCAAGGTAAGGATGCAAAAGAATATTTTTCTCGTTTTGCCCGTAAGGCGATAGAACACCTGGTTGAATGCGGCTATCCCCTCTGTCCGGGAGAGATGATGGCGGTTAACCCGAAATGGTGTCAGCCGCTCTCGGTCTGGAAGGACTATTTTGCAGCTTGGGTCGCCTCGCCCAATCCTCAGGAAATCCTGCATGCCACTATATTTTTTGATTTTCGGGCCGGATTCGGCAAGGCAGCCCTTGCTGATGAGCTGCGTCAGCATCTAGGCGACCTTACTGAGCGGCAGGAGCTGTACCTGCTCCATCTTGCCAATCAATGTCTGGCCGGAAGAACACCGCTCTCTTTTTTCAGAAATTTTATTGTGGAAAAAAATGGTGAACATAAAAATAAATTGGATATTAAACACCAGGGGATAACGCCCTTTGTTAATTTTGCCAGGATACTGGCTCTCAGATATAGGGTGCGGGAAACCAATACCTTGGCTCGTCTGCATGTCCTTGCCAAGGAAAATATTCTTGACGAATCCCTCTGGGCCAAGACGGTTGATGCCTATGAAATGCAGATGCAACTCCGTATCATTCATCAGCTAAACCAAATAGAATCGGATATTCAACCAGATAACCATATTGCCCCGGATGAGCTTTCCGAGTTGGAAAGACGAATGCTCCGAGATGCCTTTGAAGTGATCGATCGCCTGCACGGCGTCTTAAAAACAATATTTCCCACCCCCTGACCATGCTTTCTTTTCTCAAGCCCTTCAGGAAGATGCTCTCGCTGGATCCTCCACACCCTGTCCTGCTGAAAAACAGAGAGCAGTTTATTGATTTTAAGCAGGGGGCTCCCTTGAGTGATTACACCTTTGTGGTCTGCGATACGGAACTGACTGGTCTGAATAAACGCAAAGACGAGATCATCTCCATCGGTGCTGTTCGTATTGTCAATCTCCAGATTGAGCTTGACCAGACCTTTCATCGTTATATCCGCCCAACGAATATTAATCCCAATGAGGCAACTCTTATCCACCGGATTACGCCGGAGGAATTGAAAAAGGCGGACAGTGCTCAGGACGTATTGCCGGAGTTTATTGAATTTTGCGATAACAGCTTGATAGTCGGTCATTTTGTCGGGTTAGATATGCATTTTCTCAATAAGACGTCCCGTCAGGTTCTGGGTGGGACCCTGTCTAATCCTGGGATTGACACTATGCGACTCGCCCGCAGGTTCAAGGATAGCGGCAGGACAGATCATTACGGACATCATGACCAGGCCTCATCGTATACCCTTGATGCGCTCGCCAAAGAATTCAATCTCCCTGTTTTTAAGCCCCATGATGCGTTAGAAGATGCTTTGCAAACAGCCTATCTTTTTTTATACCTCCTGAAAAAATTTCGAGATGGCGGCATTAACTCCTTGAAAGAGTTGTATCAAGCCGGGAGAATTCGTAGTTGAGTCGCTTTCTTTTATATTCTTCGATCTTGACAGCATTGTCAGAGAAAAGTATAAAAGTGGTTATTTGATTTTTTAGTATTTTACGTTATTGTAAAGTGTTGTCATTGATAATCAAATGGTTATGGCGTAACCATATTAATTTTCCTTATGAAAGGGACTCCTACGTTGTGTTCTTTATTGTAAGGCCTAAGTAGAGTTGCTTGTACGGAAGATATGTAAATAAGGGAATGAGTCCCAAGAGCAGGCAGGACTGTTGCCTGTTAAATATTAACACAAGGAGGTTGTATGAGCAGTGATTCGCAGGAATACTGGAAAGCGAACATTCGTCTAGTCATGGGATGTCTGGCTGTCTGGTTTATCGTGTCCTACGGTTGCGGAATACTCTTTGCCCCGGCATTGAACAGCATTCATATCTTGGGCGGATATCCGCTCGGTTTTTGGTTTGCCCAACAAGGGTCTATTTACAGCTTTGTCATACTCGTCTTTTTTTATGCCTGGCGTATGAATCAGCTGGATCGTAAATTTGGCGTTCAGGAAGACTAAGGAGAGAATCGATGGATTTGAAATTAATGACCTACTTGGTGGTGGGCGCAACCTTTGTCCTCTACATGTTTATTGCTTATAGGGCACGGGCCGGTACAACCGGTGAGTTTTATGTCGCTGGCAAGGGTGTGCATCCGGTGCTTAACGGGATGGCCACAGGGGCAGACTGGATGTCTGCGGCTTCCTTTATCTCCATGGCCGGGTTGATCGCCTTCAAAGGATATGATGCATCTGTATTTTTGATGGGCTGGACCGGCGGTTACTGTCTGCTGGCTATGCTGCTGGCACCCTATCTGAGGAAATACGGTAAATTTACCGTACCCGAATTTATCGGTGACCGGTACTACTCTAATACGGCTCGGGTCGTGGCAGTTATCTGCTTGATTGTAGCCTCGCTGACCTATGTTATCGGCCAGATGAAGGGTGTTGGCGTTGCCTTTTCCCGCTTTCTTGAACTCCCCTATGAAGTCGGCCTAGGTGTCGGCATGGTTATTGTTTTCATCTACGCTGTTCTTGGCGGGATGAAGGGTGTTACCTACACTCAGATCGCCCAGTATTGCGTTTTGATTTTTGCCTATACTGTACCTGCGGTATTTATATCTCTCCAGCTCACTGATAATCCTCTGCCCCAGTTGGGCTTGGGAGCACAGCTGAACGATGGATCAGGGATGTTCCTGCTGGAGAAGCTGGACAAAACCTTGGTGGATCTTGGTTTTACCCAGTATACGACGCAGAACGGCAGTACCCTGAATATTTTTCTGTATACCCTGACCTTAATGATCGGTACAGCAGGTCTGCCCCATGTTATTACCCGTTTTTTCACCGTACCCAAGGTCAAAGATGCCCGTTCTTCCGTAGGCTGGTCTTTGGTCTTCATTGCTATTCTGTACACCACTGCCCCAGGTGTAGGTGCTATGGCTCGGCTGAACCTGATGGAAACCATTCGTCCGACCATGACGAGTCAGGATGGCCAACAACAAGCAGGAGAATGGCTTAAGTACGAAGAGCGTCCGCAATGGTTTAAAAACTGGGAAAAAACTGGTCTGCTGAAGCATGAGGACAAAAACGGCGATGGCAAAATTCAGTATGTAGGCCCTAATTATGTGGGTCTTGAAAACGAGATGGTCACGGTGGATCGGGACATCATGGTTCTGGCCAATCCTGAGATCGCCAAGCTACCTAACTGGGTAATCGCCTTAGTTGCGGCCGGTGGTATTGCTGCGGCTCTGTCCACAGCTGCCGGACTTCTGCTGGCTATTTCCTCTTCTATTTCTCATGATTTGCTCAAAGGGATTGTTGCAAAAAACATGAGCGATAAAAATGAGCTGATGGCTGGACGTATCGCTATGGCTGGCGCTATTGCTGTTGCTGGTTATTTTGGTCTTCATCCTCCGGGATTCGCTGCCCAGGTTGTTGCTCTGGCTTTTGGTCTGGCTGCATCCTCTATCTTCCCGGCCCTGATGATGGGAGTCTTTGTTAAACGAGTCAATAATATCGGCGCGGTCTGCGGTATGCTTTCCGGTTTAGGTATTACGATGGTTTACATTTTTTGGTTCAAAGGCTGGTTCTTTGTGGCAGACACAGCAATGGCTGCCAATACGCCAGAGAATTGGTTCCTCGGTATTTCTCCGGAAGCATTCGGCGCAGTTGGTGCCTTGGTGAACTTTGCTATCGCCTACTTGGTATCGCGCATTACTCCGCCACCGCCGGAACATATCCAGAATCTGATCGAAGATATTCGGGTTCCTGGAGTTATTCAGCGATAATGAACTGATTCATTCAGTCTCGTTAACGCGTGCTGACGGCATCTCAACCACCTTGGTTGAGATGCCGTTTTTTTTATAATCTATCCGGTTCTTCCGAGGAGCCGTAGCGAAGAACTTCTTGAACTTGCTCCATCAGTTTCAGCCTCGGGTTCGGAGGTAATTTTGTTTACTCTTTTTGTTTTTCGTGTTAGCTGATTGATATCAGGTAAATTGTAGGCGAGAATTGATAAATGGCAAATGGTTCCGTTTTTATCGCCTTAATATCGAGATAATAAATAGCATTTTCCGGTACCTATTGCAGTCAATAGTATGGAAAGTTTTCCTCTTATTAACACTGTTATCTTTTAGATTATGGGATTTGACATAAAACAAGCATCAAATACGATGAATTTGGTTTACGTACCAACCAAAAAGGAAAAAGAAGAAAATATTAAGACCTGTCATATTTGCCTTAAATCGAAAGATCTAACGTACGAACATGTCCCACCTAAAAAGGCCTATAATCAATACAATAAATTGTGGGATAGACTTCAACTTAAAAAAAATATTTCAAGCAGGACTTTTCAAGCGAGAGGTGGCTTCAGGGTTCATACTCTATGCAAGAGCTGCAACAATGAAATATGCTCTCTATATGCAAAGGAATATATTTCAATGGTTAAGCAACTTGTAGAAAAACCACAGATTTTTGATAAAGAGGGAGAGGCGAAAATTTTTTCAATAGAAATTAATAGGTTGTTTGTAGCAAAAGAAATTGCAACAATGATATTGGCAACCGAACCTCTATCTTTTGCAAGACATAATTATGATTTAAGAAAATTTGTATTGGATAAAACTTATAAATCCAAACCTGGATTCAAAGTGTTGTCTTTTTTGGTTCCTAACAGCATATATGCAGGAACAATTTCTAAAACCCATGGTAGAGTGGATACCTACGCACCGGGATTCAAACTTACTGGTGGAGAAATCTCTTGGTTCCCATTTGGTATTGTTTACGCCTCAGAAATTGGAGAAGGTTATAATTTGTCTGAGTTTTTAGACATCTCAAATTGGTTCTTTGGAAACAACGTAGAAAGTAGAAATTCTATAATGGTAAAACTTTATACCAGATTGACAGGTATAGAATCTTTACAATCATTAGTTCATTCTCAAAGAAACAGACCTCAGATAGATGATTATTAGCAGATAATCGGGTAGCCCGGGGGCTACCTCAGCCCCGTAACACCCTGCATGCGAATCCGCACAGAAACAATCGGGGACACGTTCTATTCCTCGGCAGGAAATCCATAATCTGATTGAAGATATTCGAATTCATGGAGTTATTCAGCGATAAAGACTTGATCCTCAGAGCACTGCCAGGGAAATAAGGGTAGACCACTATTTAATTCCTGATGAGATGCAAAATGCTCTCAAGCGTTTGGATTAATGGCGACGATGATAGACTAAAGCTGGTAACTTATTTAGGTATATCATCCTTTTTGATAAAGATGGGGCTGATCGTGAAAATCATCAAAGGAGAGGAACGATTGTTTCGTTTCCTTTGTGGCATTATTTCCTACTTCATGGCCGTGGATCAACTCAAAAAAAACGTTGTTAGCTGTGCATCCATTTCTGTCCTCACCGATATACAAAAGATGTTGGCCAGGACGCAGGGCCTGCCAGATGCGGGAGGCCAAGTCATCCTCCTCGGGCCAGGCTAGGATGAACAGCTCAACTTCAGGATGAAGGCGCAGATAATCGAGGGAATCCATTTGCTGGACAATATCAAGATATCGGTCCGGTGGAAAATCAGGCCAGGTTTTGTTATCGATGGAGGCTTGCACCCTGATCCCGTATTTGCAGAGCCAGTGCCCAAGCCAGCCGATGCCAGCCCCGATTTCAACAATGCTTGTGAAATCGTTGCAAAGCAGTTGAAGGGATCGTATGAATTCATCGGTGAGAAGCACATAGGATTGTCCGACGTAGGACTCCCTGACCATCATGGTGAGCAGCTGTTTTTTTCGGTCGAAGTCCCCGGCTTCGATCCATTGACGGTCAGTATAGATGTGGCTCTTGATTTGAGCGATTGTCGGCAGTCGCTTACTGGTGAGTGAAAAGGTCTGACGTAGGATGGGATGGATACTGTCAGATGAGCAGTCAGGGACTGATATTTTTTTCGTTAATGATAATTGCATTTGTTCCCAAGACCAGCACAACCAACTCAGCCGTTTTTCAACGGGGGAAGTCGAATGCTGTTGCTTTTTTATTTGAGGCATTCTGTAAATACTTGAATTACCAGAGGGCACAAAGAATTTTAGTGCAATAAATAAGGAACAAGCCACGTTTTACTTTTATATTATTGCCCCTTAACGAGGGCGTTATGTATGAAAACATGGAACTGGTGAAAAGAGAAGACTTGATCCTCAGTAGTTTGTTTTTAAGAAGTTAATACCTTGGCAAGAAATCTGGGCTTTTCAAAAAATCGATAAAGCAAGGATTTCGATATTTTAAATGAATTTTAAAATAGAGGAAAAGTAAATGGAAACCAAGCAGGCACTCTTAAACGACTATAGCATGGGAGATATGAAGCTTAAGAATCGTGTGGTCATGGCTCCCATGACCCGCAGTCGGGCAGATAACCCCGGCAATGTAGCGACTGACCTTGTAGCTGAGTATTATGCCAGAGAGCTTCGGCAGGCCTGATTATATCCGAGGGTTCGCAGATATCGAAGCGGGCAGTTGGATACATCAACACGCCGGGTATCCATTTAGATGAGCAGGTGGAAGGATGGAAGAAAGTAACCGCTGCTGTCCATGCGAAGGGCGGAAAAATATTTATTCAGCTTTGGCATGTGGGCCGCATGTCCCATCCGGATTTTCACAATGGAGAGCTGCCGCTGTCGGCATCTGCAATAAATCCGCATTCTAAATCCTACACTCCTCAGGGGTTCAAAGATACTGTGACGCCCAAGGCCATGACGGTTGATGAGATAAAAGAGACTATCACTGATTTCGGTCGAGCAGCAAAAAATGCCATGGCCGCAGGATTTGACGGTGTGGAGATCCACGCATCCAATGGCTATCTGCTTCATCAGTTTTTCAGCAGAACATCCAATGAGAGAACGGATGAATACGGCGGTTCAATAGAAAATAGGGCGAAAATTCTCTTTGAGGTAATAGACGAAGTGAAGAAATATATGCCTGAGAACCGTATTGGCGTGAGACTCAACCCTTCACTTCATGATCTCTTTGGCATGACCCTTGATGAGGAAAGTGTCCCCACTTTTGACTATATAGCCAAGAGACTCAATGATTACGATCTGGCTTACCTGCATCTTTCAGAACCATTTACAGATGTGACCGATGTACCCGGAGCAGAACCCAACATAGCCATGCATTACAGGCCTATGTATAAAGGAACACTTGTGATAAATACAGCCTTTAACAGGGAAACGGGTAATAAAGTTATTGATGATGGTCTGGCTGATCTTGTGGCTTATGGAAAGCTTTTTATCTCAAATCCTGATCTTGTTGAGAGATTTGAGGCGGGGCCTGAAACAGCAGCGTGGAACGAGGAGACGTTTTATACCACTGGACCCATGGGGTATACAGACTACCCTTTGCTTGAGCAGTCTTCGTCTTGATTCATGCAGGCTTGTTGAGGCGTGCTGAAGGCATCTCAATCACCTTGGTTGAGGTGTCTTTTTTTTTGCAATCGGTGAGATTTTTCCGCTTATTAATACTGTTAGTACGTTAATTTAATAATTTGGAGACGTTATGAATTTGCTAGACATCCTTTCCGCCGGAAAGCGAGACCTTAACGAAGAGAATGTATCCTCGTTTATGGCATGGTTGCTCGACCCCGGACAATCTCACGGTTGCGGAGTACTTTTCCTAAAGCATTTACTTAATACAATTGATAAGGAAAAATTTGAATTTTTTACTGAAAATATTTTTAATACAGTTTCTTACCGCCAGTTAAACCCGATAAAAGTGGACGTGATGGTTGAAGAGACCGTGGAAACCTCTGCGGGAAAAAGGCGGGATATAGATATAGTCATCATACTGTCAAAAGGTGACATATTTCATGTTCTTGGTATTGAAAACAAAATTCGGAAATCGGCCTGCGATCACAACCAACTTAAAGATGAATATGAAGGACTTGCATCTTCATATCCCGATGCAGAGATCAGTTTTTTGTATCTGACGCCGGGCAAATCGAACAGGTTCAAAGACGCTTTCAGGTTATTACCGGAAAAGATAACGAGTCTACATCTCAGCTGGACAAAGACAGCATCAGTCTTAGATGAAGTCACCTTCACAGATATTCTGCGAAATATTCTCAGGGATGATACAGAAGCAAAGATTGACCCACTCTCGCAAGAAGTCCGATTTGTCCTGAAGTCATTTATATTGTTCGCTGAAAACGGATTCCGGTCACAAACATACAAAGAAGCGTCTGCGTCGGTTTCAGGTAGCAGAACAAAATACTTTAAAGGCGTTGTAGCGGGGTTGGAAGGGATAGAAACACTCTCGGAACAGAAAGAGGTTTTTATCGGATATATAGGAGGTATTAATGAATTACAAAAAGCAGATTTGAGTCAGCTTGAAAATCGACCTTTCAAGTGGGATGATAATCTTGACGGGAAAAAAGCTTCTAACTGGATAGAAAAAGATGAATTTGTAGGTATTGTCAAAAAGAAAGGTTGGACGGACTCGTGAAAAATAGGGGCAGACCCCGACTGATTGTAATCATCCGCATATTACGATAGACTATCAGGACGTTACATATCCCCGCTAATCCGCAACGCTTCCTCCACAGTGGTCAATCCACTACGCACCTTTTGCCAAGCATCTTCGTTCAGGGTGGTCATACCCTCGCGGATGGCAACCTGACGCAGCTCGGCATCCGTGGCCTTATCCGCCACCATTTTTTTGATCTTATCCGATAAAGGAAAAACCTCAAAAACGCCCATCCTGCCAGAATACCCCGTCTTGCGACACTCCTTGCACCCTTTTCCCCGCTTCAGCTCTATCGTGCCCTGGCCGGAAACCGAAAAACCCATTTTTTGCAGTTCCTCAATATCAGCCTGATAAGACTCAATACAGTGAGGGCAAATTTTCCGAACAAGGCGTTGCGCCAAGGCTCCAAGCATGGTGGAGCCGATCAGGAAGGATTCCAGGCCGAGGTCTTGCAGGCGAACAATGGTGGAAACTGCATCATTGGTGTGCAGGGTGGAAAAAACCAGATGACCGGTCAAAGCCGCCTGAACCGCATGGGTGGCCGTGTCAAAATCTCTGATCTCACCGATCATGATTACATCCGGATCCTGGCGTAAGATATTGCGCAGGATAGTAGAAAAGGTTACGTCAATCTGGTGCTGCACCGAGATTTGATTAAAATCCTCATGCACCATCTCCACCGGGTCTTCCACTGTGACGATGTTAATCTTCGGTGAGGCTATTTTTTTCAAGGTAGAATACAGGGTTGTGGATTTACCACTTCCTGTGGGACCGGTTACCAGGACAATTCCATGCGGTGCAGTGATAAAGGAATTGTACACAGCCTTATCCCGCTTAGAGAACCCTAAGTCATTCAAATCCTGAAAAATAACATTGCTATCCAGGATACGCATAACGGTTTTCTCGCCGAAGGAAACTGGAATAGTTGAAACACGCAGTTCTGCCTCCTTGCCGTCTTTCTGCCCGATTTTGATCCTGCCGTCCTGGGGCCTACGCTTTTCTGCGATGTCCATACGGGCCAATGCCTTGATGCGGGAAGTAATGGCTGAATGCACTGCCTTGGGAAGCTTATAAATCGTGTGCAGAACACCGTCGATTCGGTAGCGGATCAGACAGCTCTCCCTCTTGGGCTCCACATGGATATCACTGGCTCGTTGCTCCAGAGCGTAGTTGAACAGGTGGTTGACCGCTGCCTTGATATGCTGGTCCGTGGAACTGAGTTCTTGGGCGCTGGAGAGTTTGACATACTGCTCCAGATTACCGATATCCACTGTTGAGCTGCTGCTATTTGTGGAAAATTGGCTTTCTGCCGCAGTAATGGAGCGTTGAAAACCGAAAAACTCAGAGAGGATTTTTCTGATGTCGGAGCGAGTGCTGAGGTAGGGCTTGAGTTCTGTCTGATTGACCTGCTCAATATCCTGCAAAGGGGTTTTGTTATCCGGGTCGTAAGTCACGACCTGCAACACGCCGTTGCGGATTTCAAAAGGGAGAATCAGGTGATTAATAGCAAAGGAGCGGGGGATGGTCTTGGTGACGATCTCGATATCCAGCTCAAGGGGATCAAGCTTTTTAAAAGGAATGCCTAACTTGCGGCTTACCGCCCGCATGATCAGTTCTTCTGTGAGGATTCGTTGCTGCTTGCCCGTCGCCACTTCCAATTTCAGGGAGGCAAGGATGTCCACCATATCAGGATATCCGCGCCCGGCCTGTTTCTGCCCCCCCTGAAGCTTGAGAAGCTGTTGGCTTTGCCGTTCCTTATGACGGAGCACAAATTGCTTCTGTTTCGCTGTTAATAAGCGTTGTGAAATAAGCAGATCAAGAAGTTTGTCGCTGTTCAGCAATCCCATAAGAACGTCTCGTTATTGACCAATCTGATTTTCTACGTCGTCATCCTGAGTGCCGATGCCGATATCAGCCAAGTTCCATGTCGGCATGGTCAGTGCTGGGAGCCACTTGTCCAAACCCCATTTGGGTGGATCCCCGGCTGCCAGTCTTTCCTGTAAGGATTTTGCCTTTGGAATAATTGATGCGTCAGGATACATGGTGAGAATATATTTCAGACGATGCTTGGCCTGGTCATATTTCTTGGTACGGACATAGAAAACCGCAACATAGTACTCATGATTAACAATAAATTCTCGGGCTGTTCGAATTCTTGCTTTGGCCTCTCTGGTATAGGGCGAATCCGGGTAGGCACGTAACAAACGGGAAAAGGATTTAATAGCATCCTGAGCTCCTGTCGAATCCCGATCAATCCGATCAGTGCGGGAGTAATCGCACATGCCGATCTGGAACATGACATAAGGAATAGCCTCGTTGGTGGGATGCCTTTCCTCAAATTCCTTGTACAGCTCTTTGGCCTCTTCGTACTTATCGTTATAATATTCGCAATCGGCCAGTTTCAACTCAGCCAGCAAGGCTTCAGGGCTAAAGGGATAACGATCCTTGATTTCCTGAAAATCTTTCATAGCGGTATTGTACCGGCCTATCTTATAAGACTCCATGCCCTGCACAATCAACTTATTTGCTGAGTCAAATTCTTCTTCTTGCTCTCCGCCTGAGCCGAAAAAAGACCAAGAGCTGAACATGCCTTCCGTGGTCGCACAGCCGGTTAAGGAGAGGCAGGTGGTGACGAGGAAAAAATAGACAGCTGTTCGTGTTAATGTGCCGTATTTATCGCTATATTTTTTTGTCATCATGATTGTATTCTGGTTCTGAAGAATCTATATGTGCAGAGATGGCTCACTCGAACTTACCCGAAGAGGGTTATTCGGGCCATAGTTCCTTATCAAGCGCCTGCTCAAATGACCAAGGGCACTCCTCCGGAAAGGTCTTCTTGGTCAAACCTGTTTCCCTCGCCGCACCGGTACGGGCGTATTTATAAGCACGCTCAATGGCTTGAGGGATTTTTTGTTTCATGCTCGGATTATCCAGAAGATGATCTGTCAACTGATCTCTCTGCTCTTCGATGGTGTAGCGCCAGCTGTTTCCTCGGTATCCGGGTTGAAACTGCCATTTAAGGAGATGGATAAAAAGGATGGTTAAGCGGCTGACAAGTTCACGTTGTAAGCTTTTGCCCATATCTTCTATCTCCTCGGCAAGATGTTCTCTGTCGATTTTATCAACTCTTCCTGCCCGGAGCAGCGCGGCCTGTTGTGCTGTCCAGCCGAAGAAATCGGCGGCATGTAACTCTTCAGCCATAGTTTGTCCTGTTTGGAGTAGTGATTTGCTCTTTTGTCAGCATGGAATCAGTTCCTACAATTTATTCAGCACAGTATCCAGCGTTGCTTTCATCCTTTTCTTCTCAATTGCCGGATCGCTCTTCTAAGGGGATTACTCCCGCACCAGAAATGGCTTCGCTTTCTGTTCTGGCGCGGTTCCAAGGCTTCAAGCAACCTACCCCTGTATGCCCGCCACAGCTTCTTTCACCAAGGCTGCCACAGTCGTTTTGACCGGATCACCCTGTTCATAAAGCGTGATTTCCGTCTCATCCTTTTGCAGGCTCATGATCTGAAACAAAGCCTCCTTGGCCTTGACTCGTCCTAACAGGCGGGCCATCAGGCCGCGTACCACAGGGTTCTCGTCCTCAAGGAAGTGAAAGGTCGAATAAAAGGGTGTTTTACGGATAAGATCAGGTCGAGTTGCCGCAACCTCACTTAACCCCCAAAGCGCAGCTTCCTGCGTTCCTTCATCACCCATGAAATTAAGCAGATGACGGGCAAAAGCCCCGTAGATATCCGGGCGGGCAGCCACAATAGCCCCGATGGCCTCGACCATACCCCAGGGCATGGAAGCGGAATCGGAGCAGGACTCAAAGAGCCGGTGGAGCATATCCGCTACCGGAGCCGGTTCTCGGGTTGAGAGTCGGGCTGAAACCTGCCCGATCAGCCAGGCTGTTTTGTAGCGCTTATTCGGTTCTGGCTCATAAAGCAACCGCTGCATAAAGCGCAAGGCTCGCTTGTCGTCAAAACACAGGTCCAATAATCCTTCAATATCATTGGCCTCAACCAATTTTTTGACGATCATTTTGGAGGACCGCTTCTTCTGCCGCTTGGGATCACGGGCCGGTTCCACCTCAGGAATCACGAAGCCAGCAGGGCCTTTTTCGCTTTCTGCCAATGCCGTTTGGGCCTCATGTTCCTTCTTCTTGGCAAAACGATCAGCAATCTCTGCCACGTCCTTATGCAGGCGGACAAAATAGAGCACCCCGCGCACCCCGCGTCCGTCCAGATTTCTCTTGGGACAGATCTGGTGGGTGACATCATCATAGTCTTCCACCCGACCGGTGAGATAGTCATCTTCCGGGAGCAGTTCCCAGGCCAGATCCCATTCTTCACCGCAGGCATAGACCAGACATTCTACTATGGCCGAACCGATATTATGGCCAGTGGCATCACAGGCATAAACAGCACCGCATTCGCATCGGCCCACAGGGAACTCGGTCATTTTTCGTTGCAGGGCCTCCACAGGACGCCCTACATCCATGCCGCAGAACGGGCACCATGGCTTGGTATTTAGTTGTTTTTTTCCTGCCATTATGCCGCCAATTTTTCTTCCAGTCCTTGAATGAAACGCGGATCAACAGTGTAGCCCAGTTCATTGGCCTTATCCATGTTTCGTTTGGCTTCCTCATAAGCACCGGAGAAATACAGGGCCACCGCCAGGTTATTCCGGGCCATACCGTTATCCGGTTCTAGGGTCACGGCCTGACGGGCCGATTCCACAGCCTTCTCATCCTGCTCCAGCATGGTGCAGACCGAAGTCATGTTGATCCAAGGGGTCAGAAGATGGGGGTCAATCTGGATGGCCCTTTCATAGCATGCCAAGGCTTCCTCCGCTTTTCCCTCATGCTGGCGGATCAGGCCAATATTGACATGAGCCTCTGCCATCTTTGGGGTGATTTTGAGGGCTTTTTCATTCAGCTCCAGAGCTTTGGGGACATCACCTTTGTCAAAATAGATAGCACCGAGGTTGATGTAGCTTTCCACGGAATGGTCATCCAGCTCAATGGCTTTTTCCAGTTCACGGACAGCATCATCAACGCGGCCAGCTTGGCGATAGATCAGACCGAGCTTATGATGAGCAATGATATTTCCTGGATTTTCGACGCATATTTTCTCTAGCTCACCGATAACGGTGTCCAGGGAGACTTTGGTTTGTTCTTGTGACATTATATATTCCTTATAAGATGACAGAATGTTGAAACTGATACCTATACTTTAACGTAATGAAAACGCGATTTGCTACATTATAGGCATTAATGGGAATGTGGCAAGCGATAAACGCAGAAATGGAGTCTTGTAACGAGGTGATAGCGTTGAGGGGAATGTCTGTCAGTACAGTCTGGATTAATTTTTTACGATAAATTAAAGTAGGTTGTGATAGGAGCATTTGGGATGCTGCTGCACCGTAGTATGACATGCAGAAAAGGGGCAAGATGCCGAGCCCCCTTTTTTTAAAGGCCTTCTTTCTGCTGGGCCGCCAAGGCCCTTAATAGGCGTGGGTGCCGAGAACCACCTTGATACCCATGTTTTTTTCCAAGGTCACTTGCAGATCATCAAAATTGATGGGGCAGCCTGCCATCTCCATAGCGGATTTCATGCAGGTACCAAGGTGAAGAACCTCAAAGGGTCGGTCAAGGCTTTTGGTAGTCTCGTTGAGCAATTTCACCTTGGGCACGGTCAGGCCAGGGCAGTCACCGCAGTCGGTCATGGCAACCAGTTCGATGTCTTCATCTTTATATTGGGCAAAGGCACCATTTTTTCAGAGATGGCCTTATAGCATTTTGCGCAGGCAACGCAGGATTGATCTTTGATTCGTTTACAGTAAAGAATTGCGATTTTAGACATGTGATTTTCCTTATTTAAAGTTTTCAATAAAACTACTTAGCAGTAGCCAAGATTATGTGCTGACTAAAAGCGGGTATTTTAAGAATGAGGGGTGGTGTGGGGAATCGTTTCGGGGCTCCATTGAATTGTTGCTATAACATGCTTCAATGCAAAGGGAAATGATGTTCCAACAAAGATGAATATTGCTTTTTGGCAACCTAAATCGCGGTGGTGCTGTTGTCAAGAACTTTATTGCGGCGGCGGGATAATCGTCAGGTAGGGAATAGGATTGCCGATGAGGGAGAAACAGGATTCGTTTAGCAGAAAGAGTGCGCACATCATGTGGGCTGCAAACGGAGCGGAAAGGCTGCCCGGTGGGACTGTCATATCCATTGATTTCTCATATGGTTGAAATTCACAATCTGGACATGCAGGTTTAAAGCATAATGATACAGCGGAAGATCAGCCGTGATTACAATGCAGTCGCTTTGCCGTGCAAGGAGACAGAGACCGGCATCAGTGATTCCCAATTTGTGGTACACAGGCGTTTTGACAATTTCAGCACCTTCGACATGCACTTCTCGGGCAGTACATATATATGCGGCCAGCCTCTTGCCTGCTTCGCACCTCCTGCTGTCATCCATCCAGTCCAGCAGGTTCGATGTCTCCGCAATTACATGGGGCGTGGTGTATCTCCAGCCAAATCGTTCCACAACCTTTGTCAGCTCAACAACATCCCTTGTTGCGAACTGCTGTGTCCTCTTGAACCGCTCAACCTCCCCTTCGCCAAATGAACCTACAAGCAAAGCAATCAAGAGGTTTGCATCAAGCAGAACCCCTTTGCTTTGCAATGCCGGAGGAAGGTTGTCGTCATACATGTGCGGCCTTCATTGAAATCAGATGTCCGTCGGACGCATCAATCTTGAATACCTTATACACCCTTGGTATTTTTTCCTCGGTAGTGATGCTAGTGTCGCCGAACATGCTGGACACCATCTTGCTGCCTCTGCTGATCGTTCTTACCTCATGATGCGAGTCATATCCAAGCGTTATCAACCATGCTTGTTCCGTCTCATCAAAGTTCACTTCTTCAAGCATGAGATGAGGCAGAGTCTGCTCTGCAAATAATTGCAGCACTTGATCTTTGGCGATTTTTACAGCGTCATAAAGTTCGATAGTCATTTGTATGTATTCGGGAATAGGTTCTTCTTCAGGGACTGTTTGCGGGCAGAATAAATCGGGGCGGCGGCTCTGTCAAGTATTTTGTTGTGGCGGCGGGATGAGCATCCCGACTACTCCGAGATTAGTATCCCAGTTGGTAGCAAGGGTTAATACCCCCGCAAGGAAAAGGGATGCTGTGTGAAGGTTGAAGCGCGAGCTATGTGCTTCTTCATATCTGCGCCATCAGCTCGCCCTTTCTCTTTTGGTAGTCCTTGTCATCTATGAGATTCGGGCTTGGTTCTAACTTCGGCCATTTTGTTGAAACGACCTGTGCCCCTGTGGTTATTATGCTAATTTTATAATCTTATTTGCGCATAAAATGTCAGTCGTAAATCAATTGGCCGAACTTAGAACCAAGCCCTCTTCTCCTTGCCGCTTCCGGCAATTACATCGTCATAGCATTAAACCGTTCCTCGCAGGAGAGCACCCGCTCTTTTGCAGCCTCGGTAAGTACCTGCTTGGCTGTGGCGATATCCTTTTGGATCTGTGCGGACAGCTCTTCAATCGAGTTGAATTTTACTTCCCCGCGCAAATAGCGGAGCAGGTTGAGTCGGATAGGATGACCGTAAATGTCTTTATTGAAATCGAAAATATGCGTTTCGGCAAGCAGCTCATTTTCTCCAAAGGTGGGATTGTAGCCTATATTAGTAACACTACCGTACATCTTGTCGTCATACAGCACTTGAGTTACGTACACGCCTTTTTTCGGACAGAGATCTTCTTCAGACAGCTTCAGGTTTGCAGTGGGAAAGCCTATTTCTGATCCTCCCCGTTGTTTGCCCCGTTGCACCTCGCCGTGGATATGGTAACAGCGGCCCAGCAGATTGCGAACATCATGCATTCGTCCTTCCATAACCAGTTCCCGTATTTTGGTGCTGGAAACCAGCATCTCTTCTTCATAATGGGCCTCAACCACCGAGACCGGAAATCCTTTTTCCTTTCCTTGGCCACGGAGGAAATCAATATTTCCTTCTCTGCCCCGGCCAAAGGCGTAATCGTACCCGACCACTAATTCGTGGACACCTATGGTGTCACAGAGGATATTATTGACAAAATCAGTGGCTGTGGTTTTAGCAAAATCCAAATCAAAAGGAAGAATGATGAGGACATCAATGCCGGCCATGCGGATCAGTTCGATTTTTTGCCGAGTCGTGGAAATTAACCTGATACCTTCGGGTCGCAACACCTTCAGCGGATGCGGGTCAAAAGTGATAGCCACCGAGGTGCCGCCGTTGCGTTTGGCCCGAATCGCCACCTCGTGAAATAATAATTGGTGTCCCAGATGCACCCCATCAAAATTGCCAATAGTGACGACTGGACGTTTAAAGGGGTTTTTTATTTCTTGTGTGTTTTTATACAGATGCATATATTTTTTTTGTTGCCTCGTTTAATTATGCGGGTCATTTTTTACTTTTCCGATGCATTTGACTGTTTCGGAAAAACAAGCATATTTCTTTCTCTTGGGCAAAACAGAATATGTACTCCAACCAGACAAAACCCGCAAACAGTTCATGTGTCCTTGAGAGAGACATATTCATTTTTTTATATAGGGGGACGAAAAAACAATTGACAGCGGGCAAAAAATAAGGCATATTCTTTTCGCCGTGCCGAAGTGGCGGAACTGGTAGACGCGCTAGGTTCAGGGTCTAGTGGGCGTACGCTCGTGGGAGTTCGACTCTCCCCTTCGGCACCATATTATAGTATCATAACGTCCATTGACGTTTCATAAAGCCCGCAACCTTAATTGGTTAGCGGGTTTTTTTGTGCCTTCTTTTCTATCCCCCTCCGTTATTTTTCATTGACATCCGATGCGCAAGGCGGGTACAACAGCGGGTGATGTCTACTAAAATCACGTATCCACCTTGTTTTGTATCCATCTTTTCAGGAGAGCCTGTCATGCCGAACCTTGCTATAAAAAAAACAAAAGAAATTATTATTGTTTATTGTCTCGTTGTATTGTCTCTTGTTTTTGCAACTGATACCTATGCTGTAGGAGCAAAGGGTGAATTAATCTGTTACAATTCCTGTGAAATTTATTCAATAAAAACAACTGTAAATTACTACAGTAAAGATCAGGCCACACAGGGGCTTTATAGCGATGCGCTTGTCTTTTGTTCTGATAAGGGCGGGTTGGAAAACTATAGCGTGAACTACTTTTTTTCTGCTGAAAATTTTCTGCTACCCGGAACCTCCTGGGAGGTGACGAGTTATAATGACGGTCAAGGACTTATCGATATAAACTTTTACAAAGAGCTCGTCATACACTTTGGGAGAGACGGTATAATTCAGGGTATATCTTTCTGTAATGGTTATGCTGGTTATTATACTGTCTTTGAAAATCAAATTTCTATGGGACCTGCCGCAACATTTGGCTTATGCGAAGGACTCATGAGACAGGAAGAACTGTTCTTAGAAGCATTGCGGGCTGCTACAATATATGAGACAAGAGGTGATCAACTGATATTAAAAGACGGCAACGGAACTGCTGTTGCTCTTCTTGCCAGAAAATAAGAACGCGACCCTATTAAACTTCGCAGGAAAATTCTTGCTGAATTTATGTAAAGTCCTGCTATTACTTTAATAGTGGGCTTTTTGTCTTTTTTTTGCAGGGGTATTTTTACCATTAAATTTCATGTCAAATGCGGGGTAAAAATTTCCGCACGAATTGCTGAGACCTCAGAGAGATCTGGCAAAGAGAATTTTTCTTTCTCTGTTTTAAAGATACCTCGTGCCACTTTGTTGCAATCATTCAAAATGCATTAAAAATTCAACGTAAAAAAAACTGCACATAGGATATAAAAAACTGTACAGTGTTGACGGATGGAGTATAATTTTTTATCTTCTACGATTGGACTTTCATGCTGGCTGTTAAAAGCCTGATGGAGACGGAAATGAGGCGTACAATTATGATTTTAGTACGCATTTAGGGGGACGGATAGTTGACGAGTAGGCTCAGTAAATGTAGTTACTGTATAAAGTAGGAGATATGTTATGAAAAAAATGTTAGGGCTGATATTTGCCTGTCTTCTTCTCAGTGCGACGTCGCTGCTTGCTGCGGATGACGTTCAATTTATGAGTGCTGAAGAGTTGAAAAAAAATCTCAATGCCGAAAATATATCTATTTTGGATGCGAGATCTGAAAGAGGCTGGAGCAATAGCGACGTTAAAATTCCCGGTGCCATACGGGCAACATGGGATAATCTTGATGACTGGTCGGTTTCTTTGCCAAAGGCCAACAAATTGGTCCTCTATTGCTCATGAGCGAACGAAAGAAGCAGTGCTAGGTTGGCACGCAGGTTCGTATCGAAAAGTTTTACCGACGTCTACGTTCTTGAAGGGGGCTGGCGAAAATGGAGAGCCGACGATTTTCCGGTGGAAAAAAAGTAAGTTTTCCTGCTTGCAGAAGTTGGCGTAATCCTGTGCCCCGTTGATGCGTTGAGACAGGCTGAAAAACAAGAAAAAGAATCAGCAATTATTTTACTAAAGGAGAAAATGCCATGAAAAACTTTCTGCTGCTCGTTGTCGCGGTTTTACTAGGGATAGGAGGTGCTACTCAGGCACTTTCAGCTGAGATCCAAACCATAAGTAAAGAAGAATTGAAATCAAAGCTTGGTTCTTATGAGTACACTATATTGGATGTACGTAGCGACCACCATTGGAATGCCAGTGACAACAAAATTCCTGGAGCAATTCGTCTCTCGGGCGATCAAGTTGACATTTGGGCGGAAAACTTCCATAAAAACACACCGTTGGTTATTTACTGTGCCTGTGAAGGCCTAGGGACTAGCGGCAGATTGGTTAGTCGACTTATGGAGAAGGGATTCACTCATGTCTATGCGCTCAGTGGCGGTTGGACCGAATGGCTTATGAATAGCTACCCGGTTGCCCACAAGTAAGAGAAATATTCTAGGAATCTGGTGCTATTTCAGTGGTACCAATTTATCCTTGGCCAAACCGCGCCCCTGTCCCTGCTCCTGTGCCGCTTCTCGATAACAGATTCGGGCGGTGTCGCCGGGCGCCACCTTGAGTTGACTATAAGGTAAACGTACTGTCACTGTATCCCCGGATACAGTGACACCTTTCTTATCTAGCATTCCAAAAGATCGTCTTTCGTTCCCATCAATTTGATAAAGGCTTACATCGATCTCTCCTGAAGCACTCTTTGCATTTTTCTCTTGCTTGACCACAAGTTGTACCTGTATATCAAGGTCGTATCCGTTTCTTCCCTGCTGCTGCCCAAAAGGCGTACCGCCAGTTGCTTTGTTTATGTCCGTATCCAGATAAAAGCTGATCAGCGGATCAAAATCTCCTGCCTTAACAGTCAAAAAATAGGCGGAAAGAGAGCGAGTCATAGTGATCGTGAGCATAAGCTCACCTTGATCTCCTTTTGCCGAGACTTCTTTTATATCCAGAAAGGGGTTATACGTGTCTCCGATAGGATCACGCCAGATAAGAAAGCCATCCACAGAAGGAAGTTGTCGAACAATCGGCACCTTTATATTTTCTCTCTCATCAACAGATTCCTTTGAGTCAGCTTGCGGCTGCGGAAATATGTTTGTACCGAGAGTACGATTAACCTCTGTCTTTACCTGTTTGATAATTTCTGGAAGTTGCGGGCCGAGAGCAACAATGGAGCCGATAAAGGCAAGCAAAGGAAGTAAAAAGCCGAAAACGCCTGAAAGGACCCAGCACCATCCTGAACCGAAGGAGGGATCAACCTCTCCAGAGCATTCTTTGAGATCATGGTAGACAGTCACCATGTAGAGCATCAGGAATGGGGTGAACAGCAAGGAAAGGATTGGGCCTACTGGGAAAGGAAGCAGGCTTATCGCGAGAGAAAGGATCCAGATCAAGAGAAACTTGAACAGAGTGTTCCACCAATGTCCTCGTATATACAGGCGGCTGGCAAGAAGTGCATCAATGCCTGTTCGCTCTTCCTCTACCATGACAAAGAAACAAAGGGACATGGACAGGGCCAGCGCCAGACCAGGGATAACTAAAAAAAGAGATCCTGCTATAACTATGCCCACATAAAGACTGCTGATCCAGGGCAGCGGGAAAACATATTTCCAGCTCCTTACGAGCCCGCTGATGATGCTAATGTCTTGCCGAACAGCCACTGTAAGAATCGCAGCGTGACACCAGGTCATCAGGAGAAAAGCAACAAGCAGCAAGAGAGCTCCTGTCCCAATAACTGCCGGATTGAGCAGGATCTCCTGAGGATCACCCGTAAAAAAAGGTTGTCCTCCCAAGGAAAAAAATGCTGCGGCTCCTCCACTGAGGAGGAGCATAATACTCACAAGGAGAGATAAGAGGGAGACAATCGCAAGAGGGATGACTCTATTTTTGTACAAAGCCCATGTTGCGGAAAAAATCTCGGGTATATTTTTCAATTGATTTTTTTCCATGCCTTTCTTCCTTGGTACACCATTAAGGTCAGTATGTTGCGGGGGGAAGTTCCGTCCCGATCCAGGATTTTTATTCAATCAGGCCACGAAGCTGCTCTTCATCCACTCCGCTCAGTAAGATTTTTTTCATGCGACTTTGCTGGCCACTTCGAAGAGTTACTGCGGATTTGGGGATTTTTAAAGCCTTTGCAAAAAAGGCAATGACTGCTTTGTTGGCCTTGCCATCTACTGGAGGCGCATTAATCCGCAGTTTTACTGCATCGCCGTGCAGGCCGACGATTGCATTTTGACCGGATCTGGGCTGCACGTAGAGAGAGAGCAGAAGGCTGCCGTCAGGTTGGGTTTGCAGGTAGGGCATAGTGCGTAGACTATCGCTGTCTCAGTGCAAAGACATTCCTATTTGGGTTAACGTCGGAACAATAAAGCTTTGAAGGAAAATAAGGCCAAAAATGAGCAGCATAGGGCTCAGGTCAAGCCCTCCCATATCTGGGATATAACGTCTGATTTTCTCTAAGACCGGATCAGTCGCCTGGATAAGAAATCTAACAATAGGATTATACGGGTCTGGGTTGACCCAGGATATGATTGCCCGACCGATGACGATCCAAATATAGGCGGTAAAAGCGACATTAACAAGCTTGGCCAGAGCAAGCAGGAAATTTCCGAGCATAAACATGGAGGTATCTTAAAGTGAGGATTAACGGTTTCAACGTTCTTTAATGAAGAATCGGGGTAATATCCCTCTCATTCAGGGAAGGACAACGCGTCCCTATGAGTTATTCATGATACATGAGGAGCTGTACAGAGTAAATAGCTTATAGAAAAATGTGGACAATAACGAGAGAATATGTTCCTTTTTTATTGATCGTATTGTTAAAAACAGTCTTGCATTCTCAGTGTACAGAACCAGTATACAGGTTTTTCAGCTAATGACAGCACAAGATCCCCCCGGCAACAGCACCGGCCATCGCCAGCGGCTCCGGGATAAATTCCAAGAAAAGGGCATTGAGGCCCTGACAGACACTGAAGTCATTGAACTTCTGCTGACCTTCGGCACCCCCCGTTCCGACTGCAAACAGGCGGCAAGGGATTCCTTAACACGATTCGGTTCCCTGCCTGAAGTCCTGGATGCCTCTCCGGTGCTCCTTAAAAAAATCAAAGGCATGGGGCCAAAGAATATCTTTGCCCTCCAGTTTATCCAGGGGATCGCTCGCCGCTATCTGCGCCAGCGGATTCAGAAAAAGAACTATATTACCTCATCTAAGGATGTGGCCGATTACCTGATCCACGCCCTGCGGAGCCTTCAACATGAGGTCTTCATGGTTGTCTATTTAGACGCCTCCCATGCCGTGATCGATAGTGAAATCCTTTCCCAAGGCACCATCAATGTGAACACAGTTTATCCCCGCGAATTGATCAAGTCGGCCTTGGCTCATCACGCCGTCTCCCTTGTGGTTGCCCATAATCATCCTTCAGGCAGCCTCCGCCCTTCGACTCAGGATGAACAGTTGACCCGTACCCTGTACCTTATGTGCTCGTTCATGAATATTACCCTGCTCGATCACCTGATCATCGGTGCCGGAGAAACCGTGTACAGTTTTGCCGATCATGGCTTGATGACCGCTGTTCAGCAGGATTGTGCAGAGATTCGCTCCAGCCTCGCCTGATTTTTTTTGTGTTTCTCTTCCTTTCCTGCCCAAAGCCCAAATCTAACCTATGAATAATCTCGGCCTCTATCTCCATGTGCCGTTTTGCCTACGTAAATGCCCCTATTGCAGCTTTTACTCACTTGCAGGCCGGACTGATCTTCATGATCGTTATACACAGGCGATCAGCACACAACTGCGTTCTTTCAGCGAAGAATATTGTGATCAGTCACGGCCCTTGATCAGTATTTTTTTCGGTGGAGGCACTCCTACCTTATTACCTCCAGAAACGCTGAGCAGGCTTCTTGCTGAGTGCTTGGCTCAATTTTCCTGTGCTGATGAAGCAGAAATCTCTATCGAGGTTAATCCGGCAACGGTTGATGCAGCCGGGCTGCATGTCCTGCGTCGAGCAGGCTTCAACCGCCTGTCCATCGGGGTTCAATCTTTAAATGATGGAGAGTTGCGTCAGCTTGGCCGGCCCCATAGCGTGGCAGATGCCGTGCAGACTCTCCAAGTGGCCCGTGCAGCAGGGTTTGATAATATCAACCTTGATCTGATGTACGGGCTTCCTGAGCAGAAACTCTATACTTGGCAGGATACTATTGATCATGCCCTAGATCTGCAACCGGAACACCTTTCCATCTATGAACTCACCATCGAAGATGGTACCCCCTTTGCTCAACAGCAGAAGCAAGGCAGGTTCTCCCTGCCTGATGAGGATACTGTCCTTCTCATGCTGGAGAAAACACAGCAGGCGCTCAAGCAGGCCGGTTTCGACCGTTATGAAATATCTAATTATGCTCAACCAGGCTACCAATGCCGCCATAATATCAATTATTGGGAGAACGGGGAGTACATCGGTCTCGGGGCCGGGGCGGTTGCCTTTCTCAACGGAACACGCTACACAGCGATTGCCGATGCAGATCAATTTTGCAAGCGCTTGGAGTGCTTGAGCAATGGTCAGGATGTTTGGGCGGAGAAAGAAAAACTCGACCGAGATGCCGCATTTCGGGAAACCGTCATTATGGGGCTGCGTATGACAGTCGGGTTATCTCTTTTGGAGTTGACTGATCGTTTTGATATGAAATCGGAAATGTATTACGGCGAGACCTTGCATCGTCTTATTCGTCAAGGTATGCTGCAAATTGTGCATGATCGTTTGCAGCTCACAGCGCAGGGGCTTCTGCTGGCTAATACGGTCATGGCAGAGTTGGTTTGAAGAAGATTTTTTAATGTGCTAGAGCAAAATTAAATGTCGCCCAGAATCGAGAGCGGTTTTTGAGGCGGGTATTTTTTTCTCACCCAAGTAAAAAAAATATTGCGTAGCCTTATAAACAGTGTTACGTATCTAAAAAAAATAATACCCCCTTCATTGTGGGACACTAGTTCTTGCATTTGAAAAAAGGGGTATGCTCGCAAGATACAGGAAAGAGTAGGAGTAGGTGTAAAATTATGCGTAATGCCAATGCACAAGGATATAAAGAAGTGATTGTTGCCCCGCTTGCTGCGGGGCGTGAGGTTTTAGGGCTTGCCGTTGTTCTCTGTTGTCTCTTCCTGCTTGTAGGCTTGCGACATGTTCAAGTTGCACCGCAAGAAGACCTTACGGCAAAAAAATCCTATCAGATTAAAGATATTCGCCTGAAGAATCAGGCCCCACTCCTGTACCGATCCTTGGTGGGAGCTGTGGACAGTATTACTTGGACCTATGAGGCAGCAGGTAATTGGCCGGATATTTCTGAACTGAAAATCGAATCTCTTCCCCCTTTTGTCGGCGATTTTTTGCCCACAGGCCTGCGGGGTTTTTCCTGGGAAATGCATCAGGGAGAAACTTGGGTTGATTATTACGGTTTCAATAAAGAGGCTGCTCAGGAAGAGAAACAAGGAGCTGATCCTTTAGAGAACAGTTTTATTCTCCGTATCATTGACCTCCAGGCTGGACAATATCCTTATCCATATGTTCAGGGTGCGCAGGAGGATCGTTTTACTGCCCAGATTTGGATAAATCCACATATCGTTGACTACTCAGAAGGTTCTCTTGCCGAACGAGGTTGGAAATGGGTTGTCAGTGGCAACGCTGCGGTTAATGGAAAAGTTACTGAATCTTCTGGCAGTTGACACGTCTCTTCTCTGTTAAATTTTTATTAAAAAAACGTACAGGTACCACATGAAAAAGATGCTACGCCCTCAACTTATGCTCGTCTTTAGTCTGATTTTCTGCCTTGTTTTCTTTTCGATGCAGGCATATGCCCAGGAGAAAAAATGCCGCTTAAATATAGGGGCTTCTTTGCACCCATACTATTCCTGGGCCAAAAATATCGTCGGTGATGAGGCAAATGTGACCTCGATAATTCCTCCGGGTGCAGACCCCCATGCTTATCAGCCGATGCCGTCAGATATGAAGAAATTGGAAAATCTGGATGTGGTGATTATCAACGGAATAGGGCATGATGAGTTCATCAAACCCATGCTCAAAGCTATTGAAAATGATAAGTTGGTGGTTATCAACACGAGTAAAGGGCTGCCTTTGATTCCCGTCTTTGGTAAGCATTACGCTTTCGAGAAGGGGGACAAGGTTTCGTATAACAGCCATACCTATATCGCCATAACCGGAGCGATTCAGCAGATGCAGATGATCGCCAGGAAATTAGGCAGACTCTGTCCGGATCAGGCACCGCTATTTATGAAGAATGCACGCGCCTATTCAATGAAGCTGCGTAATATGCTCCAGTCCGCGTTAATGCGGATTGATATGCTCAACCTCAATAATCTACGTATTGCCACGGTCCATGACGGATATTCTTATCTTTTTCAGGAACTCGGTATTGAGGTCAGTGCTGTGGTGCAGCCGAGACACGGGGTGAAGCCCAGTGCGCGCCAGTTGGAGGATACCATTAAAAGGATCAAGCGGGCCAAGGTTAATGTACTGTTCGGCGAGCTTGATTATGAAAAGAAATACGTAGATATTATCTATAAGGAGACGGGTTGCCGTCTCTATGCGCTTTCTCATATCTCCAACGGGGCGTACACAAAGGAATTTTTTGAGCAGGCCATACAGAGAAACATCGACGCATTGTAGATGCCTTGAGCGAGGTGGCGGGAGGAAGAAGCACTTCTGGAGATATGCCTGGGCAAATGCAGGGCAATATGTCGCGGCAGATGCAGAACGCCTCGCAACAGATGCAGGGCGCTGTGCAGGACAAACTCAAAGGTTCTATACCGATAATGCAGCAGGACCAAATGTCTGGAAGGATGAATCAGCAAGGTGAAGATACGACAAAGCAGATGCAGAAAACTGTGCAGGAGCAACTCAAAGGTTCCATACCGACAATGCAGCAGAATCAGATGTCTGAACGGATGAATCAGCAGCTTCAGGATACTAAGGCGCAGATGCAGGGCACCATGCAGGAGAGTCTGAAAGAAATTCTGCCGGACATGCAGCAGCAGCAGATTAAGGGCGGTATGAATCAGCAGATGCAGGATATGCAGAAAGGCGTGCTGGAGAAGCTGGCCCCTGGAGCACAGCAACAGCAGAGTAAGGACCAATAATGAGCAGTACTGAAAAGCATAATTTGCTCGAAATAGATAATCTTTCGGTTTCTCTTCGGGGGAACCGAATCTTGGAAGATATTAACCTGCGGGTCAAAAAAGGACATATCCATGCCTTGACTGGTCCCAACGGAGCTGGCAAGACTACCCTGATGCGGAGCGTCATGGGTGGGATGCCCCATAAGGGAACCATCCGTTTCCTTTTCCGGGAAAGCAGCCGAGTCGGCTATGTGCCGCAGTTCCTGGAGTTTGATCATTCCGTGCCTATTACGGTTTTTGATTTTCTTTTTTTGATGCTCAAAAAGTGCCTATTTTTCTCGCTCGCCGGAGTGCGGTTCGGGCAGAGATTGAGGAACTACTGAGTGCTACAGATTGTGCGCACCTGATTGATCGCTGTGTGGGCCAGCTTTCCGGCGGGGAGTTTCGTAGAATCCTGCTGGCCCAGGCCCTGAGACCAAAACCAGAGCTTCTTCTTCTTGATGAACCGGCCAGTAATATTGACGAGGTCGGTATTCGTCATTTTGAGGAAATGCTTATCAATCTGAGAGAGGAGCAGGGGATCACTATTCTTATGGTCTGTCATAGTATGAACATGATTTCGAGAATTTGTGATTCCGTTACAGCAGTTAACCGAACGATCTTTTATGACGGCCCCGTCAAAGGGTTGGATCATGCCGATCTCCTGCAGAAATATACTTTTCTGTAAAAGTACCGGGCGATTACTTTGAATTGCCTGACCAACTTTCATTTTTTGTTGTCCCGGCCCAGGGGGCCGGGATGGGTATTATATGATAAGCTGTGGTAAAGCTTATTTATCCTCAAGGCTTATCAGGACGATATGGATTTTATTTACGATATTTTTAAAAATTGGGCAGTTCAAGGGTATCTGCCCTCAATCTTTGAGCATACCTTCATGATTCGCGGCCTGATAGCCGCTTTGATCATCGGTCCCCTGCTCGGGGCTATCGGGACTGTGGTCGTTACCAAGAGGCTCTCTTTCTTTACCCAAACCATCGGCAACGCAGCCATGAGCGGTGTGGCCATCGGGTTGCTGATCGGTGAACCGGTGGATGGCACCTATGCAGGATTGTACGGCTTTTGCCTGATTGTTGCCCTGCTGATGACCTTTGTTAAAAATCGAACCCGGCTTGCCAATGATACGATTATCGGGGTAGTGCTGGCTCAGGTGCTGGGCCTCGGTATCATCCTGATGATCGTGGTGACCAGCCAGTTCAATATCCATCAAGTGGAGGGTATTCTCTTCGGCAGCCTGATCACGCTCAACGATCAGGATCTCATTGTTCTGACAATTGCCTCGTTGGTTGTCGGGATTCTGTTCGCGTTTAATTTTAACAGATTTATGCTGGCCAGCTTTAACCGCACCTTAGCCAAAGCACGGGGACTTTCTCCGGTCTTTCTGGAGTACCTCTTTGTTACTCTTATGACTATTGTGGTGGTGGCCAGTTTAAAATTGATTGGAGCTCTGCTTGTCCTCGTCCTGATTGTCGTTCCTGCGGCAGGGGCACAGCTGGTTGCCCCTAATCTTCGCTGGTTTGTCTGGCTCAGCGTTATCTTTTCCACGATCAGTACAGCCTCTGGGCTGCTGCTGTCAGGATTATTGCCAGTGCCCAGCGGCGCAGTGATCGCCTTGGTTTCCAGTGTCCTGTTTTACGGTGCCTTGCTGTCTCGTCCACTTCTGTCCAGAGGTGGGCCGAATCAAGGGGAAATCTAAAAATAATCTAATCCTTCAAAAGGAGGTAATGTCATCATGTTCAAAATGCAACCCATCAGACAAGCAGCTCTTCTGCTTGCCGCAACCATGCTCTTTCTGTCCCTTGCTTCTTCTGCCTTTGCCCATGCAACCACCCTTTGGTGCTATGTAGAAAACAATCAGGTGTATGTCGAAGCTTTTTTCATGGGGGGTAAAAAAGTACAAAATGCCAAGGTTATAGCTGTTAACGACAAGGGAGAAAAAATTCTCGAAGGAACAACTGACAAAGAAGGAAAGTTTAATTTTGAACCTCCCTATCAGGGCAATATGACCATCCTCCTCAAAGTGGACGATGCCCATGGAGCTGATTTTGAACTGACTGAAGAAGATTTCCTTGATGCGGCAGCTGAAACAGAGTAATTCTTAGCTTTCTTGCAAGGAGTTAAGGCGGAGAGCATAAACTGTCAGGAGAACATAATGGAAAAACAGTGTCCCTGCTGTAATAATGTGCAACTTCAGAGAGCTATACGCAGAGGAGTTGAAATCGATTATTGTCCTGACTGTAACGGGATATGGCTCGACAACGGAGAGCTCAACAAAATTGTTACTGAATCTGTTGAGGGGTCAGCAACAGAAAGCAGTCCAACTGAAATCTCTGCTGAAAAATCGAGGAAATCGGTTTTTAAGTCTTTTTTGAATCTCATGGGATCTACCAAGGATGATGTAGATCATGGTTTGAAGAGTAGTTCGGATACGGATTCGGATAGTGACTTCATCTCCGAACCTCATGTATAATATTGGTGATAACTCATACACGCTGTTATAGATGACCTCTGTCCAGTTGCCCCAATCTCTTTTTTTCATCTCCTCATTTTTTCTATTACGCCGCTTAAAGCAGGATGTTCTTTCCTTGTTTTCGAGCGGCGCAACTCCTTTCAGCTCTTTTTGTCGTTTGCTTTTAAATTGAAATTATAAGCAGATCATGTATTCTTGTTTTGTTCATTTCTTGAGAATCGGCATGTTATTTTGATGGGTATTCTTAACTCATTACTGATCAACCTTTTTGTATTTTATGAGAAATAGAAGGTGATTGCAGTCGGCTGATCTTTTTTTGCTTGCCCTATAATAGAACGAGCCTCTTATGCAAAAGATACTTATCGTCGATGATAAGGAACAGAATCTGTTCACATTGAAAAAAGTTCTGGCTGACCTTGATGTGGAGTTTGTTGAAGCAATGTACGGCAATGATGCCCTAAAGGCTACCCTGCATAATGACTTTGCGCTAGCAATACTTGATGTCCAGATGCCGGATATGGACGGCTATGAATTGGCCGAACTCCTTCGTTGCGATCTAAAAACAGAAAATCTCCCGATTATTTTTTTATCAGCCGTCTATCATGACGACTACCATGTCTTTAAGGGGTATGACTCTGGAGCGGTTGATTTCATTATTAAGCCTTATGAGCCGAAGATTTTGCTCAGCAAGGTCAACTTCTTTTTACAACTGCACCAACAAAAACTCGCCTTAGAAAAAGCCGTAGAACTGGAAAAAACCAAGAACTATTTGGAAAATATTCTTTTTTCCATGAACGATGCAGTTTTTGTCATTGATCTCCAAGGCCGCATAGATGTCTGTAACCAGGGAAGTCAGTCTCTTGTCGGTTATGAGCAGGACGATATGGTTGGGCAGCCATTGCATGCTTTCCTGACAGAGGAGATCTGCATGAATTGGGTGCAGCAGCTTGCGTCAGATGAAAAAGCAGAGCCCTTGCAAAATCAGGAAACTTCATTGCAAACAGCGTACGATGACAAGATTCCGGTCCTTGCTTCTGCCTCGCCCATTCGTGATGAGGAAGGAGACATACACGGAGCGGTCTTTGTCCTGAGGGATCTGCGGGAGCGTAAGAAACTAGAAGAGCAGGTGTACCGCTCCAAGCGAATGGAATCTATAGGTCTGATGGCTGGTGGTGTGGCCCATGACCTCAATAATATTCTGGCTGGAGTTATCGGGTATCCGGAACTGCTTCTCAAAACCTTGCCTGAGAAGAGCATTCTTCGCGAACCCCTTGAGGCTATTGGGGAGTCTGGACAACGAGCAGCAATGGTGGTCGCTGATCTCTTAACCGTTGCTCGCGGCGCAGCTATTGCCAAAGAGATCCAGGATCTCAATGTCCTGGTTAAGGAATATCTCGCTTCCCCGGAGCACAAAAAACTCACCACGCTGTATCCTGAAGTTTTGTTTGCGCATGGACTGGAGGCGACGCAGGCTGGCATTTTTTGCTCCCCGCTCCATATTAAAAAATGCCTTATGAATTTGGTAACCAATGCTGCTGAAGCTGTTGTAGGTAATGGTGCCGTCAATATTACTACCCATGAGAAGAAGATTGATGAGAATAAGGCCCCAGAGTATGAAATAGCCGCTGGAGAATACATTGTCCTCTCCGTGGAAGATACCGGTTCCGGCATTCCAGAAAAAGATCTGCAACATATCTTTGAGCCGTTTTATACTAAGAAGGTTATGGGACGGAGTGGCACAGGCCTGGGCCTGACCGTGGTCTGGAATACAGTTCAGGATCATGAAAGCAAAATATTTGTTACAAGCGACGAGAAAGGGACCTGTTTTCAAATTTATTTTCCGGTGAGTAAAGAAAAATCTGTTGTGATAGGGGAGAGCAGCCAGCAGGAAGAAACAGCTGAACGGAGCGGGACTATTCTGATTGTAGATGATGAACCACAGCTGCGAGATATTGCCGCCAGAATGCTGAAATCCCTGGGCTACACGGTTGACTCAGTTTGTTCCGGTGAATTGGCAATCAAATATATTTTGGACAAGCCGATGGATCTCATCGTAATTGATATGCAGATGGAGCCTGGCATGAACGGGTATGAGACCTATCTTGAAATCAGTAAGATATATCCTGAGCAGAAGGCTGTCATTGTCAGTGGATTCTCTGACAGTGCAGATGTGAAAGCTACCTTAAAGCTGGGGGCGAACGGCTTTATAAAAAAACCATATTCTCTTGATCAGCTCGGGAGGGCGGTGAATGAGGCTTTGCGCTGCTGATTTCTGTCAAGAGATTGGAATGACGATATTAGAATGACGAGCTTGGAACGACAAGGCTCAAATTATTCTGGATATCGAGTATATTCAGGGAAGACACCAGCAGCTGCTATCAATAAAAATTGATCAATTTTAACCACGTAAGACCATGCGTATATATTTCCGCCTTTTTTTACTCCTTATTTTATTTCTGGCCGGATGTGCTCCCCATCAGAAGCATATTCAGAAGGGTAAACTCACACCATTCATCCATCCCCTTCCTGCTGTTTTTCGAGCTGATCTCGCATTGAAGCAATGTCCGGCGACATCGTTTGAGTTGGTTCTACGCCCTGATGGGTTGTATTTCCTTCAGATGGAGAAAAGTATCTCCGGTAATGACGCGGTTCAGGCAGAGATCGGCGTATGGAGATATAACGAAGAAAAGAAAATTGTTCAGTTGACCAGCTATGACAAGAGGGTCAGGATATTGGCAATTACAGGAAAAAAGGTTCTGAAGTTGACCAAGGTCTCCGGCGGAATGATGCCTTCCCTTGTTCGGTATAACTTTACATTAACCGATACAGAACCAACCTATGAGGGGGTGGTTCGTATGCAGGGGATGTACAGCCGTAAACGGGGTCGTGGGATATTTCGGGAATGCCTGAGCGGAGTGAGTTTTCCGCTCCTTAATAAGAATCGGGCTGCCGAAGCCGAACAGGCTTACCAGGGTATTCTACATGGTCGGGCGGAGTCGCTTTTTGTTACTCTGGATGTCCGCGTCTCTTCTCAATCTGGCAGAGGGGATCGCCTGATACCCGTGCGTTCTGTTAGTATTGACCCTTATCGTTCCTGTAAGGGGAAGGAGCGCCGGATAGCAACGATTGCTGATAACCGATGGTGTTTGCTCGAGGTGGGCGGAAAGACGCCGGAGCAGGAGAGCCTGAGCAAGAAGCCTCCCTTTCTCAAGGTTCAAAGCGGTGAGCAGCTGATTCAGGGGTTTGCCGGGTGCAATAATTTTACCGGCAGCTGGCTTTTTACCGATAATGATTTTATCTTCAGTCGGATCGCGTCGACTCGTATGGCTTGTCCTGTTGGTATGGAAATGGAATATGCCTTTTTGCAGGCCCTGGATCACACTCGGAGATATACCATTCAAGGTGATATTCTGAGCCTACGTGATCGGCGGGGTAAGGTGCTGGCTCGCTTACGCCATTCTCGGCAGCTGACAGATTTGGATTTCACTTTGTCACCTCCGCAGGAAGAAAGAGGGGAGGGCATTCTTCCTGATGAAATTGGAATTCCAGAAAGTCATAGTGTTGAGGTCGAAGGGCTTGTACCTGCCTCTATCGCGGTGCCGCCTGTGGAAGTGAGTGAAAAGAAAATTCAGCGGACGACAGCCCCGAGTAGGCATAAGATCAAGGTGTTGAGAGCTAAGAAAAAAGTTGCTGTCAGGCCCACTGCTCAAACTGATATCCTCCCAGATGTAGCGAAAAAGGTTGTTCCTGTTCCTGGTCCCAAAATGCCAGTACCTCCAGTACCTCCAGCCGTGAACGAACGACCGGAGGGAAAAACAGCTCCACCATCAGTACCTGAGAAGAGAGAGACGGTAACTGAACAGACTGCGGAAAAGAAAGCTCCTGTTGATAATACAGAGCAAGCTAGCCCACAAAACAACACCACGGAAGAGGTAGCTCCTTCCAAGGTACCTGTATCTCCCCTTGATAATAACGGGAAACAGGTCCAGCTTGAACCTGAAGTGATCGGAAACGGAGATAATGGCACTGCATCTGCAACTGGGGAAAAGCTTTCTTCAGATGAGGCCGTTGCCCAACCTGAGGCCGTTACTCAACCCGTAACGCAGAGTGGTGAGGAAAAAGGCTCTCAGCCTTCCTTGCCTCCTATCCCTGAAGAAGAGAATGACGGGGAAGAGATCTTACCTGAACCAGCAGTGACAGGAAATCGAGATAACGTCATTCCATCAGAATCCGGGGAAATGAGTCCCACAAATAATGGTGTCCAACCCAAGATGCAGAGCAGCGACGAGAAGGAAGCTGTTCCTTCCTTGCCTCCTCTTTTCGAAGCAGAGAATGACGAAAATGATGAGCAGGCAGTCCCGTCAATTCCTCTGGCAGTTGAACAGGGGGACGTTGTTCCTACACCTGAGTCTGAGCCTGAGTCTGAAAATAAGATATCCGCAAATGAGATGGTACAATCTGAGGCCCAGGATGATGTCGTGGAGAAAAATAATTCCTCCACACCATCATCTCCTGAACGCGAAAACAACGATCTTTCTTTACCCCCCGAAGACTTATAGGGCCTTTGCAAGGCGTTGTGAGATGAGAGGGGGGATTCCTCTTGTATCCTGCAAAATTGAGGGGCTATGGGTGAGTCCCTCGTTCTTACTGTTCCGTATTGAAGAACTCAACTGGCGGGCCTTCAATGCGGGTATTCAACCAGTCTTGAAGACTTCTGTTCAGGCGATGGACTGTCCCACCCGGCTTAATACCATCCTTTTTGCAGGCAGCATCAGAGAGTTCTTTCGATGTACTGCCTTGTTCTGTGAACAGTGTAGATCAAATCATCAGTCTTGCAATGAAACCGATTGTGAAAATCCAAAAAACAAATCCTATCCAAGTGCTAATTTCAGCAAGTACGTAGAATTTAGTTACTGAAGTGTCAGAAGAGTAGTCCCATCTTGGTTTCTTTTTTCCTGCGGTCAAAATGGATATAATTATTTCACCAGTATAAAAACATAAAATTTGAATGATACATCGAAAGATAAGCCAAAGAATTCCTTCAATTAAACTACTTGTCATTAGTGTTTACTCCATATTAGCTTTTTATCCACCTTTTGCTTCAAGCTTTGTTTCTTTGTATTCCGATGGTAAATAAAATTGCCAAGGATTGCTACCACCGCCTTTAAAAACACCCACATATTCAAGATCGGCTTCCTTGCATTGCCCTTCTATTATTGTCCCAGCTTCAAGGTCTACAATCCATTCATCAAAGTAGCCTTTAACCAGGTATATGGTTGGACCACATTTATATAAATTTGAAGAGGAATATCCACCAGTATCTGGAAAGAGTTTTTGTTTTGTTATTTTTCCTCCTTGCAACGATAGAATTAGAATACGGTCATATTCTGCAAGAAAGGGATGTATAGGTGAAAGTTCAATTGCAATAGAAGAGCCATTTTTGTTCAGGATATATATTGCTTGATGATTTGTGTCTGAACATGCCTGTATGGGAAGAATAGTAAAAAATAAAAAAATTATGGAAGAAATTAAATTTTTCATTTTTGATATAGATATTTAACAGCTAACATTTTTAATAAGTTGAAATTTCCCATATGATTGACTGTAATAGATTCTGGAAAATTCTACTTGTTCCGATATTGAAGCGAAAAAAGAAAAACTTTTTCTCTTATCACGCTATACAGCAGCTAACGTGGAACACAGAAAGAAGAGCTAAAATTTACCGCAAGATGAAATTATTCATCTATCGAATATTTTATGAAAATTCAAGGAATGTATGGCTGAGATCAGAGTTGTCCCGGATCGAAAATCATCCCCCTGATTTGTGAAAAATTCCTTCGCAAAAAAATAAGATACTGTTTATTAACAGACTACTGAAATAGAGAACAGGTATTCCACGCGGGTTTGTTCCTGTCGGGCTGACCAAGGGACGTTAATAGGGATCTGACCCTTATTATCCACTAATGGTTATAAATTTTGAGACATAACAAAGAATTAACCCGCGTTGCGAAGCAATGGCGGATGCAATATTTTGTTATTTCGCGTTTATCAAGATCCAATATTAAGTACTGTCGGGTACAGTAATAAGCAAATTTGATATTAGAAAAATTCTCTATGTTTTCATATGCTAAAGGTATTCTACTCAAACGCTGTCTTTAACCGGTTGATACCATTGCGAATTAATTCTTTCCCATAATAAGCGAAGCTTAATCGGATATAATCTTGCATGCCTTCGTTATTTGAAAAAAGAGTACCCGGATGAAATTCTACCTGCAAAGCACTCGCCCGTTCGTTTAATGCTTTCACATCGACATGCTTAATCAACTTTAACCAGAAAAAGTAGCCGCCTTCAGGCTTAGTCCAGCTAACATGATCAGACAATTGCTCCCTTAATGCAGCATCCATCGTAATAACCCGATCGCGGTAGACAGTGCGCAGCTTCGACAGGTGGTTTTGCGCCAGCCCGGAATCAAGGGCTTGCTTCACAATCATGGAAGTGAACTGATTAATACTGCCGCCGCTGTTCAGCAAGCCAGCCTTGGTCAATTGCCGTACCCGCTTATTGCTAGTCTGTATCCAGCCAAGTCGCAGCCCCGGGGCCAGTATTTTTGAGAATGAACCGACAGACAAGACGGTGTCCCCGGCCAGCATCGTGCCGAAGGCGCCGGAGGCGCACCATGATAAGAGAGTAATTGATACACCTCATCTGCCACAATCAAAAAATCATGGGACTGACTTAAGGCTATCAATCGTTTGCGCCGCGCCGTACTCATACTTCGTCCACTGGGATTTTGGTACGTTGGAATTGTGTAAACAAAGGTCGGCTTAACTCTAGACAGGAGCGTTTCAAGAACATCAAGATCCATGCCATCTTCATCTATAGGCACAGTTATAATATTCAACCCGTGATCTTTGAAGATTTGATAAGCCAAAAAGTAACACGGCTCCTCTACAATAATAATGTCAGATGGCCGCGACAGTTGTGTGCAAATAAAATCAAGAGCCTGAGAAACTCCCCCAGATAGAAGGAGCGAGTCAGTCCGCACTTGCTGACCATAATTTTCCCCGAGGAAAGTCGCCAATGATTCTAAAAAGCGTACGTCTCCTTTTTTGCTGCCATAAGATATGTCATTCGGTTCTGCCTCGCGAAAAAACGCCTCGCACGCCTGTTGCATTAAATCCAGTGGCAATAGATCTGCCGACGGACGACCGATACCGAAATTGATCATTTCTCCCGATTTCTCTAAGTCATGTTTTAGACATATATTATTCATTGTAAAAACTACCTATTCCTTGGGATATAACAGCGTTAATAAGCGGAAAACTTTCCGTGCTATTGACTGAATTAATGAATATTTATAGTTAATAGGGGTCAGCCCCTATTGCCGGAAAAATCCATGAGTACCGAAGGCTGACGCGTTTTTTCCCGCCCTCTGAACTAACAGCTTATCTCTTCCTTTTGATTTTTCTGCGCACTTTTTTCTTTCTCTTCTTGTCAACTGTTGCACGAAACATGACATAGTGTCGTTTTACTCTTTCGACATAGGCTGTGTCTGGGAGTAACACCTCTTGGAATACCTTGAGAAGAGCTGGGGCCAGATCCGACTGTGGACTCGCAGAATTCAGTGCTGGTCCCATCAGTTCCTTGATAACATTGGGATCGCTATCCTTCAGCCACGTCGTATAAAAAACTTGCTCTTCCCACCCCCAGGCAATAACGGCTTTAATATCTTCGTCACGAGATGATATCACAGAGAAAAATACTCGACGGCAGTCGCAATCAGGTTCGTCACAGAACATTTCAAGAAAAGCATAATCTGCTGGTGGGAGATTGAACTCTGAATGATCAAACAGGGTGACTGACCTGGTCTCTCGCTCTGCAACTTTGGGGAGACGACTATGAAAAAATGAGTATGGCATCTTTTTTGTTCCTCGTATAACATGCTGATAACAGGCATGGTAAGCGTTTTATCCAGATCCTGTTGATTAGTCCTCCATCACCCACCAAACATCTTCAATTGATGGGTCATCATAGCGCTGCAAGTTTTCCAACCATTCTGGCATATCTTCTTTTATCTCTTGTTTTAAATCTGTCAGTTCTTCTTTCTCTATCAAACCTTTCTCATGCATAAAGGTGTAAAACTTTTTCAGGCTTGCTGCATTGCTCTTGATGTTTGACTTACTTGCCCACATTGCCTTTCTTATGAACCAATAGCCAAGAAACATACCGACATCGTCAGCACCGTCTTTTGCTTCAATTGCATCTTCGTAAAGCAGATATTCGTTTACATAGAACTCAATGTTACCAAGATGATTTTTTATCGTCTTTTTTGAGAGGCCGGATGCTTTGAGCCACGCATCAAACTCATTTAATAGACCTTTATTCGCTTTTTTTATCTTTTTACAATCTTTTTCGTATTTATCGTAATCGTCCATTTTTAATGCTCTGTTATTTAATGATTTGTTGGTGATAATAGTGAAACTTACCGGTTTAACCGGCATGTTTTGTTATTGGGGAAAGTGTTATGCTTCTCTCGCATCTAAATAATCGCTGTACCAAAGCCCGCCCAAAGGCAATCCCTCTGCAACTAAGTTCTTCACGGTTTCGTCTTTGCTTGCCCTGCGGATAATTGAAAAACCATCTGGACCTTTTTCCAGAATCCAGACTTCGGAAGGCTCCAGAGCATCAACCAAATACGGTTGATGGGTCGTGATGAAAACCTGCGACCCGCCTTTGCGGCCTGTCGCGTGTTCACGAAATTCCTGCGCTAAGGATTCAAGGAGCTTGTGGTACAAGCCGTTTTCCGGTTCTTCTATGCATAGAAACGGCGGCGGTGTCGGATCTTCAAGTAAAAGTAAATACGCAAACACCTTTAATGTGCCGTCAGACATCTGCTGGGAATAAAATGGGTCTTGGAAGCCCTTGTCATTAAACCGAAGAAGCAAGCGACCATCGTTCGTCGCTTCCGTTTCAATCTTGTTGATGCCGGGTATTTTTTCAGCGATTAGGTTGAGAATTGATTGGAAACGCTTTGGGTGCTCCCGTTCCATGAACTGCACCACATTTCCAAGATTGTCGCCATGTATATTGAGGTGTTTCTGCGGCCCGGCGAGCGGTAGACTGCGGGCGGCATCGGGAGTGAAGTAGCTGAGGTACCATCCTTCGATAAACCTCCGAAACGCTGAAATCCTCGGGTGTTGTTTCAAAGACCCCAGGGTTGCGATTCCGAGCTTGCGTATGTCCTCAAGTTCGACAACTTCGGTTTCTCTGGACTCTTCCTCGGATTCACCTGACTTAATGGATTCCATCAGGTGAAACAGATCAAAGTCTCTTTGATCTTCAGCAATTTGACGACCTCCCTGAGTTCCTTTCCAAACAACTCCTTTTCCATTATTCAAGACAAGAAATGAAAAGGGCCATCCATGCCTTTGCCCTTTGCGCCGTTGCCTGAGACGTTCTTTCAGCACAAATGGACGACCGGATTTGTCGATATCAATGGTAATTTCATAGGTAATAGGCCGTGCATTCCCTGCTTCCTTGTAATACACCTCGAATTCAATGGGTTCATGTTGCCCTTGTGCCCTGATTCTCTTAAAGCCACCTCTGCCACGAGAGTCGCACGCCTCTTCAACGCCTAATTTCAAAGCGTCTGCCAAAAAACCGAACGCATCAAATAAGGTACTTTTCCCGACACCATTTTTCCCGATAACCGCAGTCATGGGCGTGAGAGGCTCGGCTTTTTGTTGATTCCACAGTCGGCCAAGAGTAACATCCTTTAACGACCTGAAATTTTTAATCCTGAATCCTTCTATCTTTGCCATATTTTTCTTATTAATCAGTGAGCTTCAGCGAGGCCGTTTTGAGCATTTTATGAGGCTAATTTAATAGACCGTCATTAGCTTTTTTTATCTTCTTGCGGTCGGCTGTAGTTTTTTGTTCGTTGAATAAAGATGTTATCGTGGTCTCTTCCCTAATCTCTATAATCTCGCGGCTTTTTGCGTCCGCTGAATTAGCCTTGTTGGGCCATGTTATAGTCCTAAGCCACCGATATTAATATCAGGCCATAAAATTACATCTGGGCCGACTCTCATTGTCGCTTTCACGCCACCATCAGAGGAAACTATGAAACCTACCGAATCTTCTAATGAGGAACAAAATCTAAAAGACGATCTATGTCTTGTCCCAAAAGAGTCTATAGGTGTTTTCTTTTTTTCAGTTGAAATAACAAATTCGAGACTTGGTGAATTAGCTATTACTTCTGATCCAAAACCAATAACTCGGAATTTGTCAGTTATAATTACTGCTCCATCTACGCCCGATAAATTAGAAACAAACTGCACGCAATCAGAAAGAGCTTCATCGATTTCGTCTTGATTTGAGGATATCATTGAGTGTTTTATGAAGTTTTCTTTTGTGAGTTGCTCGCCTTTCCGCATCGGAAAATGTAAATCATAATATTTTCTATGACTCACAATAGAAGAAACCATTAACTTCCAAATTTCATCATAATCTAAAGGATATTTAATATTGACTCGATCTAATAATCTCGAATCTTTTGGTGTTAGATAGTCTGGCACAAAAAAAACTGTTCCACCATGTCCTTTTTGCCTGATATGGAATAGTAACCTTTCTATAAAGTGAAAATAAAATCTCTTTGGGTAATCTTCGTCATGCCCATCTGGATCATATCTTTTCCCAGACAACTCAGATACAACTTTTTTGTAAAATGAAATGGAGCCTTTTTTAAAAAAGTCACCCAAAGGGCCATTTTGTAGTATGCCCCATGATGGCTCAATAACTTCTCCATTACGTAGTGAAAAAAATATTATACCTTCAGCTGAAAGGGATAGGTTGCCAGGTTCAGTAGATGAAATTGTTAAGTAATTTGGTGGAGGCATTCCATGGTTTGATTCATGAGATAAAAGTTTCCACCAGGAAGTACCGGTATCCAAAAGTCCCCAAATTCCAAGTTGTGGATCCTTCTTTGATCTATTTGTTTGGGAAACACATATTAAGACTTGTGTCATTTCAAAGGCTGGAGATAAACGTAAAATCTCTGAAATATTGAATGGCCTTGGTTCTGGAAAAATTATAGTACGATGTGGGTTTTTAAAGTGAGGATCATTTTTTTTTATAAGATCTTTTTTATTTGCAAAAACTAAACGAAAGCCCAATCTTCTTTTTTCTTCTGTCAAAAAGCTTGCGTGGTATGAAGTTTCAAGAAGATCATTTAGAATTATATCTTGTGGAAGATCAGGTGGTGGAGAATGATCAGATTTAATTTCATTAATGGTCTTCTTAAGTATTTCAGGTAGATCTTTTGGATATTTCATATTATCTTTATAATAGTGTTAATAAGTGGAAACTTTCCATGCTATTGACTGTAATATATTTTGGAAAATGCCAATTATTCCGATATTGAAGTGAAAAAAAGGGATATTTTTCCTTTTATCACTTTCCGCCTGTGCTTTTCCTCTTATCACGCTATACAGCAGCTAACATGGAACACAGAAATACGCTTCAACTTCTTCAGGCGTTGCAAGCAAAACCTTTCAACCATATTGGGAACAATTTCCCAAGCAACGTTGAGAACCAAACGAAACGTGAAATAAAACTATTTATCTATCGCATGTTCTCAGAAAATTCAAGGAAGAACAGCTGAGCAGCCCCTTGGTTACTACAAGAATTTCTTCGCAAAAAAACAAGATACAGTTTATTAACAGACTGAAATAGAGAATAGGAGCCCTAGCGGATTTGTTCTTTTCGGTCTGACAAAGCAGGGCCGAGCGACCGCAGCAGGCTGTCAAAGTAACTTATTGAATAACAGGAAAATAATGGCACAAGAAGTGAATAAAATCATCTATTCGATGATTAAGGTGAGTAAGAAGTATAAGGATCAGGTCATTATCAAGGATATTTCTCTCTCCTATTTTTATGGAGCCAAGATCGGGGTTCTGGGCCTGAACGGCTCAGGAAAGAGTACCCTGTTACGGATCTTAGCAGGTACGGATAAGGAGTTTGAGGGCGAGAGCCTCCTTTCCGAGGGTTTTACCGTGGATATGCTGGAGCAGGAACCCCAGCTTGATCCAGAAAAGACCGTGCGCGAGATTGTGGAGCAGGGAGTGCAGGGCATTGTTGATCTGCTGGAAGAGTATAATCAGATCAACGCAAAATTTGCCGAGCCCATGGATGACGATGCCATGCAGGCATTGATTGACCGTCAGGGTGAAGTGCAGGATCAATTGGAGGCAGCTGATGCCTGGAACCTGGACAGCAGGCTGGATATGGCGATGGACGCCCTGCGTTGCCCGCCTAGTGAAGCTAAGATAGGGGTGCTGTCCGGCGGAGAAAAACGGCGGGTTGCACTCTGTTGTATCCTCCTTAAAAAACCTGACATTCTCTTGCTGGATGAGCCGACCAACCATCTGGACGCCGAGTCCGTGGCCTGGTTAGAGCACCATCTCCAGCAGTACGAGGGGACCGTGATTGCGGTTACTCATGATCGTTATTTCCTTGATAACGTAGCTGGCTGGGTCCTGGAGCTTGATCGGGGACGCGGCATTCCCTGGAAGGGGAATTATTCCTCCTGGCTGGAGCAGAAACAAAAGCGTCTGGCTCTGGAGGAAAAAAAGGAAAGCGAGCGCCAACGTACTCTCTCACGGGAACTGGAATGGATCCGTATGAGTCCCAAGGGGCGTCATGCCAAGGCCAAGGCCCGTATCAATCAATATGAGCAGCTCCTGAATCAGGACGGCAATGAGCGGCTGAAAAAGCTGGAGATCTACATCCCGCCCGGCCCCCGCTTGGGCAAGGTGGTTATTGAGGGCGAGGGTATCCGCAAGAGTTACGGCGACCGTATCCTGGTGGAGGATCTTACCTTTTCCCTGCCACCGGGCGGTATTGTCGGTATTGTCGGCCCCAACGGTGCGGGCAAGACCACCCTCTTTCGGATGATCACCGGGCAGGAAGAGCCGGATGAGGGAAGTATTCGCATCGGTGAGACTGTCAAGCTCTGCTATGTGGATCAGGGTCGTGATAACCTTGATCCCAATAAAACCATATTCGAAACAATCTCCGAGGGACAGGAGACGATTTGGCTGGGTACCCAGGAAGTTAATGCCCGTTCCTATGTGGGCAAGTTCAACTTCAGCGGCTCTGCGCAACAGAATAAGGTTTCGGAGATTTCCGGTGGCCAGCGCAATCGGGTACATCTTGCCATGATGCTGAAAGAGGGCGGGAATGTTCTTTTACTGGATGAGCCAACCAATGACCTGGACGTGAACACTCTGCGTGCTCTGGAAGAGGCTCTGGAGAGTTACGGTGGTTGCGCGGTCATCATCAGCCATGACCGCTGGTTCCTTGATCGCCTTGCCACCCATATTATGGCCTTTGAAGGCGATTCCAAGGTGGTTTGGTTTGAGGGCAATTATTCCGACTATGAGCAGGATTATAAAAAGCGGATGGGAGCTGCTGCTGATCAGCCTCATCGTATTCGCTACCGTCATTTAACGAGGGATTAGGTTTAGCAGCGCTGTTGTTTTTCTATGATAAGGGGAGGGAGGAAAAAGGGGTGTTTTTTTTCTCTCCCCATGCCCTGTTGGTGAGCGGAGAGCTCCGATACTATCTGCTTGAAGCCAAAAGTTGGCGGTTTGCCGTTACCAGACGTTCGGCAATGACTCGCAGCATGAGATCTTTAATGGACTCGGCTAAGAGGGGTTCTTCTTTTTGTATGGCCTGCATGGAATCTTTTGTGAGGCGATAAACAACCGTATCTGTGTCTGCCACTATCGTTGCTGTCCGAGGGACATTGAGACAATATCCGACTTCCCCGATCATCGTACCAACACAGATCGTTTGAAGACGAACTGGGTGTTGGTTACCACTTTGAAGATAGATAGAAATCTGCCCTGATTCAACAAAATAGACCGAATCAGAGGACTCTCCTTGCCGGACCAGGAGTTCTTTTGAGTCCAGGGTGGATTTTTGCAGGTAAGATTTAAGCAAACGTATTTGTTCTCTTTTAAAGCCTTTTGCAAGCAATTGCAGGGGTAAGGCAAGGTTTTCTTGTGGCCCGCTGTCGGATTCAAGCAAGGCGTCTTCACACCAGGATAGGGCTCTGTCGAGATCCGAAGCAAAGTTTAAGGATTTTTCGTTTGGCCGAATGCCATTGTGTAGCATTTGCTGCTTGAGTTGAGGCGATAATGAACTCAATATGACAGTAAAGTGAAGAGAGTCGGCAAGGTAAAGGATACGAGTAAAACAGAAGGCTGCTGAAGAGTCTACCCCTGTCACCCGGCGAAAGTCGATAATGAGGTACCGCAATGGGAGCGATGCACGTAGCCGAGATTGTAATTCGTTGAGAATGGCATTAGCTGTCCCGAAAAAAATAAATCCATGCAGCTCAAGAACGTGGGTGTGCCATCCCAGCCTAACAAGCTGCTTGCGTTCTCGTGAGGAACGCAAAACATTGCTGGTGAGTTCTGCCCCAGAAAGTTTGCGATAGAAAATATCTGTCCGGCTATAGCTGATCACAAAGGTAAACATCATAACAACAAAGCCGAGTACGATCCCGGTCATAAAGTTTGTCGCCATAATTGCCAGGCCAATAATTGTAATCATTCCGTAATCAGCCAGCGGGAGAGAGCTCCATTTTTTTATCAGCCAGTTATAGAGGAAGACAATTCCTTGGAAGATGAGCAGTCCTCCTAAGATGGCTTTCGGAACGAAAAAGAGCAGAGAACGTCCAAAGAAGAGTATCAGGAGGGGCATTATTCCGACAATGATGCCTAAGACTCGTGTCCGGCTCACGGTCATATCTCGACCTAATGAGGTGGTACCGAGCGAGTGAAAACCTATCATGCCACCAGCTAATGCAGACAACATATTAGTTTTTCCTGCGGCCTGGAGCTCGTGGTTCAGGTCCATATCTTTTCGCTCGCTCATCTCAATACCGCTGAGATTGAGCAACAGGCTGATCGGAGTAATGATAAGAACCGCTCCGATATTGCCCAATTGACCTTGAATTATATCCCAGCGGGCGGAGAAAAAATGCGTTGGATTAATGAAGGGCCAGCCTGCTGCTAAGTTTACATCTCCCAGCAGGAGCCCGCTATCAGCAGCGTTTTGGACACTGATGTCACTATACCTCAGCAGGAGATAAAAAATTATCCCCTCGGTAAGAAGCAGGCCCGGTAATGCCAAGCTGTGTCGAATTTGACGGGTACCGATAAAGAGGATCAGGCCGAAGAGGACACCAGGAAGCCACACTTTCAGCTCGTTGCCCGCGAATAATCTCACCAGATTGCCTGCACTGAGGTTATGGTCAACCATAGTTCCTATGCCACCCAAGAGCAGCATGATGCCAGTTCCGGCCATAAAACCACCTATGACAGGGTAGGGCAGGTAGCGCACCAGAATGCCCAATTTAAATCTTCCCAACAGGATCAGTATGAGTCCATTGAGAAAAGTTGTAAGGGCTATGAGTGTAAGGACTGTAGGCATCGCCGTATCAGGCGTAGTTAATGTGGCTGTTATGGCAGAGATTGATGTTGCCATGACAACCAGAGGGCTGTCCTGTAGCCCAGCGATAATTCCTCTGTTTTTGGAGAAGAAGGTTATACTGAGAGAGCTGATAGAGACGGTGACCAAGGCCATAGCAATTCCTCGCGGAAGTTCTGTGGCGAGTGGACCGACAAAAATAAGGCTGGTGAGTGAGACCGAAAAGATGCTCAGGAGAGTACCGAGAAGTACGCCTGCTGTGATTGTTGAGAACCAAGCCGGAAACTGCATGAGGATGCTGAGTCTCTCGGTTTTTGTTTTCTTTTTTTTAAATGGTACCGATGGCATACTATTGTATTAATCCTGCTGCAAGTGTCAGTGAGTCTATGCGGCAAGACATCAGGCCAGCTGCGGTGAATGTTGCGACGTGTTCTGGACATTTTGGGAACACGCTGTTAGTTAATGAGGTTCTGTGGAAATATTTTTCAGTTTGAGGTATTAGAAACTTTTTTTCGTAAAAGGTTTTTTACTGAAGTATCGTTGTCAGAATCCTCCTGCTGGGCCTTTTTAATATCTTGAATAGCGTTTGTAACGCATTTGTATTGTTCCCAGCCAGCGAGTTTGGCATCCAGGTCAACATGCTCCCACTTCGCATGCCCATTTTTCTTCAGCCATCCCTCATTATCGTAGATGATTCGACCTATTTCACCAACATTTTTACAGTTCTGATGGCTTTCGTCATAGCCATAGCTCATAAGAACAGCCTTCACTGCAAAGGTCTTGACTGGTTTTTTCTGCCAGCTGTATGTTCCGGCAGGAATGATGGAAGGCACATAATGTTCGGCTATACGCTTATCTGTTATTGGAAGGAGATGGAGGTTTTCTGTATAAATATTTGAAAAGAGACTCACCGGATATCCAGAAATATAAAACATGGCATCAATAACCTCTGAGCGGAGCAGCATAAGGGCTTTTTTTGCATCAACGTGTTTTGTCTCACTTGGAGTAACCCCTGCGATCTCAAAGAGAAGAGAGGCGGTCAGCGCTGTGCCGCTTCCTTTGGAGCCTATGGCCACAATTTTCCCTTTCAAGTCAGAGAAAGATTTGATGGAACGGGAGGCCAGAATATGGACTTCCTCATTATATAGCGGGAAGATCATTCTTATTTGCTTGGCTATATTAAAGAGTTGTTCGTCTCCAGAAGAGCGGATAGAGGCTAAAACGTCTGACTGGACAATGCCTAATTGAACATCTTTGCGCTCGTAAACATCGGCAATATTATCCAAAGAACCATTGGAAGGTTCTACATTCAGATAGATACCTTTCTGTTTAACCAGCTTTGAAATGTCGTATCCTATTTGTATATATGTTCCTTTTGTACCCCCAGTGACGATACCCATCTCTGTCGCTGCGAGTGTTGGGGAAAATGTAGAAACAGTAGAGATAAAAAAGACAAATGCAGCGAACAGTTTATATGATTTTAATGAGTTCATAATTTTTTGCACCATTAAAAAAGTTTTTTTCGTCAGATGCGGGGTACTGACGTGCAACCCTGATTACCTGTAGGGATAAGCAAAAGATGAGAACGTGGTAAGGACACTACGATGCTATCGTAGCTAACAGTTTAATCAGATGCCTTTATAAGTCAATAAAATAACGTGTCATGTCGAAAAAAAGAAGGTGAAAAGATATCTCAATCTTAAGCTATAAATACATACCTTTGTGTGGTATATATTTTTTATACATTGCAAGAGTGAGTAGGTACCTTGTGTCGTAGAAAAATTTTTCCTCCGTAGATTTCTCTTTTTTATTTGTTTACGCTTCTTCTGCCTTGTTTTTGACACCTTTCTGTAGTGCCTGGAGGACCGTATCAACCTCGTTCTCTAATTGTACCTGCTGTGTTTCTGTTAGTCCATTTTTTCCGAATCTTCCTTGATAATAAAGGGTAAGGCAGGGCCTGATGCTATCAGGGATTATGTTCAGGGAAGATGTCGCCTTCATGCGTCGAATCCAGCTGAGAGGGGGCTCCCAAGGGTTCCGTTCAAAACCCAGTTCCTTTAAGCGATCTTCGATTCGGTAAAACAGGGATTCTTCTTGCTGATTCTGCCCTGTTTTTTTCTTGGTATTTGTTTGCACCCGTTGAATTTTTCTGCCTGCTTGGAGTCTTTTTGCAAGAATAATTATAAGCGGAATAAGGAGGACCCACCACCATTTTTTTAATATACCTTCGTCTGTCCCCCACCGCCATTGGGAAAATTTAAAGATCATGAATGACCACATATCCTGAAAAAAATGCATGTTGGAGGCAGCAGCATCTTCGAGTTCAATCCAGGAAGAAGATGTGGTGTCAAGATTATGCCATATGCCGTTCATGTAGACCAAAGTCCAAGCATGGGCGTGCCGGGTACGCACCACGATTTGATTGCCCAACGTACTTTGTTCATGGGCAGACCAGCCAGTGGCGTAGCGGGCTGGAATGCCGCAGGCCCGGAGGAGCAGGACTGTTGCTGTGGCAAAGTATTCGCAATGGCCAGCACGGGAGGTGAGGAGGAAGGTTGCTAATGAGGTCCTGCCTTGCTCCGCAGCCCGCAGCTTGAGAGAATAATTGAACTCATTCTGAAAAAAATCGGCAAGGGCCGGGATGATTTCTTCAGGCTCTTTGGATTGGAGGTGCAACTCTTCTATGATTTGCTGGACAGCAGGTAATTCTTCCGGAGGAATAATCAGATCTTTTTCTGATGGCGGCAAATCTCCGGTTACATCCAGATTATAGTTCACCTGATAGCCGATCAGGCCGGGGCCATCTTCGACCTTGACTGCCCCCAGAGGTGTCTTTTGCAGGCGCGACACAGGAAGGTCGCGTAATCGATATGTTCCCAGGGGGAGTGTCAACATGCCCTTCCCCCTTTTCAGTGGGCTCCAGATTGTGAAGGACTTACCGCTTCCCGGATCAGCTTGAAGGTTCCAGGTCGTTTGATCTTTTTCTGCTGTGACGTCGGTAAACTGTGCCGGAGATGCGTGCCAGGTTGTGCCGCGATACAGGTTATAGCTTGACTCCCGCAACAGGACCGGCTGAAATGGTTTATCCTCAGGCGTGACCCGGAAAACAATCCGGTCAGAGAGCTTGAGCTCCCCGATATCGCCCATGGATGTGCTCCGTTTAAAGGGATCGTTGTTCCTGGTGAGCCACCAATGGCTGACCATTTTCATGGCCACTTTTTGGAGATGGTACACCCCGACTTGGCCACCAAATCCTGCCCCTCCAATAAGTGCCAAGAGCAAGAACCACAGGGTTGGGGAAAAACGCTTGGATCGCTGCGGCCAAAGTGCCCATGCTGTAAAGAGGAGTAACCCGATGAAGAAGCTTCCGTCTTTGACGTTACCGGTCCCGGCGGAAAGAAGGCAGAGGGCGGCATAGGGAGCAGATATTTCTATCGTTCTTGGCCGATTATCTGCTGCAACTGCTTTATTGCGGGCAAGCAGCATCAGAGCACGTATATCAATTTTTCCGGCAAGGCTGTATTCCTGCGCTGCAAACAGAGGAAAACAGATTGCAGGTAACCATTTGAGGACCTTCATTGCAACCCTGGAAGCATCGGTTGTCAGGAGGAAAACAGCCAAGCCTGCCAGCAGGATTGTACAGATATCAGTGATTCGATTAAAATCAGCCTGAGAGAGATCCCATTTTGTTTGCACGTATCTCGACCCTTCGAGGACCAATGCCATAGGAAGAGCGAAGAGAAGAAGGCCGGTCTGCCAACCCCAGAAGAGGAGGATTGCGCCGGAGAAGAAGGGAGGAAGGGTCATAAGCCTACGCGGTTATTGTTTTTCTGATGAGCATACTGCGCGTTGAGGATCAATTCGCAGAAAGAACGACGAACCTCTTGATTGGGAAAATCAAGGGTGTAGCTCCCCTCTTCACTTCTTTTGATTGTCAGATACCCTGCCTGGGTAAGAAAGCTTTCAGGAGAGGCGTTGTCGATGTCTCTCTTGCTTAAAAATGAATCAGATACCTTCAGCTGTTCAAAATCAGTTATATCAAATTGCTTATCTTCAGAATAGCGAATGATGTATTCAGGGGAACCTGTTTCCATCCAGTAGGGAATGAATTTCCCCTTACTTCTGAAGAACTTTAAAATGGACAGAGGATTATAGACAAAATGCTCACCATCCCAGGAATAGCCGTTATAGTAGGCTGCCAGTTTTTTCCAGAACAATTTATCTGTCAGATCAAGTTGTTCTCTGGCCAGATTAATCTGCTGCGGAAAGAAGGTCGCAATTTCCTCTTCTGTGTATCCGAGGATTGATGCGTATTCACTGGAAAGAGTGATATCTTCGAGATTATTTAATGCGCTGAAAACCCCAACGTGGGTAAATTTGGAAATGCCTGTGATAAAGACGAAGCGTATATATTCCTCACTTGCTTTGATAATCTTATAAAATCCACGCAGGACAGTTTTTATTGCAATGAGGTTGGGGTTGGCAAGGTTATCCAGTATCGGGGCATCGTATTCATCAATAAGAATAACAACCCGTTTTTTTTTGCCCAGGTGCTTAATAAGTTGGCGAAAGGCGATATTTGGCGTGCTCTTTTCAAGAAGGGTACAATCAAAGTTTTCCGCCTGCTCGCGAATGAGTTCATAAAGTTGTTTTTCAATGCTTGCCGAATCGTTACATAAAACCTGGCTCAAATCCAAGTGGATGACCGGATTGCTTTGCTCGAAGTCCCAATTATCATAGGCATAGGTGTCTTTAAAAAGCTCTTTATTGCCTTTAAAGAGTTCTTTGAAGGTGGTTACTGTTAATGATTTGCCGAACCTTCGCGGGCGTGAAAGGAAAATAGGAGCGGTGGAATCAATGAGTTTGAGTAAATATTCGGTTTTATCCACATAGATGCAATTATCTTCAATAAGACCTTTGAACTCCTGTTTTCCAATGGGCAGTTTTTTCATACTGTGCTCAGTCGATTGATTTTTTCAGATAACAAACATGTTATTCCTGAAGTCCCGAAGAGTCAACATAGGTTTCATAGGTATTACCCTTGCCGCTTCCTCTTTCATCTTACCCGCAGGCAGTGCATTTGAAAAAGCTTCTTATTGATCGTCATGGATTTGTTGAAGCGGTGGGGTGGGAAAGGGAGATGGGGGTATGGAAAACCGGGGTCACACGTTACCGCACTCACCCGGCGAAGCGAAAAATAGTTTCCTGTGGATAATATTTTATAGTAATACTATTTTGATACGTAGATTATTTCAAGATCCCCACACCCTTTTTAAGAGCAGTCAGGACAACGTTAAAAATGCATTGGGGTTCTGTTCAGCTATCCTGAGCAGAGATTTGGCCGGGCCTTTAGGCTTTCTCCTGCCCTGTTCCCAATCCTGCAAGGTCCTGACGCTGACTCCCATCAAATTTGCAAAAGCTATTTGTGAAAGCTTCAACTTTTCCCTGATTGTTCGTGGAGGAGAAGGCTCGGATAGCCGAGAGGTTTTCAGAGAAAGGTTTCCTTTCTTGTATTCTTTTATTTCTCTTACTCCCTCCAGAATCTCCAGCCCTATATTTCTTTCAGCCATTTTTGATCTCCTGTACAATCTTTTTAAGGATATGCGCGGGGATGTTTTCTTTTTCATTCTTTATTACACAAACATATCGTAGCACCCCAGCTTGGCACCGAAAAGCAATAATTAGCTGAATTCCTAACAAAAGTAATGCGTCCCCCGTGGGGAGTAGGAAATTGAGGTGGCTTTGTAAAATCAATCGAGTCTGACCCTATTGATTAGCTTGACGGTAAGGTCAAAGAAAACCTTTCTTTGTTGCCCTCATAAAGATCATACATGAAATAGTGATTTCTAAATTTCTCAAACAGAACAGGATTTTCCCTTCGGAACGTTCGTTTTAATTGACCAACGCTACAAGGAGAAGAGTGTGTATTTTGTTTCTTATACTGTTTTCGAATTACTCTGACTCTGTTCTCTATTTCTTCTTCGTTGCAAAGATTTCTCATGTAAAAATTCCAAACGTCACAAAAAAAATCTTCCGCTGTGGTTCTATAGTATGAGCTTTGAGTTTTTGTGTCTAATTTGTTCAGTGCCTTAGAGAATGATTGTGTTCTGTATAACGTTCTATAAAAATCAGAAAATACATCTACTAATTCCGCTCCGTCTACGTCGTTAATAGGACCGATAAGTCCCAAAACGGGAGCACGATCAGTCGTGTCTATCGCTCGTGCAAAACTACCCCCAAAACAAGTTGCCAGAATCAAGTAAAGATTAAGTCGTAACTCTTCATTTAAGGGTGTAATAAGTTGTCTTAGCTCATCCCAACGACAGGGTGAGCCATTAGCAAAAACAAAACCACTTTGATCTTCAAGACCATGACCATTGAGATGAAGCCAAGGTTTAAGGTCGTTATTCTGTATCTCATTTAAAGTAGTGCGCATACCTGCCTGAAGGTCATTCATCGTATTTAAGCGCAGGTATTGCACAGTTAGCTCGTTTGTAGACTTTAGAGTCCATCGTAATAGCTGGGCTGGATTAATCTCATCCTCAGGAACAGCATCTAAAATAACAATTGCATTAAACAATGATTTGGTCATTTTTTCTTCTCCAGACATCTTTCTAATGCTGACTATTTAAAATTATTTAAGCTATTGTTTTTTATTTAATTAGCCAAGCATGCTGAAGTCGCAAAACTGGCAAATTAGGGACACCAGCGATTTCAATTTACAATTGATACATGTTAAATTGAAAAAATCAATAAAAAGTACTCATACCGGTATCACAGGGCAAAATTAGACCGCGCAGCCATGCGGGTTACAGGTCCAGGGCAAACGCATTTAAAACGACACAGATACAAAAAGACAGGGCTGTATACAGGGCGAACGCATGACTT
>MTKO01000018.1 GCA_004028505.1 Candidatus Electrothrix aarhusensis
TTGGTGGCCATGGCCCGTGCCATCTCCACCCGGCGCTGGGCCCCGTAGGCAGACTGCCCACCATATGCTCGGCAAACTGGCTGATGTCAAAGGTCTCCATGAGCCTGTAGCAACGCTCCTTGATCTTTTTTTCCTGTCTCCGACAGGCAGGAGTGGCGAAGAAGGCTCCGAACAGGCCATAGCTGAGCTGGGAGTAATGGGCCAGCCGGATATGATCAAGCACGTTCATATGTCGCCAGAGGAGCAGGTTCTGAAAAGTCCTGCCGATTCCCATTGAGGCGATGTGATGCGGTTCCTTGCCTCGGATATTTTTCCCCTCAAGGGTCAAGGTCCCCTCGGTGGGCGTATACACTCCGGTGATCAGGTTGAAAACGGTGGTCTTGCCTGCTCCGTTGGGACCAATCAGGCCGTGGATCTGCCCCGGCTCAATGCTGAGATTGAAGCCGTGTACAGCACGCAGTCCCCCGAAAAAATGGGTCATATTTTTTACTTCAAGCAGAGAGGACATTGCCTGTTTCCTTTGTAACCGTTCACTCTCCCCAGCTACATCTCGACCATTTTGAGAGTAACTGCCTGAATTTTTGTTTTGAGAATCAAAATATTGGGAGGGCGTCTGAACAGTTACGTTTTCTCCAGTTCCCGTATCAGTATCAGTATCATTCATGAGTTTTTTTAGTTTCCCACCAACCAAATCAAGCCTTGCAAGACCAAAAGGGCATAAATACCAGCCATTACATCGTCAAGCATAATACCCAAACCGCCATGAATATGTTGGTCGAGCCAGCTTACTGGAAAGGGTTTCAGGATGTCAAAGAAGCGAAACAGGGCAAAGCCAGCAACAGCGGCCAAGGGATGTGAAGGTGCCAGAGACAACGCAATGAGCTGACCGAGGATTTCATCAATGACTACCAAGCCGGGATCGCCTTGATCAACGATTTTTTCTGCTGCCCCAGCCGCCGCCGTGCCGACCAGTAAGATTCCTGCCAGCATACCGGCATAGGCAGTGGGTGTAAGTCGGTGCAACCCCAAGGTCCAGAACAAAACGCCGACGAGAGAACCCCAGGTCCCTGGAGCTTTGGGCAGGTAGCCGCTGTAGGCACCAGTGGCTATGAACATGAAGAGTTTATCCATGATTATCTGAGATTGTCTTGGTATCTTGTCCAGGCGGTTTGTGGCGATGATCGGAAACAGTGCCACTCAATTCTGCAACCGCAGCGTAAATTTTTTGTAAGGGGATGTTCTGTTCTTCTGCCAGTTTCGCGCAATCTTCATACTCCGGGGTAACCCTAACGCCCTCAGAGGTTGTTACCTTTTTTGCCCGCACTGTGCCCCAGGGGGTTGTCAGCTCAATGCTGATTCTGGGCAGGGTCATGCGCTGGACCGTGTGAAAGCGGAGACCGATGGCCGAAGTTTCGCTGAGGATGGCATCTTTGAGATGAGCGGCGTGGGCCGAATCAGCAAGCAGGCGGAGGAGAAAACCGGGGCGGCCTTTCTTCATCTGGATGGGCACTAGGCTGACATCCAATGCTCCTTGCTTCATCAGCTTGGCCGCAACATGGGGCCAGAGTTCCGGGTTCCAGTCGTCCAAATGGGTTTCAATGACTTCGACCTGTTGCGCTTCCTGCACGATCTTTCTGTATCCAATTATCAGGCGTAACAGATTGGGCCTTCCGTCCTGTCGTTGCATGGTGCCTGCGCCGTAACCGATTTGCTCCAGGGTCATAGGCGGCATGATTCCGAATGAGCTGCTCAGCTCGACAGCCAAAGCTGCACCTGTCGGAGTGACCAGCTCCTGTTGCAGGCTGTCCCCGTAGACAGGAACGCCTTTGAGCAGCTCGCAGACCGCCGGAGCAGGCAGGGGAATCGCCCCGTGTTGGCAATGAACCCAGCCGCCACCCGGCATGGGCAGGGGCGAACAGATGACCTCTTCTATACCGAGGAGATGGAGTCCGGCAACAGCACCGACAATATCAATAATAGCATCCAGGGCACCCACTTCGTGGAAATGGATTTTTTCTGGAACCGTACCGTGGACATGAGCCTCAGCCTTTGCCAACCGGGTGAACACAGCAAGGGAGCGCTCCACAATAATCGGCTCCAGCTCTGATTGCTCCAAGATGGTGCGGATATCGGATAAATGCCTATGCGTCGCGGTCTCATGGATTTGAACTTGAGTCTGGACCTGAACCTGAACCGAGGCGGCCTGTAAACCGGAGATAGTGACAGGGCTGCAACTGAGTTCCCAGCCCGGAAGATTGAGGCGGCTGAGTGTCTCCTGGAGGGCGTCCTGCGATAACCCGACATTGAGCAGAGCGCCCAGAAGCATGTTGCCGCTGATTCCGGAAAAGCAGTCCAGAAAGCAAATTTTTTTGCCTAAAAACGACATCGGCTGTTCCGGCAAACTCAGGTGAACTGTTCCCCAAGAGGCAGCTTCATCCCGCAGATGCAGGCTTGAACGCACATCCGTTTTTTGCCCTCTGGCTGAATTTCCCGGATCAACAGAT
>MTKO01000019.1 GCA_004028505.1 Candidatus Electrothrix aarhusensis
CCAGCAGGCGGCGACAGATGAGCACTGCTCGGTTGCCAAACCCTCGGGGGAAAATAAGATTATCCCCTTCCTCGCGATAAAAATATAATTTCGGCTTGATCTGCTTGCCCAGCCAACGGGAATAGCGCTGGGCAGCCAGATACTTGGGATTATCCACGGTCAGCTGCTCTCGAATCGTGGCCCGGAGTTCTTCCGGGGCCCCGCTGAGAAAGCACTCAGATTTCACAGTTAATTGCACGGGCAACTGCGGTGCTGCCATGTTCCCCCTCCCTTTTTTTGTCCGTTTAGCCTCTGGATCTGCTCAAGCAGCTACTCCCCGTTTAAAATAACATTTTTTCCCTGCGAGGTCAATTTCTTGGCAACCACACCCTCCTTATCAAGGACTTATCACGTCCATCAGTGCTTCCGTGATCTTCCTTGATATTGCTTCTAAAATCGAAATTTTTCTCCTGAGAACACCCTGGTTAGTTGCACTCTGGAAAAAACGTAGTAGGATAGGCGAAACAATGAAACAAGACTGATAAAAATATTTTTGATTTTATCAGCCCCTATAAACAGCTTCTTATTTTGGTTGAACACATGATCGTCCCTCGCCATCGTCGATATATTTTTCTCTTTTTCCTTTGCGGATTCTTCCTAATTACAGTCCCGGTCAAGGCCGAAAAAACACCGCCGATCTCTCTGACGTTGCCTATCGCAACCCTGCATCAGGCCCTGAGTAGTCTCCTGCCGCTCCCCATTGAGCAGCAGAAGAAAAACAGTAATTTCCGAGGAACCTTTGTCATAGATTCCATCAGTAGGCTTGCTGTAAAAAAGAATACCATTGCCCTTAAGGGACAGATCAGCGGCAAAAATATGGCTGTCAACGCCAAGGTCGGAGGCCAGACCATCCAGATCAAACTGGGCCAGCTAGTTCTGCCGTTCAGTTGCGACATCGCGCTCCGTTATGATCGACAGAAAAAAACCCTTTTTCTTTGGCCAACATTTTATAATCAAGCCCAGCAACAGGATCCTGCGGCAGCCTCCCTTGGCCCCCTACTGGAGGGCCTGAGTAAAGAATACCCCCTGCCCCTGGAGAAATTAGATCCACTGATAGGAAAACTGGGGACCACCTCGATCTTTGTCCAGCTGGACCCGGTGGATATTCGCTTAAACGGGGACTCTCTGGTACTCCAGTTTCGCCCTCTTGCTGGCAAAATCGACCCAACACGAACCAGAAGAAAATAACATCAGGGCACTCACAAGGATCACTGCTACAACCCATCTGCCAAAAATAATCATACGTTAAAAAAGGAGCAAGCTATGGCTGAAGACTGTCTGTTCTGTAAGATCATTCAAGGTGATATCCCCTCGGACAAACTCTATGAGGATGATGAGGTACTGGCTTTTCGGGACATCGCGCCCACAGCGCCTGTGCATTTTCTTGTTATTCCGAAAAAGCATATCAGCGGGCCTTCCGCTGTGGCCGAAGAGGATGAACAGCTCATGGGTAAGCTGATACGAATCGGCAATCAAGTGGCGAAGGAAGAAGGCATTGAGCAATTTCGCCTTGTCTTTAATAACGGTGCCGAGGCCGGGCAGACGGTTTTTCACATCCACATGCATGTCCTCGGTGGACGTAGCCTGAGCTGGCCTCCGGGTTGAACAAATGTCAAAACATGAAACCCTTGATAACCTGAGCGCTCTCCAGAAGTTAATTCTGGTTATCTCTGTTGCGGTGGTAGGCATCGGGGCATCAGGGATGGTGATCAGTATGCGCTATATGGCGACTGCCGGACCTCGCTATGTTGCGGCAGCCTCGGCTGTCTTTATCGGCAGTTCAATCTTTGTCGTTGGCGGACTTATTGCTACGGCTGTGATATCTACGGTGCATACGGTGTAACTTGTGTCGGCATTTTTCGTAAGGGCACGACGCGTCGTGCCCCTACGGCAGCTCAACGGGTTCGATATTCCGGGTGTTCCGACCCGTCACAGGAGATGGCCCTTCAGCACCAAATCACCTCCACGGCTCGTCCGCCCGGCGTTGTTCTAGTTTCGCGGGAGAGCCGTTCCTCCCAAGGGAGGGTCCGCTGCTCAGGACGCCGGTCGAAGATGACCAAGTGACAGGTGTCCGGGCCAGTTCGGTCGGCATAGCGATCAACTTGGCCCAGCCCTTGGTCGCGGGTGGCCTCCCTACCATCCGGGGATGCACCAGCTTGATCTCCACAAGATTGCTCCGTCCTCCAAAGCGAATCAGCAGATCCATCCTCCCCCGCCCGGCAGCGTATTCCCGATCAACTATGCCGCCACCATTAACGATGCGCTGGAGAAAGGCCATGAGCAGCAAATGCGGAAAGGCCTCGGTATAGTCGGCCTTCTCCTCCCATATTTCCGAATTCCAGGCCCAGAATTTCTGAAACTCGTCCATCAGCATCCATAGCCAGACCGCCGTCTGTCCGTTGCCAAGTGAATTCTGGAGCCGGAATAGCCACCTGCATACCATA
>MTKO01000061.1 GCA_004028505.1 Candidatus Electrothrix aarhusensis
GGACGAGGCTGAAAATATTGTCGCGTTTGAATCCGTCATGGAGGTGAAGATCAAGGGGCAAAATCACGCGCTCTCCGCAATGGGAGAGGTCATCCGGGCAGCTAAGGCTGGAATCAGGAATCCGCATCAGCCCCAGGGGGTTTTTCTTTTTTCTGGACCGTCTGGAGTCGGCAAGACCGCCACAGGCCTTGCTCTTGCAGAGCTGATCTTCGGCAGCGAAAAAAGCGTGGTTGCCATCAATATGAGCGAATTTCAAGAAAGTCATACGGTCAGCCGCCTCATCGGTTCGCCTCCCGGCTATGTAGGATTCGGCGAGGGCGGTATGCTCACCGAGGCAGTGCGGAGAATGCCCTATGCGGTAGTCCTGCTTGATGAGGTAGAAAAGGCGCATATCGATATCATGAACCTGTTCTATCAGGTCTTTGACAAGGGCGTGCTCACCGACGGCGAGGGTAAGGAGATCAGTTTCCGCAATACCATTATTATCCTCACCTCCAATCTGGGCACGGATGTAATTCAGGAGATGACCGGCGGAGAGGAACCCCTGCCGGTGGAGGCCGTTATGGGAGCCGTGCGCCCTCTGCTTTCCCAATATTTCAAACCGGCCCTGCTGGCCAGAACCACAGTGATTCCCTTTTTCAGTCTGGACCGGGATGCTATGAAAAGTATCGTGGAGATCAAACTGCAGACCCTGCGCGAAATGCTCATGAACAACAACCGCATGGAGTTCAGCTGGAATGACAAAGTCGTGCAGCAAATCGCAGACCGCTGCACCGAGGTTGAAACCGGTGCCCGCAATATCGAATACATCCTGAACGGCAATGTCCTACCCCGGCTTTCCAGAGAAATCCTTACCCAGATGAGCGGGGGCCAGCTCCCTGCCGGAGTGCTGCTTGATGTTGACGAACAAGGAGAATTCACCATGCAGTTTCAGAACATTAAGGATGTTAAGGATGATAACTGATGCGTAAACGAGTTGTACAAACATCGGCAGGATCGATAGAGGCATGCGCTTGAAGCAGCCGACTTTTTTCCTCCGCAAACCGGACACTCTGTCCCTCTTGTACCGCCTGGACGAGAAGAACAAGGAGAAAGACAAGCAGCAGATGACCGTCACCATGCTGGCCGGATTTCGCCTTGACCCTCAACCGGTCCTGTTAGAGGAAGGCGATTTTTGGCAACCGGTCAAGGAACTGGATGGTGTCCCCTTTGATTTAGGGCTGCCCAAACCGACAGGAGAATTTCTCATGGCAGGGGACTGCCATGCGCCTGGCGGTCAATCTACGCTAGCCTGTCCGGTCAGGACCAAGGTGGGCAGCATAAAAAAAAAATCTTGTCGTCATCGGTGACCGCTGGTGGACCAGCAATGATAAGGTAACCTTTCCGGTTCCATTTAAAAAAATGAAATTAGGGTGGGAGCAGTCGTTCGGCGGTGCTTCAGGATATGACAATTCTGCCGGTCGAGGCATGGTGCCGGTCCGCTGCCTAGATGGCAGAAACCGAAAACCTCTTCCAAATATCCAGCATCCTGACAAATTGATCGGCTTTTCCTCTGAGCAGCAACGACCGGTGGGCTTAGGCCCGGAGGGGCTGGACTGGCCGTCACGCCGTGCTCTTGTCGGAAGCCTTGATAAAAACTGGCTTGCCCGCCGCTGGCCAGAACCTCCTGTCAATGCCTCTCCAAAGCTATTTCACTTGGCCCCTCCAGATCAGCGTTTTCCTAGTTTTCTCCAGGGAGATGAACCTGTGCTGCTGCACAATATGCATCCTGAGCGTTCCCGCATTGCGTCACAGCTCCCCGGTCGCCGCTGCCGTTGTTTTCTGGGCAATCACTCGGCAGAGAATACATTCGTCGAGATGCAATGCCGACTGGATACACTCTGGCTGTTTCCCGGCCATGAAATCGGTATCCTCATCTGGCGGGCCAGCTTGACCGGATTGCCGGAATGGGAGACTGACGCATACTACCTTGCTGCCTCCCTGGAGCAGCTTGCTGAACCACCCGAGAAAGCACGTACCTGCTACGCCAGTATCATTGGTCTGTCGGATGCGGCGGCAGAAGAAATCCCCGTTGATGAGTCGGAACCCGAGCCTGATTCTTTGTCAAAAGCAGATGAAACAGCGACGGTTGATACTCAAGATACCGCACCGAAATTCGACCCAGTTGCCGCCGCCATTGCCAAAAAAACAGCAGCAGCCAAGGCAAAATTGACTCCGCTACTGGCCGCCTTTGGTATCTCGGCAGATGAGCTGCTGGGACAGTCTGCTGCCGTGCAGACCGGTAAGGGAGCCAAACCGCTGACTCCGGCCCGCCTTGCCCAGCGGTCGGCGCACCTGCACAAAAAATTGGATAGCATGCTCCTGAAAACGGGGCTGACACCGAAAGACTTGCAGCCGGATACCATCATAGCACAGGCAAGAAAACCAGGA
>MTKO01000062.1 GCA_004028505.1 Candidatus Electrothrix aarhusensis
TGCGGCCCGACTCGCCTTTACCCACCCTATCAGCAAAGAACGACTGGAATTCTACTCTCCCCCGCCCTTTTGAGTGCCTTGGTTGAGATTGAAAAAGGAGAAGGACAGGGAATCTTACCGCAAGCCGGTATTCCAGCCCGTTTTGGATCAAGGTAGCGGGTAATCCCGATCCCGATACAGAGCAGGGTGAAGCTGAAGATCACCACGAGGACAATGATAATCGGGATATGATCATAGATCCTTTGCGGTGGCTTAGTTTTTCTCCTTCTGGGAGAGCTTTTCTTTACCGGTTTTTTGGGCGCGGTTCCTGCGGGCTTTTTCCCCTCCTTTCCAGCAAGGGTTGATGTTGTTTCTTGCGCTGTCGTCACAATCGAAGATTCTTGAATAGAAGAGGGGCTCATCAGGGGTTCCGAAAAACTTCTTTAATATTTTTAATAGCGTGTGGATTGAATCAGAGTTGCGTCAGTTTTATCACCTCCCGGTACGGTTACCAGGAGGTGACAGTAAAAACGCATCTGAGATATCTGAGATGATACCTACTTTATTTTTTTATACACGGCAGAGAAGCAAGACTGGCCGCGATCTCCTCGGTGGGAAAGGAATAATCATGCAGCTCGCCGTTAAAATAGGAATCATAGGCCGCCATATCAATCAGCCCGTGTCCTGAAAAGTTAAAGAGAATATTCTTCGGACGATCCGGCTCCTTCATGGCCTCGATAATAGCCCCTCGGATGGCATGGGTGGTCTCAGGTGCCGGAATAATGCCTTCGGTCCGGGCAAAAAGGACACCTGCCTCAAAGCATTCCAGCTGATGCACACTTTTTGGACGAATAATATCATCCCGGATTAGGGCTGAGATGATTGGTGCCATACCATGATAGCGCAAACCACCAGCATGAATTCCCGGAGGAATAAAATTATGTCCCAGCGTATGCATATAGATCAGCGGGGTCATCATGGAGACATCCCCAGAGTCATAGGCCAGCTTACCGCCGGTCATGGTGGGACAGGAAGCGGGTTCATACCCGACAAAGTCTATCTTTCTTCCTTCAAGATAATCAGGAATATAGGGAGCGATCAGTCCGGCAAAATTAGACCCTCCTCCGCAGCAGCCCACGATCACATCAGGATAGGCGCCAGCGATTTCCATCTGCTTTTTAGCCTCAAGGCCGATAACCGTCTGATGAAGCACAACATGGTTAAGCACCGAGCCTAGGGCATAATTGGTATCCTTCCGGGAGGAGGCATCCTCAAGAGCCTCAGAAATGGCGATGGCCAACGAGCCTGAGGTGTTGGGATCCTTGGCCAGGATTTCCCTTCCGATGGCAGTGTCCTCACTGGGGCTGGCCACGATGTCCGCACCAAAGGTCTGCATGATCGACTTACGGTACGGCTTTTGATCAAAGGAACAGCGCACCATAAAGACCTTGCATTCCATCCCAAACTTGGAGGTAGCCAAGGACAGCGCAGAACCCCACTGACCAGCGCCGGTTTCTGTGGCCAGACGTTTTACACCCTCACGGTGATTATAATATGCCTGGGCAACAGCCGAGTTGGGCTTATGGCTTCCCACCGGAGAAACGCCCTCATTTTTAAAAAAAATCTTTGCCTTGGTGCCAAGGGCCTCTTCCAATTTTGTAGCCCGAACCAGCGGTGATGGCCGCCATATTTTGTAGAGCTCCATGACCTCCTGCGGGATTTCAATGAGACGTTTTTCGCTCATTTCCTGCTCAAGCAGACCCATAGGAAAAACTGCTGCCAGTTTTTCCGGAGAAATAGGCTCTTTGGTTTCTGGATCAAGCGGCGGCATCAGTCCTCCGGGGATATCCGGAACAACATTATACCAGCTGGTGGGCATCTCATCTTCGCGCAGAATAATCTTTTTCATAGTGAAAATCCTTTTCAGCAGATTCTATTGAATGAACAAAAACCGTAAGCCCGGTAGCGATCAGGGCATGCGCCCTGCCAGGCTCACTCTCTTTACCGCATAGGGAAAGTTTTCTCAACCTCTCATACTTGCCCAAGCGGCTCATCTCTCGCAACAGAAAAAAAAGCCCTCTGAAAGAGGATCACCGACTTTAAAAAGCCCCCTGCCCCGCTAATATCCAACGGCAGAGTAACGGAACCCAC
>MTKO01000020.1 GCA_004028505.1 Candidatus Electrothrix aarhusensis
TGATTTTTTCCAACGCACTGGCCGAACACCACCTTCAGAGATGCTGCAATTGATGGCCATCTCGAATTTTATTACCACCAGCTGGTACTACGTGATAATTGCCATCATCGTCACAATCAGTGCAATTGTTTACACCTATTCCAGACCTAGAGGTCGTATTTACATTGATATCCTGTTGCTCAAGGTTCCGCTTATTGGGTCAATGATTTCAGCCAATGCCATGTCCCAGATCACCTGGGGACTCGCCACTTTATTACAGAGTGGGGTTTCAGTTGTTCATGCCCTGAAAATCATTGGCGATCTGATTAATAACAAAGCCATTGCTGAAAATGTAGTCGATGCATCTGAAGAAATCCTCAGGGGGTCGGATATGGGCAAAAGTTTCCAGAAACCCTATATCGAAGAGTTGATTCAACAAATGACCCTGGTTGGGGAACGAACCGGCAGCATGGTTTCAATCATGCGTGACGCTGGAGAATTTTATGAAGAACGCATTCGCACTATCACCAAAGCCATTGCTTCAGCGACAGAGCCTGCAGCTATTTTACTGATTGGCGGAATTGTTGGTTATGTGTATTACGCCTTTTTCAAATCCATGTTCGCATTAGCCGGGTAACGCTATGAAACTAACAATTATTTTGTCTCTACTTTTTATTTTCTCTGCTTACGTTTATGGCGAAGAACCAATTGACACTGTGGAATGGCGTTCACTCGCCCCTCAGGATAATGCATTAAATATCGCCAGCTTACGTGATCCTTTCAGCGACCCACAGATTAGTTACGGTCAGAATCAAAATGGCCAGACATTTACCCAGACATCAGGATTTGGCAATGGATTTGGCTATGGTTTTCAACGCAACCGAGGTGATTTCCGTGTACCTGAACTAATTTTTAAAGGTTTTATTGACGGGAATGACAAAGAAGGCCCGATGGCGCTTATCCAGATCGGCGGTAAACGTATCCATATGGTCCGTGAAGGCGATGAAATCAACATTGATCCGACCCAACCACGCAATGCAATCCGTATCACTAAAATTTCTCGGCTCAGCCTGACGGTTGAAACAGGGATCCTTGGCACAGTAAGGGTATTACGCTAAATGAAAAAACTGTTGTTATTAGTTCTGGCTGTCAGCCAGCTTCTTTTCCATACATCTTCATTGTATGCCGAGGAAAAAATCAGTGAAGTGGAGTTCAATGAAACACCTTTGATTGACGTTATCCGTGTGTTATCCGAGATGTCGTCCAGCAATATTATTGCCACCCCTGAAGCAACCAAAAAAATTATCACCATTCATTTAAAAAACACATCCGTATTGAATGCAGTGAAATCGATCGCTCGCATCAGTGACCTCTGGTATCGGTTTGATGATGACACCAATACCTATCGCATTATGACCCGTGAAGAATACGGTAAGGATCTGATCGTTCGGGAAAGCGAGCATATTGAGGTTTTCCGTCTGTTAAATGCGAATGTACAGATTGTCGCCCAGGCCATTGAAGATCTGTTTGGTCAACGGGTTATTTTATCACTAGGTATTGAACCCGGTCAGCAACAGACAACTGGCGGTCGAGGATCCAGTAGTCGAGGATCTGTCAGCAATCGTAGAAGTCTGGGAGGTGGCCGAAATCAAACGACCTATACTGGATCTCAGGTGACCTCAGACAATTTATCACTGAACCAGGTAGAACAAATTGCTGAATTATTAAGTGTCAACCAGGGCCAAATGGATAATCAAGCCCTCCAGGAGATTACATCACAAGCTCAACCGATTTATGTCACGGTGAATAATGAACACAATATGATTCTGGTACGCACCGATGATATGAAAGTGATCGACTCGATCACCAAACTTGTTAAAGAAATGGATTTGGCAGTACCACAGGTCATGCTGGAAATGAAAATTCTCGATGTGTTACTGGGTGAAGAATTTAACTCTATTTTCAATTTTGAAATTCAGCCTAGTGGCA
>MTKO01000063.1 GCA_004028505.1 Candidatus Electrothrix aarhusensis
CCCTCCCCCTGCTCTGCCCCCGATTGTCTCCAAGGAAAGCTTGCGATTCCTCTTCCTCCTCCCTTCTGCACCTGCTGCGGCAACCCGTTGCGTCCGAGGACAATCATCTCTGCCTCACCTGCCTGGACAATCCCCTTGCCTTTACCAAGGCCCGATCCAGCTTCCTGTATCAGGAACCGATAAGCACCCTGCTGCTCCAACTCAAATTCAGCCATAACCTCACCGGCCTTGCCTCCCTTGCTGCCTTAATAAAAGAAACGCCTGCCCTTTTGGATCTCAATGAACCTGACCTTATCCTACCTGTCCCTCTCCATATTCAACGCCTGCGTGAACGGGGCTTTAACCAATCCCAGCTCCTGGCCCAAGCCTGCTTTCCAGAATGGCGGGAAAAAATCCGCTTTGACCTGCTGAAGCGCCAACGCCCGACGGTCCCCCAAATGCGACTCAGCGGTAAAGCTCGCCGTAGTAATCTGCACAAGGCCTTCTGTCTTGCAACGCCCTTTCACCTGAACGAGGTGAAAGGGAAAAAAATTCTGCTGATAGATGATGTTTTCACCACCGGCTCAACCCTGCACGAATGCGCCAAGGTGTTGCTGAAAGCCGGGGCAGCCGAGATCGAGGCCTTTACCGTGGCCAGAAGCGGGGCCGCAGGCACATCGCCGCTTTCAGAGTCCTGGACTGCAAAAAAAGTTTAGATGGAATAACAGTCCATTGAGCTCGTTCTCGATTCTCCCTGCCTATGCCGCTGTCCAGCAGTTGCTGAATGATTATTGAAAGGAGATCGTTTTTTTTACCAAATCCCGGAGCGCTTAGAAGGTTCAGAATGTCCTGATGTGGCCTCCTTTGGCATTCTAGGTTAAAAGGTATCTCTTGATGGTTGCGATTATCTTTGGTATTTACAGTCCTCATAATTTTACTTGACAGCACTATTGATTATAACATAAAGTGAATCACCATTCATAATACGATCTCACTCGTTCGATAAATGAATTGATCAGACATCCCTTTTCAAAAAGGAGTGGGAATTATCTTGAGTCGTTGGGTAAAAAAATAAAAAAGTAATCAGGTAGGACGTGCTTCATGCCGGGGAAAAAAAACTCTCGCCGAGAGCGGGAAAAGCAGCAGCAACGTAAGGAAATGCTTGAAGCGGCTATGCAACTTTTTTCTGAAAAAGGCTATCATAATGCCTCCATGCAGGAAATTGCCGAGCAGGCCGAGTTTGCTGTCGGGACCTTGTACAAGTTTTTCAAAAATAAGGAAGAGATGTACAAGGCCCTAGTTACAGAACAGGCAGATCGGTTTCATGTAGCCCTTGGTGCATCTCTGGAGACCTCGAAAGACGAGGTTGAGCAGTTGCGTAATTATATCCAAGTGAAGGGCGAAGTTTTTATGAGTAATGACTCCTTTATCCGCCTGTATTTTGCCGAGACACGAGGTGCAAGCTTTAACATTAAAGCAGGCTTAGACAGTGAGTTGCGGGATCGGCACCATCAAATGGTGCAACGTGTTGCCGCTGTTTTTGCTCATGGCATAGAAAGGGGTCGTTTTCAGCGGATTGCCGAGCCGTATCACCTAGCGGTTGCCTTGGACACCCTTTGCAATGCTTTTCTCACCAACTGGCTGGAAGGTCGCGATTCTTACCCTGAATCCCCGGACATTATTTTAAATATTTTCTTTCAGGGACTCTTGATTCCTGAATCCCCTATTATTTCTGAGAAAACAACGAATACCACCCTGGAGTAACTATGATTAATGTACATATCTTACGTGCATGGAGCCTCTTGTGCGTGGCTCTGGCAGGCAGTCTTTTGCTGTCCGGCTGTGAGCAGAAGGGGCTGCCCAGCTGGCTAGAGCCGCTGGCTGGCCTGTTTGCCGCAAAAAAGCAGCAACAAGGCCCAGGGCCGCAACGTCCTGCAC
>MTKO01000021.1 GCA_004028505.1 Candidatus Electrothrix aarhusensis
GTCCGGACTTTCTGTAGATGTTACACTGAATGTTGCTGACGCAGACGCGTATACTGATCTGTATAATTTTCTGCTGGCACGGGGACGATATGTCCTGGAGGTCTGCAATATGGATCAGTTCGGCGGCACCTGATCCCGAAAAAAAATATCATCAGTAGGAGCCGTCGGGACGCACCAGCAAGACCTGCTCTCCTGCGGCCAGCCCTCCGGTGATCTCGATGAAATGCTCATTGCTGTGCCCGGTTTGCAGTCTCCGTCGTCGTACCTCGGTCTCTATTCGGATAAAGCAGAAGGGGCCGTTACTGTCCTGAAAAAGAGCCTCGATGGGTAGGGAGAGCACTTGGTCCAGTACTGCTGTTTGCAATTCCACCCGAGCCGACATGCCCGGCCTGAGCCGTTCATCTGTTGTCTTGAGCGAAAAATGGACTTGAAAATATTTTTCTCCGGATTGACGTCTCTGCTGTTTTTTGGCCAAGGCACCGATAAAGGCCAGTTCGCCCGGTAAGCTGAGAGCTGGGTAGGCATCCACGGTGATAAGCGCCGGTTGGCCGACAGCGATCTTGTGCAGATCGATTTCTCGGACCTTACTTTTAACGATCAGGCTGCTCAGGTCCGGCAGCGAAAGAATGGGTTGATGAATAATGACCGTATCGCCCTCCTGTGCAGTTCGCATTTCACCGTTACGGAAGGCCTCATGATGAATAACCAGACCATCAGAGGAGGCATACAGGGTGGTTTTTTTTAGCTCCTCTTTTGCCTGACGCAGGGCTGTTCGGGCTGCGTGCAGCTTTGCCTGGACCTGATCAACAGCAGCCTTGGCCCTGGCAATTTTATGGACACCGGCCTTGCCCATCTGTTGCAGGCTCAGTTTGGCATTTTCCACCTTGGCAGTGGCTGTTTCCGTGAGCGAGGGAAGGATGAATTTTCGGTACGCTGTGTAGCGACGTTTGGCGCTGGAAAATTCTTCTTGAGCTACAGATATTTTATCGCGAATGCGGTTCAGTTCAGCCGGGTTTTCGTAGCCTTCCTGAGCCAGTTTCTTCAGATCAGCAGCATACTCCTTATACCGCTTCAATTCCAATTCTGCCTTATCCTGCTCATCCTTGTATTGGGCCTGGGTCATGGGGCCGTCTCCCTTGACAAGCCGTTGCAGATCAAGCTTTGCGACTCTGATGCTGTAGCGGGCAGTCTCGTTTTTATGCCCCACCTCTATTTTTTCCCAGCTCAGCAGCTGCTCAGCAGCTTCAACACCGGCTGTCAGATCGTCGATCCGGGCGGTACAGTCTGTAACCGCTTCTTCAAAACGAGCAGGATCAAAGCGTACCAGGATATCTCCTTTGTTGACCGGATAACCATCCTGCGCAAGAAAAATAATTTTTGCGCCCGGTCCCTTAATGCGGGAAGCAACCGAATGAGAGTTGACCGCATGGAGGGTACCGACTGTGCGTACTGTCACCTGAAAATCCCGAAGAGCAGCCGTGGTCAGAGGGAGCTGCGTAGCAGGAGGCGGAGCATACTGCTGGAACAGCGGCACGGACAGAAAGAGGAGGGCGGCGCAAAGCAGCAACAGGAAGAGATATTTCATGGGGTGCCGGACGAGTTTGCAGAAGGGCGCTCACGAGAGGAGGGAGATGAGGTAAAGGCAATCAGGGTTCCCATAGCGGCACGAAATCGATACCCGTCTGTGATATAGCGGATTTCATCGGTCATAAGATCAATCCTAGCCTGTTCGAGCTGGGCCCCTGCCTCGAGGAGATCAAAATTATCCGCCTCATTATACTGAAATTTAATTGTTGCCAATCGC
>MTKO01000022.1 GCA_004028505.1 Candidatus Electrothrix aarhusensis
GATCATGGGCTCGCCGAATTTATTCCGTAATCCGAGGCCCCGTTGCTGGCCTCAATCTCAAGGTCAGGGCCGAGCTAGGTTAGAGGGGCAGGGGTACTGCTCTTCCCAAGGCAGGTCATAGCCGGGAATGTGCAGGTTGGCCACGCAATAGCCTGTGGTCCCGGCCATGACAAAACCGCCCTTGCCGGTTCCCTGTACATCGCGGATACGACCGCCGGTACCGGTTTCTGCGCCGGGAAAAGGAGCCACGCCGGTTGGGAAATTATGGGTCTCCGCAGTGAGCAGGGGATGATAGGTGACCTGAGTGGCCTCCAGGGGGGATGGGTGGCCCGGTTCCTTGGGCAGCAGGGTGGTGATTTCATGCCCGGCCACCACGCTGGAGTTATCCTTAAAGGCGATCAGCGAACCTTTGGGTTGGGCAGCCAAGGTTTCTTTGACCACCTCGAAGAGGGTGCCTTCCTGCTCTTCGCCGTCCACCACCTGCTTGCCGCCGAAATACCCGTGTCGGGAATGCTCGGAGTTGGCGTTATTGAGATCCATGATCTCGACAATAGTGGGGTTGCGCTGGTGCTTCTTTACGAAATAATCGTAATAGAAATTGCGGTCCCACTCATCCATGGAAATGCCCGGCAGGTCGAGGAGGGCATCCGTCCCCTTGCCTATGAGATCGACTTCGTAGACCGGTTCTGGCTTTATTCCGGTTTCAAAGGTGGTCAGCGGCTCCGAGTAAGGGCATTCGGTCATCCGGTCGTGGTGAGCCGCGATAAAGGCTGTCATATCGTCACTCTCTGGAACCACATAGCGACGGGAACGCTCCACCCGGCTGACACAGTCCAGTCCGGTGGCCTGACAGATGGAGACCATATTGGAGGACCAGGCCGTGGCAAAGTTGAGCCGAGGCCCGACCTCAATCACCCGTTCGCCTTCCAAAACAGGGGTGAGGGAGACGGTGTCGATCAGGAAACCGTCGGCCAGCAGCAGGCGCAGCTGGTCCAGTTCCTGGTCATTCAGGGTGCGAGAGGATTCTATATTAAAGCAATAGGCGCGGGTTGCGTCGATGCGGCGGTATAAGCGGGTGATGGTCATGGTAATATCCTTGGGGATCAGTCAGGGGGGTTATAGATGAAGCGTCCGGCCTGCCCCGGCAGTGGACAGGTACATAAAAAGGACCGTGTATAAAAAAGGGCTGTCTCTTCCCTGATCATCGTATCAGAAACAGACGGCCCGCATTCTACAACAGGAGCGCGGAAAATGCCACGGCAATAGGTAGGGGTACGGTTTGCAGGGATTAGGCCACCACCCGGCGCGTTGCAATGGCTTTCATGCCGTTGCTGTACGCTGCCCCGCGATAAATCACGGGGCTATTATCGGTTGTCCCTCCGGGACAGGGAAAACAGGCCGTCCCGGAGGAACGAAGCGAACATAGCCCAAGGTTTTAACCCTGGGCCGCAGGGGCACGGCACGCCGTGTCCCTACGGAAACATCACGGGCAGGCACGGGGAATTGCCCCTACCGGCCCTTGATCTCTGCCCGTACCGTTGCCAATCCCTCGCGCCATTCTTCCAGCTTAGGATGACCGAGTTCCTCAGCAAGCTCCACAGCCCGGCTGATGTACGGCTCCGCCTTGGTCAGGTCGCCCTGCTTTATGTACGCAAGACCAATGTTCCAGCTTATAACCGCTGCTTCCGCCTT
>MTKO01000037.1 GCA_004028505.1 Candidatus Electrothrix aarhusensis
ATAGGAGTCCATGCGCCCGGCAGTGGTGGGACCAAAAGATCCTGAAGCCATACCTGGCGGGGTTTTGGCCGGACCAGCATAGTAGACCGGGTGCTGTTGCAGATAATCAGGCAGCGGTTTTCCGTTGTTTAGCAGTTCTTTCCATTTAGCATGGGCAATATCCCTTCCCACGATAATGGGGCCGTTCAGGAGGATGCGGGCGGCCACCGGCAGTTGGTCAAGCTGGCCAAGAATCTCCGGCATTGGCCGGTTCAGGTCGATACCCACGGCCTGTTCATCTTTGCTCTGCCGCAAGGCCTCAGGAATCAAGCGTCCCGGATTATAATCCAGTTCCTCCACCCATATTCCTTGGCGGTCTATCTTTGCCTTAAGGTTGCGATCGGCTGAACAGGACACTCCCAGGCCGATGGGGCAGGAAGCACCGTGTCGGGGCAGGCGGATGACTCGAATATCGTGGGCAAAATACTTTCCGCCGAACTGGGCTCCTATGCCGATTTTCCAAGCCTCTTGTAAGAGTTCCTGCTCAAGGGCTGTGTCCCGGTGGGCCTGACCGTGAGCATTGCCTGTAACAGGCAAGGCATCAAGGTATTTAGTGCTGGCCAGTTTGACGGCCTTAAGGTTGGCCTCAGCACTGGTACCGCCGATGACAATAGAAATATGATAGGGCGGGCAGGCTGCGGTTCCCAGGGTTTTCATTTTTTCGACCAGAAATTCCTTCAGCACCCCAGGGTTGAGGGTCGCTCTGGTTTCCTGATAGAGAAAGCTTTTATTGGCACTGCCGCCGCCCTTGGCGATAAAGAGGAAGCGGTACGCAACACCGAGGACGGCGTAGATATCAATCTGGGCAGGCAGGTTATTCTTGGTATTCACCTCCTCGTACATGCTCAGGGCCGAATTTTGTGAATAACGCAGGTTTTCCTCTGTATAGGCTGAAAAAATACCGGTAGAGAGCTGTTCTGCATCATCACAACTGGTCCAGACCTGCTGACCTTTCTTGGCCATAACAATAGCGGTTCCGGTATCCTGACAGATTGGGAGCACGCCCTTAGCTGCGATCTCAGCATTGCGGAGCATAGCCAAGGCCACGGCTCGGTCATTATCCGAGGCATCAGGATCTCTCAGGATAGCAGCGACCTGTTGGTTATGCTCTGGACGGAGAAAGAAGGAAACATCATGTAAAGCTGTCCGAGCCAGTAAACAGAGAGCCTCCGGGGCCACCTTGAGCATATCGGTACCGGCAAAGCTATCTGCGCTCACATATTGCTCCGATCCTTCAAGGCGGCGGTACCGGGTGTGATCCTTGCCTAAGGGAAACGGATCATGATAGATGAATTCGGTCATTTTCAGGCCTCCGGGCGCTTGAGGTTGTATGAAGTCTGTAAAAAAATAACGTTCGACGTGTTGTATCTTTCGCACATACGATCCCTATGAACCTGAACTCTGTTGTAGGAAAATCGAAGTAAGAAAGAAATATTATCAGTCTTTGAATGAGACAGCGATGAGTATATATCAGTTTTTTTAAAAGCGCACCTGCTCCATGCAGGCCCAACGTAACCGTTCACT
>MTKO01000023.1 GCA_004028505.1 Candidatus Electrothrix aarhusensis
GGGCGCAATACAGGTTGTAGGGGCAGGTCCCCGTGCCTGCCCGATTTGCAAGGGCGAACACAGGGATTCGCCCCTACGGCATTCGGCAGAACTCGATTCCTTCTCCTCCAGCAGCAGAGGGGTCTTATCTGCCAAACCCGCAGCCTGGACTTTCGGGAAGTCAATTTCGTCCTTGGCAAAGAGAAAGGGGGACTCATGGTCGAACAGACGATTGACTGCCTCGACCATAGGGGTGGAGGAGCGGTAATTGGTGGTCATGGTCAGGCGATTCTCCGGCGGGGTGTCCTGTCGGGCCTGGATATAGGTGAAGATATCTGCCCCGCGAAAACTATAGATGGCCTGTTTGGGATCACCGATCAAGAAGAGGCCCGGTTTCTTGCTCTCTGCCGGAGAAGCAGTCATGATTTCCGTTGTCATCTCCTGATCCAACGCCCTGTGGACAGCCGCAAAAATACGGTACTGAAGCGGATCAGTATCCTGAAACTCATCCACCATGATGACTGGAAAACGCCTACTGATGCTTCCGGCTAACCGTTTTCCCCCTTCGCCCTGTAAGGCCTCCTCAAGCTGGGTTAGAAGATCATCAAAAGAAAGCTGATCCTGGGCCTGTTTGCGCCGGGTTAATTCCTCATGTAACCACGTTCTGGCCTGAATCAGGACAAAAATCCTGCGAGATTGGCTCAGGCTGTGATGGGCCTGGAAAAACTCCTCAAAGAGGCCAAAAAAAGGATGATCGGGAGGATCCTGTTTATTTTTTTTAAAGAAGAGTGGATCTTGCTGTTGGTGAAAAGCTCCAGCTCAGCTGCCAGCAACCAAGGCACGGTCTGCGCAGCAAGAAATTCATCCAGCAACTCCAGAGCCGCCTCCAGCCGGGGCAACCCGTAGCCCTTGCTCTTATCCCGTGAGAGCCGTTTATTCTCTCGTAACAGCTCGGCAACGTCCTCTCGCTGTTCTTGCCATTGCTCCTGCACCTGGGTAAAGAGGGTCGCAGCAGCCTCTGCTTGATGGCTCACCTCTTCTTCGCTGATTGCTGGGATACACTCCAGATCTTGACGCCCCAAATGGCCGCCCAACCCGGCGAGCAAGGCCTCGGGTGCTTGCCAGAGGGAGGCCACCCAGGCCGTTTCTTCCTCAGATGCAGGATAGAAGCGTTGCCGCCAAAAATCCTCCATAATTCGTTTACGCAGGAGCTGTTCGGTTTCCAGAAACTCCATTGCAAAGGGAGCCCCGGACTCAAAGGCGTGATCCTGGAGCATCCGCTGGCAGAAACCGTGAATGGTGTAGATGGCCGCCTCGTCCATGCGGGTGAGGGCATCGCCAAGCAGGATCACGGCCCTGTCCCGAGGGATTATTTCGATGGCCTTGGTAAGGAGTTCCTGCAAGAGGGAATCATCCGGTCCTTGGCCTTCCAGCACATCCAAGGCATCCCGGATACGTTGGCGAATCCTGCCGCGTAGCTCTTCGGTGGCGGCCTTGGTGAAAGTGACCACCAGGATTTCATCCACACTCAGGCCCTTTTCCAGGAGCAGGCGGAGAAAGAGAAGGGCGATGGTGTAGGTTTT
>MTKO01000064.1 GCA_004028505.1 Candidatus Electrothrix aarhusensis
TTGGGGGTTTTCCAGGATAAGGCCGCCCACCTTGTCGGCCAGTTCCATGCAGAGCCGCTGGGCCGTCTTCTTGCCCACCCCGGACAAGGCAGTCAGGCGAGCCATGTCCTTCAGGTTCACAGCATTGCAGAGCTCAGCCGGATCAATGCCGGAGAGAATGGACAGGGCCAGCTTGGGGCCGACCCCGGAAACCCCGGTGAGAAGGAGGAAGAGTTTTTTCTGCTCTATATCCGTGAAGCCGTACAGGGTAATGGCATCTTCCCGGACATTGGTGTGGATGTGGAGAAAGGCCTTTTCTCCTTCCAAGGGCAGGCCGTCGTAAGTCCGGCCAGAGAGCTGCACCTCGTAGCCCACGCCCTGTACGTCAATAATGACCGAGGCCGGGTCTTTATGCTGGAGAATTCCTGAGAGGGTTGCTATCATGTTTTTTTTAGAAGGCTGAGCTGGTTATGAACAATCGATGAATCAATATTTTTGGACTTGATTATAACGGCTATAGGCGATCCAGCAACGTATTTCCCCTGCCCCTTCTCGTCTCTCCTGTATCTCTTTGTAATTACTCCCTTCTGCTACCTCTGCACTGCTCAACAGAGGTAAATAAGAGAAATCAATCAGGTCCTATACTGACGGTCGTTTACGCTGCCATCGGCAGCGGTGCCCTGATCACCGCAATCCTTCAGTCCAGCTCAGCAGTTTCGCTGATGGTGCTGGCCTTTGTCGGAGCCGGAGTGATGACTATGGAAAACGGTATCGGATTGATGATAGGGGCAAATGTAGGCACCACCTTAATATGGAGATGAAAGAGATGCTGGATGAGGAGCATGGGAGGCGGGAGAAAGATGATGATACTTCTCCAAAAGATTTTCAAGGGATAGCTTGAGAGATAGGTTGAGCAACAGAGAAGTGTTACGCGGATATCAGTGGATTATACCTCCCCTCTTTTAACGCGAGGATAAGATCATCTCTGCTCATGATAGGGACGTTAAACTGGGTGGGCACCTGACCGAGCTCGGCAAGAGTATGAGCATCACTGCCTCCGACCGCCCCGACCTGATAATGCTTCGGCCAAAGGGCAACTGTCTGATTATCAAAAGCTGCATTTCTGCCGTTCACGCCCTCGATAATTCGGCACAGTCCCTTTTTCAGCAACGAGACATGCGTGGATCGACCTGGTCGGCAGGGATGGGCGGCAATAGCTACACCGCCGGCAGCATCCACTGCTGCCAAGACTGCTTCAGCGGGAAGGCCGACAGGCAGTTTTTCAAAAGGCCCGAACAGAAGAAAATCTCCTCCCTTGGTGGCATATTCCATGCCGACAAGAACGCAGAGGCCGTTTTCCTGGATGCCTTCCGTGAGAAAATCAGCGGCGGCCATCGTGTCATGATCTGTGATGCAGACCCCGTCCAGCCCCTTGGCTTGGGCGTTATTAAGGATTTGCTCTAGGGTCAGTTGACTACAGGATGAGAGAGTGGTATGAACATGAAGATCGATTTTCATGTCCCGAATATTTTCCATTTCGCCGAGAAAGTCAACCCGTTTCTCTGGCAGGAAAGAAAACCTCATAATCAAGATGACTTCAACTCTAAAAGATCATGAGTAAAAGACGAATCGCTGAACGCTGTCTTCTCATTCTCCTTGATGGTCTTGGTGATCGTGCCTATCCAGAACTGGAAGATCGCACCCCTTTACAGGCCGCTCATACCCCTAATCTGGATGCCTTTGCCCAACAGGGTTCCTGCGGTTTGCTCCATGCGGCCCGCCAAGGTATTGCTCTGCCCAGTGAAAACGCCCATTTTGCCCTGTTCGGTTATCAGAAGCAGGAGTTTCCGGGTCGGGGCCTGTTTGAGGCTCTGGGAGCCGGATTGGATATCAGGCCGGGTGATATCGCCTTTCTGGTCCATTTCGGCGAGGCTGAGGTCCGGGAACAAACCCTTTTCTTGAAAAAACACCGTCCGAAAGCCACAGAAGAGGAGGCTAAGGCCTTCATAAAGGCTATTGCCTCGTATACCTGGAATGCGCGGAATGGTACTAGCGGCAACTCCACAGAAAATATAGAAGATATTCTTGTTGATTACCTACCCACCAAGGGGCTGGACGGCATTCTTCGGCTTCGTGGGCAAGGGCTTAGTCGCCAAGTCACAGATACCAGCACGCCCCAGCAGGATCATCCTCTGCTGATGGCTCTGCCGTATAGGGAAGCGGAAGACCTGCCAGCTGCCCAGCGCACAGCCGAGGCCTTGAACAGCTATATTGTCTGGTCCCATACTATCCTGAGTCAACATCCGCTCAATCAGGAGCGGCAGAGAAAAAATCAGGAACAGGTCAATGTCCTGATCACGCAACGTCCGGGAACTCCGGGTCTGATTCAGCCTTTTGTTGATCGTTGGGGAATGCAGGGGGCTTCCTTGTCTTCAGGTCTGATGTATTGGGGCTTGGCCAGTTATCTGGGGATGAGGGTGGAGAAAATGACAGATACTGATAATCCGGGACGGGATCTGGCGGAAAGGCTTGGTCGTGCGGCCTCTCTTGAGAAAGAATACGAGTTCATTCACGTCCACACCAAGGCCCCAGACGCTGCTGCACACAGCAAAGATCCTAACAGAAAAATCGTTGCCATAGAATCCTTGGATAAGGGTATTGGTGCAATGATGCCTGAGCTGCTCGACGGACGTACTGTTGTCATTATAACGGCAGATCATTCGACGCCCAGTGCAGGACCTCTGATTCACTCTGGTGAGCCGGTTCCCATCGCAGTGGTAGGGCCGGGTATTCGCCGCGACTTGGTGACCGGGTTTGATGAGGTACAATGCGCCCCCGGAGCTCTGGGCTGGGTGCAAGGGCGAGATCTCATGCCGATGGTGCTGAATTTTCTGGATCGGGCGAAACTGGCCGGTTTGATGGATACCCGAGATGATCAACCGTATTGGCCGGGTAAGAGGAAACCCTTTAGGCTGTAATCTCTCTGTTCCCTTTCACATCAGGAGATACCTATGATCCAGACAGGCGTTATTCACGGTCGTTTTCAGATCCTGCACAACGATCACCTGAAATATCTTTTGGCGGGCAAGGAAAGATGCGAGCATCTGGTGGTGGGGATTACCAATCCTGATCCCAGCCTGACCAAGACTGACACTGCGGATTTGAAGCGAAGTTCGGACAAGGCCAATCCCTTTACCTACTTTCAGCGCTATCAAATGGTTCGCGCTGCCTTGACCCATCACGGGTTGGCGGAGAAAGAGTTTTCCGTGGTTCCTTTTCCTATTAATTTTCCTGAGCGCTATCAGTATTATGTGCCAATGGATGCTACTTTTTTTTTGACTATTTACGATGAATGGGGGGAAAGAAAGCTGGAACTGTTGCAGTCCCTCGGGCTGATCACGGAGATTCTTTGGCGCAGGACATTGGCAACCAAGGGGCTGTCAGCTACTGATATCCGGGAAAAAATTGCTGCTGAAGAGCCTTGGCAGCATCTGGTACCGCCCGGTGTTGCTGGAATTGTCAGAAATGCCGTAGGGTAGGGGCTCTCCCTTCTAAGTGATGCTGGCCATCTTATGGGCTGTCTCGGTGATATTTTTCAGAAGGATTGACATCGTATTTCTTCAGGATAAAGACTTGGAGTTCCGGGATAAACGTAATGAAAAAATTGTCGACAAGTTTTTCCAGCCTGAGAGTATTGCTGCGGAACATTTCTTCCTTTTCAGCAAGATAGGAGATAAAATTTTTCCTGTATTTACTGAGTCGGTCTCCATGCAGTTCATGAGAATCTTTGAATAATACAAACAAACTCTGAATTCTTTCCAGCTCGGTCTCAGAAAAACAGCCTGAACAAGCTATTCTTTTTCGTTTCAGCCTGAACTCATGGGTAAACCTGTTCAACTCCACCAATGCGGTTTTTATTTGCCCTTTATGTGTTAATCTATCAGCTCCTATCAGGTGTTCCTCGTATTCTTTCAGCGAGATGCTCATGCCACATATAATGCTTGATAAATGCAGACATTTATCAAAGATACATGTAAATCGGAAGAGGATGTCCTCAATCAGGTATACTGAGTATTTGACATGAGATTGTTCTTCCTGCTTCTCTTGAGCGAGGAAATCAATCAGCATATAAATTTGCTCTATGGAATCTAATATATCAATAATTCTTTCAAGAAAATCAATGTCTGTTTTTTTGTATTTTTTTTCAGATTCCAGTCCGGTTTGAAAAATTGGAACAATGAAAGGCAGGAGCACGCTTAACGTTTGATTCTTTTCGATTTTTTTGTACGCTTTATTAAGCTTCATGTCAGGGTTTGCAGGCTCTCAAGGCATCAATAACAATAATCAAGGGCGCATTTTTTTCGGCATTTAAGCTGAAAAAATCCTTTCGAATTCTTCCAGGCGCGTTAGTACAATTTAAAAATCACCGCGTTCAATGCACTCAAACGGAGTACAATCTGTTCAAAGGTAACTTCCCTCCCGACTTTCTTTGCTCATTTTTTCCGTAGTCCTGCTTCATTAGTACAAAGCATGTTAGCATATTGCGTACCTGATATCAACAATGCAGCACGATTGTCTCGTTTTTTTGACATGTTATCACATGGGGCACGACAGGTAATCATACACAATCTGGTACGGCGATAAACGAGCAATTATGGACGTGAATATTGATGCGAAAATCAGGTCCTTGCCATGATCGGGCCGTCCGGCTGCGGAAAATGAACCTTTCTTCGCTCTTTAAACAGGATGAATGATACAAATTCCCATTTGTCGGGTTACCTGTGATATTGTTCTGGACAAATTGAATATTTATGATAAAAAAAGAAATGTGGTATCGCTTCGTGCTCAGGTAGGGATTCAGGTAGGGATGGTGTTTCAAAAACCGAATTCCTTTCCCAAGTCGATCTACAATAACATTGCCTATGGTCCGAAGATTCATGGGCTGGTTAATAATCGGACGTAACTGGATGAGATGGTGGAGTATTCCCTGACGCTTTGGCTACTCCTGTCAACGATATGATAAAGAAATATTCGGTTCTTTTTGTCTGTATCCATAATTCCGCCCGCAGCCAGATGGCGGAAGGCTTTTTACGCGAAATCGCGGGTGATTATTTTACAGCGGCCAGTGCTGGTCTGGAAGCAGGATGTCTTAATCCCCTGGTTACTAGGGCTATGGGGGAGATCGGACTTGACATCAGCGCACAATCGACCGATGATATCAAGAGCGTTATTCAGCGAGGAGATCGGTTTGATTACGTTATTACGGTCTGTGATGCAGTAAACGCTCAGCGTTGTCCCATCGTTCCTGGTACGATGCAAAAATTACACTGGGGGTTTCAGGATCCTGCCGCATTATCAGGTGATGAAGAAGAAAGGATGGAACAGGTGCGGGTGATTCGGGAACAGATTCGGGAGCAGGTTTGTGCTTTTATCCAGAGTTACGGCGTTCCTGTTGCGCAATAGCTAGCAGAGAATAATCTGGCAGAAGAAAACCGACTGTTTTAACAATGAGCTCTTACAAAGGTTTTTTATCAGCTAGCACGTTTTTATAGCAAAGCGGAACGGCTGTTTTTATCTCAACAAAAAAAGAAGGCAGAACAGAGAGGAAGATGATGAAAAAATGTTACTCAACTAGTGCGATCACGATGACTGTCGGTGCGATGCTGCTCGGTGGTGCTGTTTCGGCCTCGGCTCTCGAAGTTAAATCAGGGTATGATAATGTTCAGCTCAAGCTTTATGGTCACATAAACAGGGCAGTCATGTCTGTTGATGACGGTGACGAAAGCAAGGTCTTCCATGTTGATAATACCAACTCAGAGAGTAGAGTCGGTCTGAAAGGAAAGGTGAAGGCCTCTGAATCCCTGACTATCGGGGGAAATCTTGAGGGCCAATGGCAGGCCAATCCCTCCGATAAGGTGTCAATGGATGAGGAAAGTATTTCCGCTGAGCTCAAGGAACGGAAAATTGAAGTCTATTTCGATTTTAAGAAAATCGGTAAGTTTTCCATAGGCAAGGGGCAGATGGCCTCAGATGACAGCTCCGAAGTGGATTTGTCTGGCACTGCCTTGGCTGGTAACTCAGGTGTGGCTGATGCTGGCGGCGGTTTTTCCTTTTATGATAATACCCCTGCTGTTCTTGCTGAGGGTGAAGAAGCCAAGAGTGTTACTGTCAGTAATGTTTTTGACCAGATGGACGGTTTGAGCAAGAAAAACCGCGTACGTTATGACACCCCTAGCTTAGGCGGTTTGTCCCTTGGTGTGTCTGCTGGCGAGAAAGAAATGGCTGATGCAGCCCTGACATACTCTAGGGAGCTTGCCGATGGCACTCAGTTTAAAGCTGCTGTGGCCTACTCCGATCCTGGCAAGTATTACACCCAGATTAATGGCTCTGCCTCTGTCCTGTTCGGATTCGGCCTCAACTTTACTGTGGCTGGTGGCACCCGTGATTTGGATAAAATGCCTGCCAATGGTGATGACCCGACTTTTATGTACGGTAAAATCGGTTATAAGGCCAAGATTTTTTCTGTCGGTTCCACTGCCTGTTCCTTTGATTATGGTATGTTCGAGAATGTCAAGAATCAGGATACTGAAGAGGAAGGCACCGCTTATGGAGTTCAGGTTGTCCAGAAACTATCTAACTACAACACCGAGCTGTTTGCCGCCTACCGTAATTTTGAGCTGGAAGACAAGACTGCCGCTGATTACGAGCCGATTACCCTCGCTATGGGCGGTGTTCGGTTGAAATTCTAGTTGATTGAGGTTGTTCCATCTCCTGGGGGCGTTCATTGTGAGCGCCCTTTTTTTGTGCACCATTCTCCGGCAGGGTAGGTAACAGCCGTCAAACCTTCTCGATTCGTGTTTTGATGTATTTCAAGGGCGGAGTTCCTGACCATGTACAGGCCAGATTGGGCGGCAGCAGGACATTGGTGTTAAATCCTTTGATTTGCGGATACTTGGGGTCACCCTCCAAACCGTATTTTCCACCGAAGCCTCCGGCAGTCGCCAAAACCCCCTGTCGAATGCCCCAGGTCACCTTGGCCATCGCTTTGACTTCCCCCCAAGGTGAGGTAATGAGTACCTTATCACCATCTGCAATATTGTGCTGCTTGGCATCCTGGTAATTCACCCAAACCGGATTTGAACCGCATTTTTTCATCAGAGCCGGGTTCCAGAAGGTTGAGCAATGCTCATGCTCCATTACTCTGAAATAACCGATGATCAGGGGATAGTTACGATCAGGTTGCAACTCGGGCCAGTCCGCATAGGGAGAGATATAATCAGGCAGGGCATTGAGACCGGCCTTTTCCGCTGCCGGATTAATGAAGTTATACTTCCCGGTCACGCTGTTGCCGGAAGAACCGAAGCCGGTTGGCGGGTTGAACGATCCCCATTCCCGATACTTATAGAATTGCTGTGCGTCCGTGACAAAATAGCCCTTCTCGGCAAGTTCCTCCAGACTGATCTCCTGTCCCTGGAGCTGATTGCCCATGTATTCCTCTTCGGTTTTCCAAGGGAAGTACTCGCCGTACCCGAGGCGTTCAGCCAGCTCGGTAAAAATAGCGATCACTGACCGTGCATCATACATTGGCTGAATAGCCTTTCGCCCCAGCGAGAGAAAGGATTCGTACATCCAATCCGATATCACCCGGCTCTGCTCAAGATAGGTGCAGTCCGGCAGGATCACATCACAGAGTTCTGTGGTATTGCTCATGAAGCAGTCGATTGCACAGGAAAATTCCAGGTGCTCCACAGCTCGGCGCATTGAAGGCTCTGAGGTGGCGGACATGACCGGGTTACCAAAATAGCAGAGCATGGCCTTGAGTCGTCCGGCCTGGGCATCCTTTTCAAAATAGGCAGGAATCCAGCCTTTCCAGAGTTTACTGTTGTTCAGTTTGAATTTTTCTCTGTTGTCAGGTGGCTTGAGCTGGTCATCTCCCCAAGGTGAGGAGAGCTTGCGCTTACTGATCAGGCTTGGGCCGCCCGGTGCATCAAAGCTCCCGACAAGGGCGTTCAGTGCCTGAATTGCCTGGGTTGCATGAACGGCATTGGGTACCTGAGCCACGCCGGTCCAGGAAAGCGCGGCAGCCGCCGGAGCCGCCGCAGCAAATTCCCGAGCCAGACGTTCAATAGTCGCAGCAGGAACTCCGCAGATAGCTTCAGCCCAGAGAGGGGTGCGCAGGATGCCGTCTTCCTTGCCCCGTAGCCGTCGTTTGAAGGCCGCAAAGCCGTAACACCATTCCTCAACAAAGTCCTTGTCGTACAGATTCTCCGTCACCAGGACATAGCCATTGCTAGGGCCATTGCCCCATCTGTCCCAGGAATAATGGAGATCCACTCTGTTGCCGCTTCAGCAGTTTCACTTTGCCGGGGATCAACCATGACCAGCTTGGCACCTCGCTTTATCGCCTGTTTCAACAGGTTGAGCTTACGTTGACCTACTGAGGTCACCAGCTCGTTGATACCAAAGAGCAGGATGAATTCAGAATGGGCATAGTCAATCCAGGGACGCTTATCATTCGAGCAATGCTCGTTGGCCATCCGGTTCGGATTGTCGCACATCTGGCGATGGGTGGTTTTGTTCGGTGTCCCGTAGGCAGCCATCACCGCGTCATGGCACCAGCTGTTGAAATCATTGCCCTGATGGAAGCCCACGGTTTTGGGATCAAAGCTCTTCAGACAGTCGGCGGTCAGATCAAGGGCCTCATCCAGGATGCCTTTCTGAAGCGATTGTTTTCTCGAATCAGGGGAGTCTTGAGACGATATGCTGAATAGGTGTTTTTATGGGCATTAGCCCCCTTGATGCAAAGTCTTCCCCCGCCCTTGGGATCACCTACCAGTCCTTTGCATCCCGTGATAATTTTGTCCTGCACGGCAACCTCTTGGCCGCAGAGACCGGCGCAGATAGAGCAATGAGTTTTTATGGTGCAATCCTCTTTCTGGGGAATTACTCCGTGGGACAGGGTGGAAGTCTTGGTGTCAAGCTCAAGCAAAGTAAGGGGCCGGGAAAGCAGGTCGAAGTCTGTTGCATCCTTTTCTGTCTCTGTCCGTGCTGCCACCAGCACTGCCTGGGTCAGGTCAGCTAGGCCTTGATAAAACGTGGTTTGCGCGGCAGAGCGAAGCATTTCGCAAAAGGCATCAGCCCAACCCAGATGTTGAATCAGAAAAGCGCGTTGCTCCTCCTCGGCCCCTTGTTGTTCAGCCAGATAGGCCATGAATTCCAGCTCTACCGCGATATGGTCGTCCAGATCCGGGTACGCAGGATTTTTATGCACACCGCTGTCGCGATAGACCTGACGTACCTCGAAAACCGGCTTCTGCATAACCAACGGTTCTCCGGTGATGTGGCAGGAGGCGTAAGGGAATACAGGGTTTTTTCCTGCATTAAGAAAGAGTTCTGCGTACGCATACCGCAGCTCGTTATAGATTTCCTGGGCCGATTTTCCCTGCAAGGCTGTTGTTATTTTGGCAAGACCGGAACGGAATCCGGCAGATGAACAGCTGGTTGCCGCTTTGGCGAGTTGGTCAGGAAACGAATTCACCCGCATCTCTTCAATAAAGGAAAGCGGGATTTCGTCTTGATAGAGGAAGGATAGAAAACTGTATATAGTTGCTTTTGCGTTGCACATCATGGTCAACAGGTTGAATTGTTAAAGTTTTTACAAGGGGGGAGTGAGGAGCTTCGTCTCTTTATGGATGTGCAATGACCACTAATGCTGGAGCACGTCGGAGCACACAATCCAAGGCTAACTCAAAATTTTCCGGGTCTAAGGCGGCGAAACTTTCATCCAGAACAATCAAATCCGCGTGCTGAAGGAGGGCGCGGGCGATATAGAGACGACTTTGCTCACCATGTGAAAGACGCCAAGCAGATTCTCCGACCATCTGTTGAAACCCAGCAGGCAGGCGTTCAAGCAATTCTTTCAGGCCGAGTTCCATACAGATTTCCGAAGCAGCTTCCAGATCCTCAGGTTCGGGTGGCCAGTTTCTTCCCATAAGCAGGTTGAAAGAAAATGTTTCTGTAATGATGTGGTTTTCATGAAATTGTGGAGCCGCGACAACTCTCGTGCGCCATAGGTCAGGGCCTACGAGTCCATGCTCTATGCCCCAAAGGCGTAATTGACCAGACTCGGGAGTGCGCAGGCCGGTCAATAATCCTGCTAAGGTTGATTTTCCCCCACCTGAGGGACCTTGTAACAAGATGCGTGAATTTGATAAAATTTCTCCAGTGCATCCAGATAGAGCCGGTAATGCTGCTTCAGGGTAACGGAATGTCGTGTCCTGAAAAGAAACGACCGGGTGTTGTTGTGATGAAGCAGCTTGGTTGAGGAAGGAAGGGAGTAAATGAGTTTTTTTCTTTGAAGAACGGGTGGCTGCATTGAACAAAGGAAGCACTTGCTCACTCCCTGTCAGCGCATTGATTGCCGATGTTGCTCCGGCGATGAGTTGATTCAGAGCCTGTGCAGCCAGCAGGATACCGGCGATACTTACAGCCATAGCATCGGAGTTGTCAGTTTTGGAAAGGAAGGCTGGGAGTATCCCAAGTAGTCCAAAAATATACCAGCCCCTGCCCAAGAAACCGCGAATGATTAATGCGACAGAATCGAGTTTATTTGACATCCGAACATAGTTTCGAAGGAATTCTCTCTCACGATCATGCCAACGTGCGCTTTCCTCCTGAACTAAGCGGGTACGGTAGCCTATCATTCCCTCGGTCATATCGTTGCTCATATCCTGGTAAGCTGTAATCCATTGCTTTGATCGGCGGTAGTATTTAAAACAAAAATATGCAGTTAAGCCTGACCAAAATGCAAGCAAAGCGGCATGGGGCAAGCCCCCGACCCCTATCAGCAGAATCCCCAAGGCGATAATTAGCTGAATAACAGCGAGTCCTGCGCCTAACCCGCCTTCCAGAGCTAATGCGCTTAATGATTCCGCTTCCATGATGATTCCGAGAAATTGACCAGACCCCTGATGTCGTACTTCTTCCGGTTCAAGTTGCAGAATACCGTGGAGGAGACGCCGTTTAAACAGCTCCCCGATTTTAATCGAAATCAAACCTTGCAGCCACCTGTCCAACAGCTGGAACGGAATAATCGTGAATAAAAGTAACGCCCAAGCTGTAACTGTCGCGTACGTGAAATGTCCGGCAAGAGCCTGCCTTCCAATAAGCCACCAAGAGCATATCATGAGAGTCTGAACCATAATATGGGCACCAAAGGAGCCTGCCAGTGCAGGAATTACAGAAGAACGTCGTATCTGTTTGTGAAAGGGTTCTCCTAGGGAAGCTCGAAGGAGCCAGCACCTCGTCTGAACTGGCGTATTGCTCAGCTGCTCATCAACAAGTGCCTGGATAGATTCTTTTATTCGTTCTTCAGAGATGCCAGCACGTTCTAAAATACGGGTTGCTGGTCCTGCTGCAGCTTGCTGGAGCGGAGCAGTCAATATTTTCAGGACATCTTGTCTTGGGATGGAATATTTTTCTAAGTCAGGTCCAAGGATTTTCACACGCCGTTTACCTCCCTGTAATACAGCCAGAAAGAGAGGGGGGGTACCAGGGAGCTGAATGAGAGATGGGCCTATACAGCGCAGCATGTCCAGAGTTTCTGAGTAACGCCATTCTATTGGGATAACTTCTATTTTCAGGGTGACAGCGGCAAGTTCCATCCATTGGTCAATGGAGCTGTCATCAAAGGTGTTGTTGTTAAGACATAAAGGCTGAATTTTTTCTGCGTGCTCTGTGATTTTGCTTTGGAGGGTCATCCAGGGCAAGGCTTCATGGAGTTTCGCTGGGGACCACAGGCAGGATGTGAGCTTTGAATGCGACATGTTTGCAGATAGAAAGCTTGGAGTTATTTTCTCGCGAGAAGGGAGCTGGGCTCTCCAAGTTGTCGTGAGGTTTATGAATAAGTGAGTCCAACAGTCGCTCTGTACTTACTTTTCTTTAAAAGAGGAACACTCTTGATCGTAATATGCTCTCACTTTTTTGGGATCAAAAGTGAGAAATGTTCCGCCAGAGGCAAAGTGCTGATAAAAAATTCTACCTGTTGCATGGGTTATGGCTCCGGCAGTTACAGGCATGGTAATTGCTGCTATTGATGTACCAATAAATGGAACAGCTTTCATAGCAGTGAAGACTATTCTAGCAGCAGGTACAGAGCCAGTTCCACCGATTAACGACATGAGAGCACTTTTTCCTATATGGTCAGAGAAAGGAATCTGATATATTTTTGTTAGCTTACGTAACATAGCTAGTTGGATTCCAGAGAGTCCTACTGTATCCAGAATTGGAACTGGTATCAGGCCAATCCCCATAGAAAGAATAACATGGTTCCTTATAATGATTTCAGCACGCTCTGCTTTATCAGTCTTGTTGGGGATATTGTTGAGGCTCATTTTACTTTTCCATATCTTTGTTGACACTCTTTATATGAAAGTATCGATTGGCTTATTAGGGGTGGCGAGCAATTTTTATGTCTTATTCCCTCTCATTAAGGGAAGGGATGGGAGTTTATATCGAATTATGTTCATACTTTTTTTGAAGAAGGGGTGATAGGAGGCTAAAGAGAAGAGAAGAATCAAATGGAACAGATAGTATGCGTAATCAATGATTGTAAAATATCCTACCGGCATATTTGTATGTTGTCTCAGATGAAAAACAAGAAGAAGAGATTGTAAAGCAACCGTTCTCAGGAGGCGTTTTTCCCATTGTTCAGCCGGAATACGGAATATCATAAAAAAAGCGATCCCTGTTAGAAGAAGAGGCAGGGTCTGATAACAAAACATCAGAAAAGATTTTTTTTGGATAACAGTAAATTCTATATTGAATCTTGAATATTCTGAGGCTCGCTCTGAACGGAAATACTCAGGATCCCCTAAAGAGGTTTTTTTTGACATAATATCCTGATAAAAATGTGCGTTGAATGAACGCCAATTTTCAGGAACAGATTCAAGTGCTATAGATTCAATTGCAGGTACATAAATAAGATGTTCATAGGGGGCTTCCTCATTTCGGAACCGAATTGAAATTTTTTGCTCCGTGTTGAAAGGAAACGAACTGATATTAAAATCTGTTTTAAATGTTGCCTGTACTTGTAGTGTTGTTATCGCTTTGCCGTCTGGGGATTTTTCACGGACTGGATCGCTGAGTGTAATTGGGATGACAGCATTTTCAAACTCCAGTGGAGCTATCAGGCTGTTTGGCAGAAATTCGTTCGTATGTGATTTACTTGGAGAGCTGAATTTGAGTTGAAATGATGCCGTGAATTGGGAAAGATCCATTGTAATATCGGTTATATTGATATTCTGCACTGCTACAGAAACGATCTGGGTTGCGCTCATGACAAGGTCGTCAATAAGAATAGCCTGATCATCTAAAACTGCTTCTAATACGTCATCAACTTTATTGTTTTGCTGGGAAAACTGAATGTTAGCCGGGGTTTCTTTTTGTCCCTGCCAAGTTCCGACAGCATATTCTCTTGTTACGCCCCCTTCCTCATTAAACCATATTAACCCACCAGCCCCTTTGACGGCATGCTGTGGATTATAGAATCCTGCCAGAGTATTCCTGAGTTTCTCGCGATCTTCATGTATATATTCTCTCCCCTGAACACCGCTTTTATTTGCAGCCTCAATTGCTGTTTTTACAGCGTCATAATAGCTTCGGCTGACAATCTCTGGTTTTGCTGTATATTTTTCTTGGTATTGGGAGTCGAATTCAAATGCTCGTACTCCTCCGAGAGCACGCAGGAAAGGAGTCGCAAAATAAATCCCGTCTGAGTAAAAGCCGGGTGTTGACTTCTCCTGAGGATACCCTTTGAGTTTACTGAAGAAACTTCTGGCTACTGCATAAGAACTTATTATGTCTATTTTTTGATCTAATAGGCCGGATTCTTTGAGTGTCGTTATGAGTTCTACCCCCTCAGCTGCATGAGTAGCACAGTACAGAACATCTGGAACTTTTCCTTCACTCAGTTGCTTTTGGATAATCTCCAATTGGAGATCAGATGGTTTGTCGTAATCCCACTCCCATTTCTGATCAACCTGTACTCCCAGTTCAGCTGTAACTTTTTTGAAGGTTTCTGCCAACAACTTGCCGTAGGCGTCTTTGCTGAAAATAATACCAGCGGACTTTTTTTTCAGGCCAGTTTTGATGTAATGAGCAACAAAACTGGCTTCTATATGATTGCCGGGAATTGTTCTGAAGTACCATTTGTTATTCAGAATAACGTCTTCAGCAGTAGCAGAAGCGGTAATAGCTGGGATTTGAAATCTTTTGTATATTTTTCCAGCTGCTCTTGAGGTATTATTATAATAATGACCAATAACAAACAATACCTTGTTATCTGAGGCAATATTTTCAGCAATATTTTTAGCCTTAGAGGGGCTGTTCTCGTCGTTATAAAACAGAATCTTTATTTTTCTTCCATCAATTCCGCCGCTCAAGTTAACCTGATCAACGTAGAGTTGCACACCGTTATGCATAGACTTGCCGTTTTCAAGGTCCATAGGGCAGATGACAGCAATATAGATTGCTTCCTTCTCAGCAACATTTTGGAATTGCCACCATGAGTAAGTGCATATCCAGATGCTTATACAGATAAAAAATACTAAAAAAAATTTTTGCATAGTTAACGGGCTTAGTTACGCTCATTGGTAAAGTTCCAGATTACATGGGCTATTTTATCCTGTACTCTTCATGAGAAGGGGGTGCTGTTCCTGTGGACAAGATCAATTTTGTTGTTGCCAGATGTTGTTATCAGGAGGAAAGCTGCCTTTTGTTTTCTCGGAAAGAGGAGTCCGCCTAAGGGAGTACATTGAAGCCTGTATACCAAGAAGATGACGCTTATTCAGGAATCAAGCAGAGGTCGAACAGTATTTAATACAAAGAAAATACCGCCAAGGGTAACTATACAATACAATGCCTGGCCCATGTAAAGGAGGTAGCGTTCTCTTTGGTCTGTTTTTTTGTTGTAGCGGTGAAGAAGGTATATTGCTCCCGATGTCAGTTCCCCAACTCCGATCGCAAGGTAGAGAACAGGAAGTATACTTTTGATAACCTGCTGTCCTGGTAAAGAAAGTGCATACATCATTTGAAACCATAGGGTAAAGAGGCTTGCACACAATAATGCATGGAGTCGGAATAAGTCTCTGGTGTTTTGGTGAAAAAAAATGAAATACCAGGCAATGATAATGAGGACTACTGGAAAGAAGTTTTTGGCTAAAAGAAAAATACGACCATGTCGTTGTATTTCTACTTCTGTAGAAAGTACAGAGTAAGTACCCTTATTGTTGACAGAAGGGGTGTTGACACTAATTTGTTGTGAATAGGAAATATCCTTTACCTCCCATCCCGGTATATTATGTATCATTGACCCACCTTGGTCATTTTTTTGACTGAGGAAAGGAAGAGCTTCTATATCTGGGACATAAATCAAATGATTTCGGTTTTCTTTTTGATGGTGAAAATGTATGCGGAGTTTATGACGGTCCAGCGGGTAGGAGTATAAGGAGAAATCGTTCATAAAATCGGAATGTAGCTTATAAACAAGAAGATGGGCACCATCAGTCGTTTTTTTCGTGATTATAGGCTTGCCTAATACTATAGGTTTGACAGCATTAGGGAATGTAATGTCATTATCATTAAAATCCCCTGCATAACGGAACCATAAATAGAAATCTGCCGTAAATAGGCCTTGCTTCACATCAAGATTTGATATGTGGTTAATGTCTACACCAGCATATACCACGCGATATCTATCCAGTTTCTGACCGTCTATTATCAGCGTTTTTTCAGTGTCTTCTTTATCTTTGGATGCTCCCTGTGAGGCTGGTTTTTTTCTCTGGCCACTCGTTTGGAGTCATTTTTTATTCCTGTTGCCCTGTATTGAAAATATGCTGGAAGGAAGTGATGCTTTCTCCAAACCCCAAGTTGCAATGACCGTGGGACAGTTTGTTCCTGATCAAAATAAAGTTTGCCTGTTATGCCTTTTATAGCATTATCTGGTTCATCGAAACTCTTCAAGGCTTTTTTAAGCTTTCGGCGGTTTTTTCTTATATCTTGCCCTTTTATTTCAGCACGTTCTATGGCATTTGCAATGAGAAGGGCTGCGTCATAATAATTTGCTGTAACCCAAGAGGGTTCTGTGCCGGACCGTTCAATAGTTTTTTTTCTGAACTCAGCTGCTACGGGTGAGTCCGCCAGATATGCTATAAAAGGAGAAACTGCATAAATACCATCTGTATAATAGCCAGGGCTTTCTTTTTCTTTGGGATATTCATTGAATTGTTCAATGAATAATGGGGAGGAAAACGAATTAGGCCCGATAATTCGAAAATCGGTTCCAGGGTATCGTAATTCAGTAAAGAGATCATCCGCCTCACCCGAAAAGAGCGCACAAAAGATAGTTCCGGGATCTTGAACAGCCCTGAGTTTTCCGACAATACCCCTTATTTGGTGCTCAAGCTCCTCGGGGTCGTTGTTAAAAGACCATTTATGTTTAATCTGGAGCCCTGTTTTTTTTGCTTGTTTTTCAAAATATTTGACAAGGTCTCGTCCATAGCTATTATTGGCAAATATAATACTCGCAGTATCTTGTTCGAGTAAATTTTTAACGTTATGGGCAATTAAAACTCGAGTACTCCTTCGGTCCGGCATGATTTTAAAATACCAATTATTGTCCTTTGTTACGTCTTCATTGGCTGCTGAAGCTGTTATAGCCGGTATTCCATTATCGCGATAAATTGCCCCAGCTGTAAGGGTATTCGCATTTGTATAATGGCCTATAACCGCAAGTACCTTATTTTCATCGGCTATCTCAGAAGCATTTTTCAAAGCATCTTTGATGCCTTTTTCATTATAATATATTGGTTTTATTATAATATTTTCTAATTTCCCTTGGTCTCGGACAGCCTGGATGCCCAGTTCAATGCCCAGGAGCATGTCACGTCCATTGACATCACCCTGCCCGGAAAGTGGACCCTTTTCGTTGGTGGAGGACGTACCACCCGAAGAGCCTGAGTCGAAAGGGCCTGCTACGGCAAGGTAGATTGTCTGTTGGACATCTTTTTTATTTGTAAAATAAATAAGAAATGACGTTCCGCTAAACAAGATAAATATAATGACAAACAAGGAGAGTGTTTTTTTGTGTAGCGTAATTTTCATTCTATGGATTGCCTGAAATGTCTTGGATAAGCAGGCCTTTTGGTTAAGGGTTTGTTTTTTGCTCGATGGTTATCTATTATGTTATGTGGTGGTTCCGTGTGGATATAAATCATAATAATACCAATAAAGTAACTTGACAGGGGGGCTTGAGGGTGAGTATATAAAATATACTTGATTTATAAATATAATGTCAATATATTGATTTGGGTACCAGGAAAAATGCATGTGCTTTATGGGCTCGTTTTTAAGTACTTTTTTTAAAAAAACCTGTGCATCCCTGATGCTACTTCTGATACAGTATATCACAAGAGCGACTGTTCACCATCACGCATGGCAAGATAGAATTGTTTTAGGCTCTTCTTTCCACTCATCTACGATGACCCTTATTTTACAATTCAGGAGGAAAAAGTTATGGACGCAAAAATGACCGAGGCCGGAGCTAAAATGATGGCAGCACCTGCTGCAAAAGCCGGAGGCGTGAACGCAGCAACACCCGTCGCTGCCAAGGCTGGAGGTTTGGCTTTAACGAGTGGGAAACTTCTGGCAGCCACTAAGGCGACGGTAGCTACACCAATGTTTGGCGTTGTTGCGCTCAGCAGCATTATAGTATTCCAGTGGTGGAAGGGGAAAAGAGATGCCCGTCAATTTTCTTCTTCAGAAGAATAGAATGCTGTTGATCAAAAAGAAAGGATCTTTGGCGACAATCTATCAGGTTAGATGCTATCTATCATAAGACATGTTTAAGAAAAAGGTGTAAGTAAATGGTTGAGAGAGAAAAAACTCCAGAAGCGGATGAAGAAAGAACTCCAGAAGCGGGTGAAGTAAAACAAGAGTGCGATAATAGTCAATGCGATATGGACAGCGGATATTGTGCTGATTCGTGTGATGGAAGTGGGGCGACCCCAGACAGTATTATAAAAAAACATATTATCTTTTCTATGGGAGTAGGGTTGATCCCGGTCCCTATGCTTGATCTGGTCGCAATAACTGGTGTTCAGCTCAATATGGTTAGGAAACTTGCGGAAATGTATGAAGTTCCTTTTAACGACCATAAGGTAAAAAGTACGCTGAGTTCATTGGTGGGAGTGGGGATGACAGTACCCCTGGCCAGGACCCTGGTTAGCCTCACGAAAATGATCCCCGTTGCAGGCCAAGCTATTGGTTTTGTTACCATGCCGATTACCGCTGGTGCGACCACTTTTGCTGTCGGAAAAGTGTTTAATAAACATTTTGCATCAGGTGGAACCTTTCTTACTTTTGATTCAGAAAAAGTAAGGGATTATTATAACAGCATGTTTGAGAAGGGAAAAAGTGTTGTAGCTGAGATGAAAAAATAGGCTGAAATGTGTTCCAGACCCGAGTGCAGAAAATTATACTGCCTGCTCTTCGGTATTCGGGGGCAGGTGTGGCTCATCTCCTGATTCTATGACAAAAGAAGGATCAGGGAAATGTACTCATTTTTAATTGAGAGGCGGTTATGCATGCAGCTATTATTGGCTACGTTTATTTACTTCTCTGTCTGTTAGTTGGGTTGATCGGCATAAACCGTAAATTTGGATTCTGGGGATATTTCTTTGGTTCAATCGTTCTGAGCCCTATCTGGGGTATATTGTTGGTGTTTGCCTCTGACCCGAGAGAGCCTAAGGTGACAACTGATTCATAGAAGAATATAGCCCCTTCCCAGGGCGAACGCGTGACTTATGCAATATATATAGTGAAATATGAAACTATAATCTGAATTTCTGTAAATAATATGCTTTGCAGGTCATATTTAATGAAATACGATAGAGTACCGATAACTCTGGGAACCATTGAGCACTGTTTATAGTTATCCATTATTACAAGATATTTTTAATGCGTTTGCCCTGAGCCCCTTCCCTTTGGGACGGGCAACAGAATATGAACATTGATTGAGCGATTCCAACGCCGGTACTTTTATATACAACGTTGACTGTAAATGAACAGCACATATCGAAAAATGAAGAAATATGCCAGAGAATACCTGCATGGATTGATTATCTCTATGGTTATTTTTCTTATACTTTTTTTATTACTTCTGCATCGTGTGCTTGTTTTGATTGGTCCGGGTGAAGCTGGTGCGTTGTTCAGAACACTCGGTGGTGGTACTGATATTGAAAAGGTTTATCCTGAGGGGCTTCGGCTTATTTGGCCTTGGGATAGAATGTTTATCTACAACTGTCGGGTTCAAGAGTATGCTCATCAATTTAACGTGTTGACAGTAAATGGATTAAAGGTTCATCTGGATCTGTCAATTCGTTATCGGCCAGAATATGCTCTTGTTTCTAAGTTACATAAAGATGTGGGAGAAGATTATGTCAATATTGTTGTTATCCCGGAAATTGAAAATGTTTTACGTGTTCTTATTGGACGGTTGAATGCAGAGGAGGTGTATACAACAAAACGCTCCTTAATTGAAAAAGCTATCAGCGAAGCTATTGAGCAGATTGCTCAACGTTACGTTAATGTGGACAATGTGATTATTAAAAGGATGCAACTTCCTGAAAGTGTTGCTGAATCTATTCGTGAAAAAATGAAGCAGAAACATATGGCTGCTGCCTATGTATTTCGGCTGGAACGGGAAGAAGAAGAGAAGAAAAGAAAACGAATAGAAGCCGAGGGTTTAGAGCGTTTTAATGCAGCTCTTTCTCCTGAAGTTCTTCAGTATATGGGGATAGAAGCAACGCTGCAACTTTCTCAATCAACTAATAGCAAAGTCGTTATTATCGGAGGAGGAAAGGGAGGGTTGCCTATTATTGGAAACATGCCTCTTACCCCTGGAATATTGGCCACTCCGACAACAGAAGAAGTACCAGAAGAACCTTAGGAAACGTCGGAAAAGGACGAAGAATCTTCTAACATTGAAAGTTGATCGACTGACTTCAAGGAGCCATCCTGTACTTTCATATAAAAAACGATGATGCCTTATTGATCATAATAAACGCCGCATAGTTTTACTTGTTCCCTGTTCCCCCTGCCTCTTCATGTCTTATTTTACAAAATATATCTTTTGGGTTGCTCTTCTTGTTATTCCTTGTTTGTTATCTTCATGCAATGATGGCTCTATTGAAGAGCAGGAAAGACTTCGCTCTGAAGTGCTACAGGGTGACATCTTGATCGGTATTGTGGCCGAGTCAGTTAACTCTGTTTTTTTTCTTCAGGGAGTTGAGACTGCTGTTGAAGAAATTAATCAGAAAGGAGGAGTGCTGGGGAGAAAGCTAAAGACTGTACTTCGCTATGACCAAGGAGACCCTGGTCAGGCCAAAATCGTTGCAAAGGAGCTTGCAGGCTATAAAGGTATTGTTGCCGTTATAGGGCATAAGAAAAATGAAACCGCAGCAGCAGCAGCAATAATCTATGAAAATGCAGGCCTTTTATTTATTTCGCATGGTGCTAAAGCCCCTGCACTGACGATGCATAAAACCGAATATATTTTTAGAAATATTCCGGCGCAGGATGAATTTGCTCTTGCAATGGCCGATCGTGCGGTCAAGGAAAAAAATATAAATCGTATCATTGTTTTTCACGAAAGGAACCATGAACAGAAGCGTCTTGCTGATATCTTTAAAAAGAAGGCCGTCGAGGAAAAATTAACAATTGTCGCGACCAGGTCATATTTTCCCGATCAAAAAAATTTTGAAGATGTTATTGCCCAATTAAAGGGATATCAAACCGATGACCAAGAAGATCCTTATGATTCAGCCGTGATATGCGGGGAAGTTTCTGATGGAGCGGTGCTTGTTAAGCAATTGCAGAAAATGTCCCAAAAAATGTTTAGAAAAAACATTGCAATTATTGGAGGGGACGGCCTGGATTCTCCAAAATTGTATGTTATTGCCGGAAAAGAAAGTGAAGGCGTTTTGGTTCCAACAATATTTCGATCAGATTACCCTAATAAAATTACCCAGGATTTTGTGAAAAGGTTTCAGGAGCGAAACGAATTATCACCAAATACATGGGCGGCCCAAGGGTATGATGCAGTAAAATTGCTTACTCATGCTATGAAAGAAAGCTCTGAGATGACCTCTGAGCAGATAGCCATTTCTCTACGTTATTTAACAAAATGGCAAGGAGTAACAGGCTCGTATAGTTTTTTTCCTCAGGGAAATAGCGAGTATGCGAATATGCCTGAAGGAGATATTAAAGGGAAAGAAATTTATTTTAAAAAAATGCGGGATGGACATTTTGTCTACCAGGATCATCCGACGCATTCTAATGAAGATCTTTTTAACTACCTTTCGGGGAGTACATTGCGTCTCCCTCTTCATGAGCCAATAACAACATTTGATCCAGGGTTTGTACAATCTTCCAGTGATATCGAGCTTTGTGAACAATTGTTTTTGGGACTTACTGGGTTTGATCCAGAAACCAATGAGGTTGTTGCTGAGCTGGCAGAAGCTCTCCCCACGAGCAGAGTAAATCATACTATTTACACAGTTAAAATACGTGAGGGAGTGAAGTGGACAAACGGCGATCCTGTCATTGCAGATGATGTACTTAGAGCAATAAAACGCAATTTGGATCCGGTTACGGACTCTCCTAATGCCAAGGATTTATTTGTTATTAAGAATGCCGAGTTGTTTCATCGCGGTGAACTGGGGGAAGATGAAGATCTTGGTATCTATGTACATGATGATCATAAAATTGATTTTATGCTTGAGCAACCGAACCCCTCTTTTCCGGCCTTACTCAGCCTCCCCGCTTATCGTCCCGTCCCGAAATCTTTTTCTGAGCAGAAGAATAATTTAGGAACAACACAAGATATTGTGACAAACGGCCCTTATCAGGTGACCTTTCCTGAGAACGAAGGTGTCGCGTTGAAAAAGAATGAGAGGTACTATCGTGCTGAGGATGTGGACATTAGAGAGGTTCGGTATTTTAACATAGAGCAATATTCAATGGGGATGTCTCTTTATAAAAACGATGAGCTTGATGTTATGGGGGGGAAATACCTCTGGATCCCGTTTGAGAATCTCCCAGAAATTAAACAGGGACCTTTAAAGAATGAATATAATCGGGAGAAAGCAGATGCTCCCTTGTTTTGTACCTATGCCTATATTTTTAATACCGACTTATCACCTGTTGACAATCCGCTGGTTCGTAAAGCATTTTCAGCGGTAATAAATCGTCAGCTCTTGATTGATGCTGCGCACGGTACTTTGGGGGATCCTGCAACAACCTGTATTCCAGAAACATTATTCACTGCTCTTGACGTAGAAGAGCGAAAAACAACAAGTTCACTTTTTTCTCCTGCACAGGCTATACAATGGCTTCATGAAGCAGGCTACCCAAAAGATGAAAAAATCCCTCCAGTGAAGCTGGTTACCAGTGGGTCTGTATCTGATAAAAAAATAGCCGTAGCCGTAAGACAATTTTTTAAATATTATTTAAAGGTTGATTTGAAAATAGAACAGGTAGGTGATAATAGGTTGGATTATCGTAATAAAATCGCCTCAGGCTGGGCTAGGCAAGCTCATATGGTTATGACAGAGGTTTGTGCTGCCTACCCTGACCCTGCTGCTATTATGAATGATTTTGTTTGGAGATCTCCATTTCCGTTGACAACTTCAAAAAATCAGCCCCCTGTAGACTTTATTATTCGTGAGGCTGGTACATTAGGTGATCCTTATCAGAGGGAAAAAAAGTATCAGGAAGCAGACCGTATCCTCACTTCTGAAGAAGCTGTGATCATGCCACTTTACCACGAAAAACCATTTTTTCTTGTTAACCCAAGGGTGAAAGGGTGGAAATATGCCTCTATGGGAGGACAACAGCTTCAAGATTGTTCAATAAAAAATGAGTGAGGCACTAGTTCCGCTTGGCTGGAGTCTTTTAAATTTTTTAGCGTAGTGTTAGTTTTTATACGGAAAGCCAAGCGCGTCCTCCTGAGAACGGCATTAAATCCTTCCACATGATTCGCATGAATGTCAGGATGTTCTGATTGGGGAGCCTGATATTTTTTTCGCTTGCGGCCAAGTTTCTTTTTTTGCAACCCCTCGAAGTCCTCGCTTATCTATTCTTCACTCTTGCTTTAACGCCTTTGTTCAGTTCGTTACGAGAATAGCCCCTCTTTCCCGTTTTCAAGAGTTCATAACAAATTTCAAACAATATATTCCCATAACGTCGTTCACCGACATTCCGCACATGACGAAACGTTTTTCTTAATTAATTTGTAATAAGCTTATTTGCAAGCACTTTTTTATTGCCATAAAAAAGATGGAATCTGATTCGAGCAGGAAGAATGGCGAAATAAAAAATGCCCTTTCCTCGAAAAAGCCTATAAAACGGGCTACTGTATTCATTAATTCTGAATTTTACAAAGTGACGTGCGGAATGTCGGGTTCACCATCAGTCAAGAATTTGAGATCATCTGTCTTTCTGATGACTTTAAGTAAGATACGCATTGCTGTTTTGAACAGCCGTTCATCCTTTTTTCTTCCCCGTAACAAATTACATATTTTTTAAATCTGGTATGAAGTCCCTTTACATTCAGGACAATGATTATTAATAAAGCTCATATTGATCTTCTTTTTTAGGTAGAAATCAATATGGATTTTTACAGAAAATAACTAAAAATATTAAATATATACATTGATATATCATGCAGGGTAAGTGCCGTTTTTTAGCCCTCCTTATCAAGGAGGGCAAAAAATAACAATTTTTGATATTTTTTTCTATGAATAACAAAAACCTGTTATGCAATTTTTTAACCGAAAGTTACTAAGTGCGAACCAATCATTTTCCTCTTTTTTAAACAGGAGTCAGACTATGCGAACCTCTTTCTTAATCTTTTTCTGCGTATTTTCCGCAGCAACCGTTCATGCCGAGCAGGACTGTAAAACGTCGACTATTCTCGCCTCAACTCCGAGCAGTCAGCTAGTTGACAATGGAGACGGTACAATTACAGATAGTAAAACCGGCTTGATGTGGAAAAAATGCCTTGAAGGTGTTACGGGCGACAACTGCGAAAAGAATTCCCCAAGCACCTTTACGTGGCAGAAAACCCTGGAACACTGTGAAACGGTCAACGATGGCGACGGCTTTGCTGGGCATACTGATTGGAGGGTGCCCACTATCACGGAATTACGATCCATTGTTGAGCAGCAGTGTTACAGGCCAGCAATTAATACAATACGTTTTCCCCACACGCCGAACTCTTTTGTCTGGGCCAAGACGCTGTTTGCTGGTCATTCGGCTTATGCGTGGTACGTCAATTTCAGCAACGGCAGTTCTAACGCCGACGTCCGTAGTGTCAACTCGGCAGTTCGTTTGGTTCGCGGCGGACAGTGAAGTTAACCTATCAGGGCTATCTCGTTACATATTGGATTCGATCAAAATTTTGAGCAGTAGGCAAGGGCTGGAAACTTTGATTGACAATATTTTTCAAGCAAGCAGATATAGTTGCTGTACAAGGTCATGGTAATCATGTAACCACTTCGATGAAGTATTGATCCGTAGTCCCTCTTTCCCCTGAGTATTCAAGGATTAGAACAGGGAGGGGGTAGCTCAAAACTTTGTCGAAGTGGTATAGCTTAATGCAACAGTCATTTTTTTTACCCTTGAGTTGACCTCTTAATATGTACGAAGTATACTTTCAAGTTACAAGTTACTACAAGTTACAAGTTACAAGTTACAAGTAACTTGTAACTTGTTAACGTCCTCTGATATAAGTTTCTTAAATTAACTCATCACACACAGGAGAATGAAAATGAAAAAGAATAACAGAATAACAAATTCTTCAAGCAAAAAACAAAGTAAACAGACGGTTAGGGTTAAATCATCCGTTAAGGCTGGCAAGGATGTATTTATTCCTTTCCATAAGGCTGTCCAAGAGGGGAGGATATAGCTCCTCCTCCCAACAAACTAACCCTGCCCGTATTTTTTCGCGGACAGGGTTAGTTAATTGTTTGGGATCCTGCATTCGTCTTGCGATGTTAAACAGTGTTCGATTGGTAATTGCATAATTTTTTGGGATAGCTACATTTCGAGTAGTGCTCCTTTAGAGAATTTCCCCTCCTCTCTCCCAAAAAGTTGTCGCAAGCTGATTACGTTGAAATTACATAATTAAGACCAACAGGGTGACCACCGTATTTTGCAGCATTGGCTGTTCAACTAAAGGAGAAAACTAGATGTTTAAGAAAAGTGGTATTGGATTTTGTATTGGTGGTATATTATTGTGTTGCACCTCATCTGGTTTGGCAGCAGAGATGCCAGAACCTAACGGAGCAGCTGTCTGGAAATTTATTACCGAAGAAAGCTCTTTTAAAGATTGGAAGCGGTTACCGGAGATACCTAAATCGCACGGCTCTTTTGTCCCCGATACGCCGGAGCAGAAGACATATGCCAACAAACAGGCATTGGAATCAACAACGCTTCCGCTGAGCAACGGAGCTATGGTGGCAAAGTATAACCTGAGCCCGGCAAATGAAATAAAGGCTATCACTATCATGTACAAGTCCGAGGGGTATAACCCTTCTGCCGGAGATTGGTTCTGGGTGGAATATGACCCGGACGGTAAGGTGCAGAAAGAGGGTAAACCTGAGTCATGCATTGGATGTCATGCGAAGGCGGCAAGTAATGATTATCTTTTGGCACATGATCTTGGCAAATAATCTTCAAGGCTGATTGCTGAAATCTCCTGGACAATATTGTATATTAATATATTGTCGATGAATTGGACAGATCAGCTCTTCTCCTTTTATACATAACCCAAAAGGGTAACGAGAACACTATGAAAGTGAAAAATATATTAATCACACCACTAAACTTTGGAAGGAAATCGTTATTGACGGCAGGGGCACTCTGTACACTGCTTTGCTGTACTTCAGGAGTGAGTAATGCAGCAGAAGGAATAACAATGGATACCTCAGCTATACTGGCTGTTCATAATCAATGGCGTTCTAAGACGGGTGTATCCGATCTTAAATGGTCAGATGATTTGGCAGCCAGTTCCCAAAAATGGGCCGATCAGTTGGCCGGGAACGGATGCAGAATGAAGCATAGTACGGGGTCTACCGGAGAAAATATTTATTGGGCCGGAGCAGCTCAACGATCTGATGGTACTTCATCTATGCAGAAGATAACCGAGCAGAACGTGGTTGATGCGTGGGGTAATGAAGTAGAGGACTATGATTACGCAAGCAACAGCTGTCACGGAGTCTGCGGACATTACACCCAAGTTGTTTGGAAAAGTACAAGCGAAGTAGGCTGTGGTGCAGTGTTGTGTAGCGATAAGGCCCAGATCTGGGTATGCCAATATACCGTACGCGGTAATATGGTTGGACAGAAGCCCTATTAATAGCAGCATGTCAGAGCACAAGGAATCTCTTTACTCTTTTTGGGTATATGCATTAGCTGACGCTAAAAAAGAACAGTGAAAGGCCCTGCTGCAGACAACAATTCTTTGTTGTCTCGCAGGGTCTTCCCCTTCTCTGGTGCATTCACTCCCTCGCGCAGATATTTTCTTAATATTTAATCGGTATGTTCTCGTTGCCTTCGTAGGCTAGGTTACGGAGAACTAGATATCCTGATTTGATGTTTGTTTTAATACTTCGTTGTTTTTTGCTTTCAGGTCTATAGTTGAGTGGATACCGGATTATATTTTTTAAGTTGATCTTTAGTTCTTTCATTAGATTTCTCCTTATTTTTTGTACCTTATTTAAATTGACAATCAAGCCTGTAAATTTAAACTAAACACATAATTTATGTGTTAGTTTTTGTTGATTGTCAAGTTTTTTAGGCCGCACTGTCTATATAGTAGACATTATATCGATTTTCGCTAACCGATTGATTTTGCGTTGTTAGCAAAACAACAACTTCCAGTTAAATCGGCAGGTTGGAAAAGATCGGTATAATGTCTATTAATCTAACCGCACAGGTCGCAAGTTTTTACTGCTGCTCTACACGCGGTGGGTTTTCCTTATCCAGCTCAAAGGCCGAATGCAGAGCGCGGACCGCCAACTCCGTGTACTTCTCCTCAATCACGCAGGAGACCTTGATCTCCGAGGTGGAGATCATCATGATATTGATGCCCTCTCCGGACATAATCCGAAACATGGTGGAGGCGATACCGGAGTGATTACGCATCCCCACACCCACGATAGAAACCTTAACAATGGACTCATCGCCGGTCACGGACTCTGCTTCGATATCCTCAGCGATCTTCTGCACCATTTCCATCGTCCGGGCGTAATCGGTCCGCATCACAGTGAAGGTCATATCGGTCATATGCCCCTGCCGTGTATTCTGGATAATCATATCCACCAGAATGCCAGCATCAGAGATAGGCTGGAAAATTTTTGAGGCGATACCCGGCTGATCCGGCACCTTGGTGATGGTGATACGTGCTTCATTCTTATTATAGGTAATACCGGAAACCAACATGGATTCCATAATTTTCTCCTCCTCAACGACCCAGGTACCTTCGTTTTCTGAAAATGTGGAACGAACATGTAAAGGAACTTTATAGCGCTTGGCCAAACCGACCGAGCGAATCTCCAGCACCTTGGCACCGAGACTGGCGAGTTCCAGCATTTCGTCATAGGTTATCATGTTAATCTTACGTGCCTGCGCGCAGATGTTGGGGTCTGTGGTATACACGCCCTCAACATCGGTGAAGATTTCGCAGGCATCTGCCTTGAGCGCGGCAGCCAGAGCCACAGCGGTGGTATCTGAACCGCCCCGACCCAGGGTGGTGATATCACCGTCATCATCCACGCCCTGAAACCCGGCAATCACCACAACCTTGCCCGCATCAAGATGCTTGTGAACCAGCTCGGTGTCGATTTCCTTGATTCGGGCCTTGGTGTGCATGGCATCTGTATGAATATGCACCTGATCGCCCAGCAGAGAAATCGCATCGCTGCCCGCCGCTTTCACGGCCATGGCAAAAAGAGCGATGGTCACCTGCTCGCCCGTGGACAGCAGCATGTCCATTTCACGCGGATCAGGCATTGCCTGCATATCCGCTGCCATTCCCAGCAGCTTATCTGTCTGGCCTGACATGGCGGAAAGCACCACCACCATCTGATGCCCTTGCCTTTGCTGCCTGAGCACCCGCTCGGCCACATTTTTTATTTTATCAGTGGAACCCACCGAGGTACCACCAAATTTTTGCACTATGAGTGCCATAAGAGTTCCGATTCCTTTAAATTCAATCTTGTCGCCTTTCTTATCCCGCCCTCTCAGACCGCCTGAAAGATTAGCAGGCAACACGCATAGGGAAAGATATTCTAAAAACGTCTCGATAAATTTGCAAGTCTAATCCTACTCATCCTCTTACGTGTTCCCCTGCGAGCAACCCAGGCTACTGAGCCGGAAACGTTAACCCAGTCGACCAGTTAGCTGTCTGGGAGGCAGTAAATATTCATTACACCCCCTTATTCGGGATGATCGGTGCCGCCTATTGTCTCTTCCTGCCCTTTTCTGTCACTTCATAAAACATGTTGAAACATCAAAATATTTCCTTTCAATCTTTTTGCAATAAAGATTCACAATAAAGAATAAGTATTGCTTAATAGATATGGAAAAACATAAATATAAATGTACCACATATTATATTTATATATTTTATATTCTATTACCTGGCATGTTTTATGCAACTCAAAAATTAAGCGAAACTGCTTTTTAACAAGCGGGGTACAAAGCTTTCTTGGTCAAAGCCGGACAAGGATAACAAGGATGTTCGACTTGAGAAACTTGAACACAGCCACAGCCGTCGTGAGGCGGTGTCGGAAAGCCACGGGTCTCTACAGGAGAGATAGCCGGGCCGCCTGCTTTCTGTAATACCAGGGAGGAATATCATGAAAACAACAGGAGAATTGTATGAACACAGAGGACTGATTACATTAACTGGTGCTTTCCTTGCTGCTTTTGCCCTTTCGGCATGCGGCAACGAAAAAATCAACGACCTGCAGGCAATGTACGAAAACCTGCCTGTTCATCAAACCGAAATCGTACTTCAAAAAAAGGAATCACGTACCGCCAAAGAACCACTTACCGCTGGAGCCTCTTCTGTTGCTCTGGCATTGCGGCAGGCGATGAACGCTGACAATGCTGACATAACAAATGCTGACAAAATAGATTTTGTTCAACCTGTCCTCTTTGCCAAACGGATTGTACCGTCGGAATCGGCGCTTTTCCCAGAGGAACCTATAGTATTCCCCATAGGAAACCCTATGGCCCTTCCTATAGGCGTTTCTACCGTTGCGCTTCCATCTCAAACCGTTTCCGCGCCTCAGCCAGCACAGTGCTGGATGGGTGATGTCGCAACACCGCTGCGTGAAGTCGTTACGGCACTGGAAAAGGAATCGCTGCTGTACGCGACCGGACCGCTGACAGACTGCTCCGGCATTTTTCATCGTGTTTTGTTGGGCCTGAAACATCGATGTCCAGCAAAAGACTTTCCAACAGTTGAAAAATATCGAGATTCGCGAGCACTTGCCCGTTGGTATCATGAACGCGGAAAATTGCAGCTTATCAAGAATGCTGTGGAAAGCACTGACTTGCTCAAGCCGGGAGCTGTGCTGTTTTTTGGAAAAAACGGTTCAGTGTACAAGGATTTCTCTATTAACGACTTGCTGGTGCCGCAAAAAGGCATTGATCATCTTGGGGTGGTGGTCAAGGTACATAGGAGCGAATCAGGTCAAGTGCTCCATTATGAGCTCTTCCACGGACATGGTAGAAAGGGTAAAACACCGGCTTCTATAACCAACTGGCACAAACGGACACCGAGCAGAGCAGGTTATCCGCCCCTTGGTAATGGGCGGCAGCAATGGGTTGCCATTGCCCGTCTTTGATCTCTGTCAGAACAAAAGGAGAGAAAACGCCCTCGGTCGATCGCCAAGTACTGCTTGTAAAGCAGATCGGTGGCCCGAGGGCTGGTTTGTTCAAGGAGGTTAAGCTCTCAATCCTTAAGCAATAGAAAATAGATTGCCTGAAGAAAGGCCTTGCCGTTGCTGAATTCAAAGGCACCTGCATCACAGCCTTTTTCCACTGGGCGGCGAGCACCGCGCTGGTCTGTGCTCAGACCGGTGTTGCAAGCCGTGTCAAGATCAATAGCCGGGCTGCCCGGAACCAAGGCATGGGTTTTGGTGGGGCCGCCGTTATTTGCCAAGGTTGTTTCCAGAATATTGGCCAGTGCAGTGGGCAGCGTACCATCGCTAGTGGCTGTGATATCGCGACTACCGGGTGTAAATTGATAAAATGCTTCACCATCGGTCTGGCCACTGTGACCGAAGAGATTATAATTGTCTGCATTGATGATGCCCTCTTCGAGATAAATTTCACAGCCGTTGCCAACAGCGGTATTTCCACTGACAATGGAATTTTTCAACGTAACAGTGCTCTCGTTCTTCCAGATGTCAATGCCCCCGCCTTTCGTATCAGCCGAGTTGTGACTGATTGTGGAATTATTCAGGGTTAGTATACCGTTATTCCCAATTCCTCCACCATCAACTGTGGATGAGTTGTCGCTGATCGTAGTGCTGTTAACGATTGCATTGCCTAATAAGCTATTATTAAGTCCTCCGCCATATGCTGCTGAGTTGTTACTGATTGTAGAGTTGTTCAGGCTCAGTGTACCGCTGTTGTCAATGCCACCGCCATCAGCTTTGGCTGAGTTGTGGCTGATCGTACAGCTGTTGAGTTTAATAATACCCTCATTGTAGATGCCTCCACCAGACCCGCTAGAGTCGTCAGGTCCGCTAAGACCTACCGCATTTCCGCCGGTAACCGTGGTTTCGTTCAGAATGAGGTTGCCGGTGGCTGTTATATGGAGCACATTTTCTACAATATTATTGCCGTCAATGGTATACCCGCTGCCTTCAAGAGTAATAGAAGTGGTAATTGTGGGCAGCGCGTCTGTAAGACTGACATCTGTCTTCAAAATGATGATATCGGCACCACTGACACCGGCAGAGCAGCCGCCTGTGGCCACATCATCATTGGCTGCTGTAATAGCATCAGTCAAAGTGCAGGTGTTGTCTGCGTCTACGATGAGAGTTGCCGCCCGTGTCTGTCCGGGTACCGACACAAGCAGCCCCATCAGAATGGGAAATAATAATAAAAACTTTTGTTGTATATCCATGTTAATATTCATGCTATCCTCGCTGCAAAGGTTCTACGGCTGGATCCGGTGAGAGATTGCCGCAAGATAATCGATTATAAAAAGAGTATATAGAAATATCCTAGAGAGCTCTCCATAAATTTGCAAGTCTAAGCCGACTCCGACCAGAGTGGCCACAATTTTTTCTTGACAAGCTCGCGTCACCGATCTAAGTTGTTTTTTTGTGATATTTTGGAAGTTATGCAAGATAGTTATCCATCCGGTCGCAACGAGAGAGTAGCTCTACCCACGATACAGTGGCTACCCGAAATGAATCTCGCTGTACATCCATCCATCTCAACAGAAAGAGAGTAGAAATATGCGCTGGAAACAGTTTCTCACCCCGGTGAAATCACTGAGTGCGCCGGAAACAAGAAAGCAGCTGAACGACCTATCCATTGAGGACTATAATATTATTGACGTACGCCAGCCTGGTGAATATAAAAGCGGACATATCCCCGGAGCCAAGCTTATACCGGTGGCGGAACTGGCTGAGCGGAGCAGCGAGCTTGATCCGACAAAGCCCACCTTTGTTTACTGAGCTATCGGAGGGCGCAGCCGGGTTGCTGCGCAGATGCTCGCAGGAAAAGGGTTCTCCGAGGTTATTAATATGTCCGGTGGAATCAAGGCCTGGAACAGTGACACGGCCTTTGGCTCCGAGGACACCGGCATGGCTCTATTCACCGGCAAAGAGAAAATTGAAGAGGTTCTTTTCATCGCTTATGCCTTGGAAATCGGACTTCAGGATTTCTATATTTCAATGGAGGAGCGGGTCAAGCTGAAAGAAGTCAAGGCCCTGTTCAGCAAGCTCAGCATGGTCGAGAAAAAACATCAGGACAGGCTCTTTGCCGAGTACCAGGCAATCAGTGCTGACGCCTTGAGCCGTGAAGCGTTTGAGAGGAACGCAGTGGTGGAGGCAATGGAAGGCGGCTTGACAACCGAGGAGTACCTTGCCCTCTACCCGACAGATCTTGAGGTTGCTAGTGAGGTTATTTCTCTGGCTATGGGGATTGAGGCGCAGGCCCTTGACCTTTATCTCAGGGCTGCTGACAACTGCTCCCAGGAGGCCACGAAGCAGGCACTTCGTCGTATTGCCGAGGAAGAGCGCACGCACTTAAAACTGCTCGGCGATTTGTTGGACGAAACTGCATGAGCAGAGCATAAGCAAGAGTAAGGCGTTGAACGAGGATATGCCATGAGTAAAAAATTAGTGATTGCTGGTGGTGGCCATGCCCATATGCTGACCTTGGCCCATTTGGATGAATTTGTCAAAAAGGGATTTGAGGTCACCGTGATAGGGCCGGACACCCATCATTATTATTCCGGCATGGGGCCGGGTATGTTGGGTGGCACCTATCGCCCCGAGGACATTCGTTTTGCCACCCGTCATCTGGTGGAAAAAAAAGGAGGTCTGTTTAAACAGGCCAAGGTGATCGGCATCCACCCTGTTGAGCGAACCGTCAGCCTCAGCTCAGGTGAGGTGCTTCCCTACGATGTGCTTTCCTGTAATCTCGGCAGTCAAGTCCCGGACGAATTGGTAGAGGGGCCGCAGGACGATATTTTTCCGGTTAAACCCATTGAAGGACTTTACCGGGCAAAACAGCGGATTCTCGAACTGGGTGCCAAAGAGAAAATCAGGATAGCGGTGGTGGGAGGCGGCCCCTCAGCCGTTGAAGTAGCCGGTAATATTTGGCGACTCGGCCAGGAACCCGGCATGCAACAACCGGCTATCACTGTCTTTGCCGGTCGTTCGCTCCTGCCCCATCATCCGGCAGGGGTTCGTCGTCGGGCTTCAGCCTCTCTTGCTGCCCGATCCATCAAGGTCATCAACAGCAGCCGGGTGCAAAAGATACAGAGCGGACTAATAACCGATGCCGAGGGCGCACAACACCAATTTGACCTCATTTTTATTGCGGTGGGGGTCAGGCCGAATAGGTTGATTGGGGATTCAGGCATTCCCACAGGCCCTCAGGGCGGTATGCTCGTGAATCACTATCTCCAAAGCACTAAATATGAACACATCTTCGGCGGCGGTGATTGTATTGATTTTCAGGACAGACCGCTGGATAAGGTAGGGGTCTATGCTGTTCGTCAGAACCCGATTCTCAAGCATAATCTGATGGCCTCCCTGACCGGAGAGCGAATGCTCCCGTTTCAACCGGGCGGGAAGTATCTGCTTATCTTTAATCTCGGCGACGGCACAGGGATTCTCAAGAAATGGTCTATCGTTCTCAATGGGCGGCTCTCCTTTTTGGTCAAGGATTGGATCGACCGGAGGTTCATGCGGACCTTTCAGGGGTTTGAGTAGGGTAGGGGCGATCCTTGTGGTCGCCCTGAACGTCCCATTCGATAATAAACCGATTCTTTATTCTCGCTCCTTCCCCAGCAGAAGCGGCGGCACCGTGGGCAGGCCGACATTGCCTGCGATGCTGTTGTAGGTTCGGGCGAGCTTCTGCACCTTCTGGGTGTTCTGGTCAACAAACTCCAAGGCCTTGCCAAGTCGGGAGCTTTTATCCGCAAGGCTGTTGAAGAACCCCTCTAAACGACTCTTGGTGGCTGCGTCTGGTTCTTTGCCTTGGGCTGCCGCCTCTTCGGCCTCGGTCAGGGCCTTTTCTGCCTTGTTCAGCTCGTTTGCTACCCGCTTTTTTTCTTTTTCATCCTCGATTTCAATATCCGCCTCTTCCAGGATGTCGTCTTTCAGGTTACGGAACAGCCCTTGCGCTTCTTTGAATTGGTTGTGCAGGTCAACAGACTGATTCTGGGTGTTCGTCTGCGTATTTGATTGATTCACGTTCTGATGTACCTGTGGATTGCCGACGTCGTGAATGTCAATTTTCGTTTCCACCATAATGCGTTCCTCCTTGGTTCGTTCTTCTTTGCTGACAACACTGTCCAGTAATTCTGAAACAGAAAACGTCTCGCTTAATATTCCGTCAAAATACTCGTTTTTTCCTGCCCGCTCATAACCGAGCAGTGCCTTGTAATCAGCAAAGGCGTTTTGATATCCGGGCAGAGGTACTAGCTCTTTCGGTACCAGTTCCTGAAAACCCAGCCCTGCGATACTGTGCCGGATGATAGAGAGATACTGCCGTTTGTTATGCAGCCCACCTTTAATGGTAATCATAATCCGGTTCGTCTGCTCATCCATTCTGATGATGGTCTGTACGCCGAGGTCATTGTTTTCCAGGAACATCCCATAGCGCCATTGCTGCTGTCGGTCCTGAATGTCTTCTTTCAGGCGAACCATGAGGCGGGAAAAGAGCGAGGAGGGCAGGAAGTCGTATTCCATGATAAAGCGGAGCGAATTTTCTCCTTGCAGCTTCGGTTCCTGTTCCGGCTCCTTGGGCAGCTGATTGGGCAGGATGTAGAGATGCTCTGTTGCGCTGTAGAGATAGCAGAGCTTGAACTCTTGCATAATCTCGACAAGGTAGCGCAGCTCAGAGCGTGTGTAGGTAAAGGTTTTTTCCTTGGCCGGATCATACTCGTCACAGCGTATTTTCTCTTCGTTCAGGATGAAGTCCAGGTCGATCTCATGGAGAATACCGTCCTTGGTCTTTTCCGAATTGATGATCTTGTACACTCCCACAGTCACCCAATGCGGATCAAGGACATAGATATCCGTCAGGGGCAAATTTTCGAAAAAAAGGACCGTGCCCAGATCATTGAGCAGCTTGAGGAGAGTCGTCCGGCTTACTTCATCCTCCACTCCGTATTTCTGGCAGATGGTGATGAACTGGTCTCGGTTGATATAGTTCTTCGCTTCGGTGGCTGCTTCCAGTTCCGTTCTTATTTCTAGCCAGGATTTACTGATTTCCATGCCGTAGAGCGGTGTTGCCGGGACAGAGACGGCAATGCTGCGAATGATTTCAGGCAGTCCCACTTTGCTTTTGCAAGAGATACGGAAGAAGCGGTTTTCTATCCAGGGGAAGCTGGCATTAATGCTCTTTTGTTCGACATTATAGGAGGGATTGATATCAATTTTGTTCATGGCTACGATGAGCGGCGATTTGTCGCCGTACTTCTCGATATGACGGAGCCAGTGAAATTTCTTGCTGTCTGTGCGGCTGTCCAGTACCAAGATGTAGAGAGAGCGGTTGCTCATAAAGAAGCGGTGGGAGGCGTGCATGATCTCCTGGCCGCCGAAGTCCCAGATATGGAGACGGCTGTCTTCAGCAGGCTTGACAAAGCCTGGTAGATCGCGGCCTAAAAGAGAGAGGACATTAATACCGTGGGTTTGGGATTCTTTTTTGTCAAAATTCAAGCCCTGAAGGCGTTTGAGAAGCGAAGTTTTACCTGCCATACCTTCACCGACCAATAACACCTTGGCCTCGTGCAGCCTGACTCCGTTTTCCTTTTTGAAGGAGCGGAAATAGGCCCGCATGGCTTCACGGCCTTGGTCGATGATTTCGGGTGGAGGATTAGTCAAGGGGTTGTTGAAGACATGGATACCTTTCCCATCAGGATTGCTATCATATCTGTCGTATATGGTTTCAGGGGGTAATTCCGTTATCCAATCGGGGAGTTTAGTAATGCGATTGTTCTCTAAGCTTAATCTGTTTAGAGATATGAATTTTCTAAAGACAGAGATTTCCTTAATTTGGTTTTTTTTTAAATTAATTTCTCTCAGTTTATAAAGCCCTTGAAGGGCGGAGATATTTCTGAGGTTATTGTTACTTAAATCAAGAAAGTATAGCTGCTTGAGGTTCTTGAGAAACGAAATGTCCTTGATTTGATTGTTACATAAATCAAGGACTGTTAGCTGATTTAGATTTTTCAGAAAAGAACATTCCTTGAGATTGTTGTCACTTAAATCAATTACTTGGATATTTTTCAAGTCCTTAAGGAAAGAATAATCTTTGAGATTAGTAGCATGTAAATAGAGAATTTGTAATTTTGATAAACTTTTGAGTAAGGAAAAGCCCTTGCTTTTCTTGTTGGGGCCAGAGTTGGAGAGACTTAGCGATATGACCCGTTTTTTTTCATCAGTTACATAACAGGGGATAAATGTGAATTCTATTTCTTCGACCCTGCTTAGTTGAACCTTCAAAGTTTCTTCTATTTCACTGATCACTTCTATATCGTTTGACACCATTTTCGTATCTTTTTATCGGCAGAAGGAAAGCAGCAATCAAGGCCGCGAAAAGGAATTGACTCTTCAGTCTATACCAAAGAAATGCTTGTATATCAATGGATAGTATGCCGCGTTGGCCTCTGTCGTACTCGTGCGATACTACCGATCGTTACTCAAGAAATACCCCATCCTTGCATTTTATGAAAGTATGAGGTATCTTTACTGTCATGAATAAAGTGACAGAAATGCTGATCCAGCAAGGATATGCAGACCGTTTTGTCCGGGCCACCCAGCTTGACCGCCTCATTACCGGAAGCCCGGCACGACGCTACAGCTTAGTCCATCGGGCCATGAAGAGCGGTGAGCTGGTGCAGTTGCAAAGAGGCCTCTATATCCTAGCCGACCGATTCCGCTCCACCCCCTGCCATCCTTTTGCTGCGGCTCAGGCCCTTGCCCCGACAAGCTATATTTCCTTTGAAACTGCCTTGGCCTATCACGGCTGGATTCCAGAACAGGTTTTCACTGTTAGCAGCGCAGTTCCGGGCAGGAAATCACGAAAATATCAACACGATCAGTTGGGAGCGTACAGCTTCCACCCCTTGGCTGTGCAGCCGGGCTGTTTTTTGGAATTGGTGGACAGGGTGCGGGTCAGCGGGCAAACCGTTCTCATCGCCCGTCCGTGCAGAGCCCTCATGGATTTAGTGTGTCTCCGTAAAGTTCCTTGGAACGGGCTGGATTGGCTCTCGGAAGGCCTGCGGATTGAGTTGGATTTTTTGAGCGATATGAGTCGAGAAGATATCCATACCTTGAGCCGGGTGTATAAACATAAGCGGGTAAGGGCCTTTCTTGCCGCTTTGCGTTCGGAGTTACACCTTGATTGAGTTGATAAAGGAAAGATTGCGCTCCAGCCATACCATAAATTTCCTCCTCCAGTCGGATAGAACAACCCCTGGCATACTGAAAGAATTGCATTCCTCTGTCTATCTGTTTATGATACCTTTCTCTCTCATCGAGTAAATAGACCTGTTAAAGAAAGGGATACCCAATATGAACATAGAATTTTACGATACCACCCTCCGAGACGGAACCCAGGCCGAGAATTTCAACCTGTCAGTTGATGATAAAATCAAAATTACTAAGCAGCTGGACAAGCTGGGCATGGATTTTATCGAAGGCGGCTGGCCCGGTTCCAATCCGCAGTCTGTGGAATATTTTGAAAAAATGAAAGGCGTGGAACTCAACCATGCCCATCTCAGTGCTTTCGGCGCGACCCGCCATTTTCAGAACCCTGCGGATAAAGACCCCAATCTCCAGGCCCTGCTGGCAGCCGAGACACCGGCCATCACCATCTTCGGCAAGAGCTGGGATATCCATGTCCATGATGCCCTACGTATCGAATTGGCAGACAACCTGCTGATCATTGAGGATTCGCTGGCCTTTTTGCGCCCCCATGTCAAGCATCTGATCTACGATGCCGAGCATTTCTTTGACGGCTTTAAGAATAATCGGGAATACTGTCTGGCCACCTTGGGTCAGGCCATCAAGGGCGGGGCCGAAACCTTGGCTCTCTGCGATACCAACGGCGGCACCTTGCCGCATGAGATCCCGCCGATCATCGAGCGGGTCAAGCAGTTCCTGGAAGAGCAGGGCAGTACCGCCCGGATTGGTATCCATCCCCATAATGACTCAGAGACCGCAGTGGCCAATGCTCTGCTCGGGGTCTCCTTGGGATGTACCCAGGTCCAGGGCACCATCAACGGTTACGGCGAACGCTGCGGCAACGGCAACCTGACCTCAATCATCCCGGCGGTGATCTGCAAGATGGGTCATGAGGCCGAGGTGGGCAAGCATATTGATAAGCTCTATTCCACCTCCCGCCTGATCAATGAGCTGGCTAACCTGCCCCATAACCGCTATCAACCCTATGTGGGTGAATCTGCTTTTGCTCATAAGGGCGGTATTCATGTCAGCGCGGTTCAGCGCAATCCCATGACCTATGAGCATATTGTACCGGAAAAGGTGGGCAATATCCGCCGTATCCTGATCTCTGATCAGGCCGGGAAGTCCAATGTCATGCACAAGGCGGTCAAGTACGGCCTTAATCTCAAGGCTGATGATCCGGCTATGGCTAAGATTGTGCATGAGCTGAAGGAATTGGAGAATCAGGGCTTTCAATATGAAGGGGCTGAGGCCAGTTTTGAGCTACTCATGCGGCGAGCTATGGGTATCAAAACGCGTTTCTTCACTCTGGAAGGCTTTCGGGTGATGAACAATAAGTACCGGATGGATGCGGCCTCCCTTACCGAAGCCACGATCCGTCTTTCCGTGGACGGTCAGGAAGAGCATACGGCCTCTCTGGGCGACGGCCCGGTCAATGCCTTGGACAAGTCCATGCGCAAGGCTTTGATCCGCTTTTATCCCCGGCTGGCGGAGATGGAGCTGATCGATTACAAGGTACGGGTGCTTTCCGGTCAGTACGGTACCGGGGCCAAGGTCCGGGTGCTGGTGGACAGCAGGGATGCCGAGACCCAGTGGAGCACCGTCGGTGTTTCCTTCAATATTATCGAGGCCAGCTGGCAGGCTCTTGAGGATGCGGTTAATTATAAGCTGATGAAGGATACTCAGGAAAAAGAATGATTTATACACCGATGAATAAAATTTTTTCTTTTATCCTGCTGCTCTGCTTTTCTCTCATTCTCTCATCCTGCGGACAAGAGGAAGAACAGCAGCGGAAGATGTCCGAGGAGCCGACACCACGGGTGATAACCATGCAACCCTATGGACCTCCGGTGAAGGGTAATCCGGCCCCGGATTTCACCTTGGTGGATATAGAGGGCAGGACATGGACCCTTTCCGAGCTCAAGGGGCAGGTGGTCTTTCTCAATTTCTGGGCCACTTGGTGTCCTCCCTGCATCAGTGAAATGCCTTCTATGCAGAACTTATACGACACCCTGCCAAAAGATCAGTTCAAGATGCTAGCTATCCTGTACAGTGATGAAGCTGGCAATGCGAAAGATTTTGTGAAAAAGCTTGATATCACCCTGCCGATCCTCGTGGATGAGGGCAATCAGGTGGGCATGAACTACGGACTCACCGGGGTGCCTGAGACCTTTATCCTGGATAAGGAAGGGATTATTCGGGAAGCGGTGAAAGGGCCTGCGGAATGGGATTCAGCCGAATCCATTCATATGCTTCGGGGATATATTGATCAGTAGAATTTTGTCCATTATGCCGGACCCCGTAGGGGCGAACCCCTGTGTTCGCCCTTTCTTACCGGGCAGGCACAGGGGCCTGCCCCTACAACATGTACCGAAAACGGGGAATTTATTTTTTGGAGAAAGACAGCACAGAACGGGATCTTCGTGTTCCTGTTCTCCTGATTTTGGGAGCAATTATTCTGGCCGTCAGCTGGTCCTCTCCAGAGCCGGAGCTCCAAACCTCTCTGTATTATCTTGCCCCTGCTGCCTCTCCTTCCTATGAGGGCAAGGCAGAGGTGGTTCGAGAAGTGGTTCGTATTCCCCGAGAACAGGCGAATCAGGACGCGCTGAACGATCTTCCTCTTGATATGCTTGCAATAACCCCGGATCTCCCTTGCGGGACAGCTCCGCCAGAATTGACCCAGCTCTTCAACCTCCCCCTGCCAATTAATCAGGCTGACCAGAAGAGCTTGATGCTGCTACCAGGAATTGGTCCAAAATTGGCAGAACGGATCATCACCTTTCGGGAAGGGCAGGGACCTATCAATGGGCCGGAAGATCTTCGCCGTATTCATGGTATCGGCCCGAAAACGACCGCGCGTTTAACCCCGCTTCTCTGCTTTGCCCCCTTTGAGACAACACCGTGAAACATTCTCCAACAGCACAACCCCTGACAGCCCCTTTGACAAACCCCCAGGCAACCATTGATTGTCCGATCATAGTCCTCGTCGGCCCTACCGCTGTGGGAAAAACGGCCCTCTCGCTGCGCCTTGTTCAACGCTTTGACTGCGAGATCGTCAGCATGGACTCCATGCAGGTCTATCGTCACATGGATGTTGGTACGGCCAAGCCAAGCCTAGAAGAGCAGGCCTCTGTTCCTCATCATCTTATCGACATTATCAACCCGGACGAACAGTACGATGCGGCCCGCTTTGTCAACGATGCCTTGGCTGCAATAAAGGATATCGCCTCCCGCAATCGAACCGTCTTGTTGACCGGCGGCACGGGACTCTATCTCAAGGCTCTTTTTGAGGGGTTATTTGACGCCTTGCCCACGGATGAAGGCGTACGGGTGCAACTGCGTGAACGTCTTGAGCAGGAGGGACGGGAGGCACTCCATGCGGAGCTCTGTCGGATTGACCCGGCTACCGGGGCACGGGTTCATGCCAATGACACTCAGCGCTTGCTACGCGGGCTGGAGATCTATCTCGTCTCTGGCAGAACCTGGACTGAGCTTATTGCCGAGCAACAGGAGCAGCAGCAACAACAAAAAGCAGGAGGGCAGGGGAGCCGTTTTACTCGGGTCTTCCAGGTCGCCTTGGATTGCGAACGTGAAAGGCTCTATCAGCGAATTGCCCAGCGCAGTCAACTTATGTTAGAGCAGGGGATGATTGAGGAGGTGGAGCAGTTACGGGGCATGGGTTATGCACCGGATTTACCTTCCATGCAGTCTATCGGCTATAAGCATGTCAATAACTTGCTTTCCGGAGAATGGAATAAGGCGGAGATGTTGGAATATCTGATCCGGGATACCCGAAGGTATGCGAAGCGGCAGATGACCTGGTTCAGGAAGAATCAGGAGCTGAACTGGTTTGTCCGTGATGATTATGATCGGATTGCTGCGCAGGCGGCAACGGTGCTTGGCCTGTAGGGGAACGGCGTGCCGTGCCCTTGACGAACATCGTCATATACATCGTCATATTGTAGGGCAGACACAGGGGTCTGCCCCTACTATAACTGTGTGCAATCAAGCAGAAGCCCGGTAATCCTTAATCGCCGCAGCAATGGTATGGAAGATCTGAGTAAAAATTTCCTCGTCCCGCTCCAGCAAGGTAATACGGAAGCCCTGCATGCTGGTGGCAAAAGAGGAAAGCGGCACCACACAGACGCCTGAAGAACCCAGCAGGTAATAGACAAAGCGCTTATCCAAAGATACGTCTGGCCCGCTGACTATTTTTTCCACGGTGTTCCGAACCTGCTCAATTTCAATGGGCAGGGTCTGCTGATTATTGAGTACCCCTTCCGCAAAGGCGACACTCATATAAAAGGCCCCGTTGGTTTTGTTGACCACAATCCCGTCAACTTCTTTCAAGATATCATAGGCAATATTGGAGTGTCTTTCATAACGCCGTACCCGCTCGTCCAAATAGCTTTGGTATTTAGGATGCTTGACCACCTGAGGCAGGACCACCTGGGGCAGGGTGGTGGAGCAAACCTCCATCATCTTGGCATTGAGAATGGAGTTGATGTACTTCTCAAACATGGGGTCACGGTGGCCGTTATAGACCTCAATCCAGCCGCAGCGTCCACCGGGCCAAGGCATTTCCTTAGAAACTCCGCGCATGCAGACCGCAGGAACCTTGTCCCCGATCAGAGTGGCAAGAGGAACAGCTTTGGTGCCGTTATAGACCATGTTTTGGTACACCTCGTCACAGACGATGAAGAGGTCATATTTCTCTGCCAGGGCCACAATATTCCGCAGGATCTCCTCCGGGTACACCGCACCTGTGGGATTATCCGGGTTGATGATCAGAATGCCTGCCACTGTCGGATTATAGCGGATATGATTTTCAATATCCGTTAGATCTGGATACCAATGGTTTGTCGGATCAAGGACATAGGTCAGTGGACGATCCCCGGCATGGGCTGCTTCAGCAGAGGAGTGAGTGGTGTAGCTGGGAGTGGGCACAAGAACCCTGGCCGTCCTCCGGAGAAAGCCGAAGATCTTGGAAATAGCATCACCAAGCCCGTTAAAGAAGATAATATCTTCCGGCGTGATCTGTGCTCCGCCCAAGGCATTGGTCTCTTCCGCGAGAAACTGCCGGGTCGCCAGCATCCCCTTGGTCGGTGAATAGCCGTAGGTTGCATCCTGCTGCACTGCGGCGGCAACAATGTCTTTCATCCAGGTTGGTATCTGCTCTCCCTTTGCCACAGGATCGCCGATGTTCTCCCAGTTTACATTGAGACCGAGTGCTTGCAACTTGTTACCGACATTGACTATGTTGCGAATTTCATAGGTTAGTTCACCTGCACCGATATGCAGAATATCCGTTCGCATGGAGGGGCTCCTTTTACCGGCTGGACCGGAAAATCAAAAATATTGGGTGGATCAGTTTTCTCCTATATGAGGAGTTCTTACTGCTCTATTTTTTGATACATTACGCTGAAATTTGAATACAGGTCATTACCACAGGGAATGGGCAACGTCAACCTGTTGATGGATAATGAACTTTCTTACGATAAAAAACACTTGTCCTCATACGAAGGTATTGCTACAACTCCGGCACGTTTTTTCAAAAAAATCATCCTTCAGCCAAGGTCTACCGTGAATATTCGTCGTCAACAGGAAGAGCAGGAAAAAATCATACTCTCTCCCTATGCCTGCCTGAGTACACAGTCACGAGGTCGTTTCCGTCAAGAACCTGATGACTGCGATCTGCGCACAGTTTTTCAAAGAGATCGAGATCGTATTCTTCACTCCAAAACCTTTCGTCGCCTGAAGCATAAGACCCAGGTCTTTCTTTCTCCCACCGGCGATCATTATCGTACCCGGCTTACCCATGTCCTGGAGGTTTCCCAGATAGCTCGAACCATTGCTACCTGTTTGCAACTGAACGAATACCTGACCGAGCTATCGCCTTGGGCCATGATCTTGGGCATACACCTTTGGCCATGCCGGGGAATACAGTCTGAATAAGTTACATCCTGGAGGGTTTAAACATTATATCCAGAGCTTGCGGGTGGTTGATTTTATCGAGAAAAACGGCAAAGGATTGAACCTGACCTGGGAGGTCAGGAACGGGATTGTTAAGCATTCCAAGGGGTATCGGGATATTCTGCCGGAAGACAGCAAGGAGTTGCCCGCCACGCTGGAGGGTCAGGCTGTGCGGGTGGCGGATATCATCGCCTATCTGAATCATGATATGGATGATGCCTTACGGGCCGGGATGATCCGGGAAAGCGATTTGCCGAAACACCTACGCGAGGTGGTCGGCGACAGGCCCTCTATGCGGGTTGACACTATGGTCCGTGATCTGATTACGGAAACCCTGCGGCTTGATGACGGACGCCTTCACTTGAGCCCGATGATGCAGGAGGTGATCAAGGATCTGCGCAGTTTTCTCTATAATAAGGTGTACCGCAATGAGCGTGTGCATAATGAGTTTGAGAAGGCCCAGAAGATCATCAACGAGTTGTACAGCTTTTTTTTGGAACATGAATTTTCTGATAATACAGAACATCCCTTTGTTGAGCGCCCTCCGGTGCGGGGGGACAAGGCGAGGAAGCAGTTGCATCGTCAGGTGTGTGACTTTATCGCCGGCATGACGGATCGCTATGCTTTGGGGATTTATCGGCATATTTTTATGCCTAAGCCTTGGTCGGTTTTGTAGGAGGATTCAGTACAGCGGCTTTGTTGACATGTTGACATTGGCACTTGTTCAGGGTAATTTTTCGATAAAATAGAGTACGTAACAAGTCAGTGCCAATCACGGGTCGTAAACTCACTGCCTGTCTTCGCCTCGCAGAAGATAAATTCTTTCCTTTTCTCTTATGGATAACCATATGCAACCGGAGGTGCCAAATTGAGCCGCTACAGCAACGATGAATGGACCTTGGTCGATACCCTGGGGTATGGGCCTTTTATTCAACAGCTCCTCGGGTTAATAGAGAAAGCCCAACCGCCCTTTTCAATAGGTATTTATGGTGGTTGGGGAACCGGTAAAACCAGTATAATGCGACAGTTGTTTTTCAGAACCGGCGGAAGGATATCTTCTGTCCTACTGCCGTTATCAGAAGATCCTGTCGAAGAGCACCTTGATCCGAGAACTATAGAACGAATTACGGAATTCAGGGGGAATAACACAAAAATGAGAGCGGTCTGGTTTAATCCCTGGCAGCATCAGTTTGATAACGATCCGATTATCGGATTGCTCCATGAAATCAGAGAAAACTTTGATCTTTTTTCGCAAGTTGGAGAAGAAGCTAAAAAACTTGCGGACGTGAGTGTACGGGGAGGACTTGATATCCTGAGCAGTATCATTAATAAGCTGACCACTGCGAAGGTCGATCCGGGAAAACTTGAACAGTACGGTGAAAAATACGAAGCAAAGCAATTTGCCGTTAAGAGCTCTTCTCAGCGATTCCGACTCCTTTTTGAAAAGGCCATCGAAAAACTCTTAGGCGGCAAAGACGGCGAGCAGAAAACCCTGGTTGTCTATATTGATGATCTGGATCGTTGCACTGACACAAACACCATCAAGCTCATCGAAGGGATCAAACTCTATCTCGCCACCTCCAACTGTGTTTTCGTTTTCGGTATGGACCAGGTGAATGTCCTGCGGGCTCTGGAGCATCATCAGATCCACAAAGATTATCTGGATAAACTCTTTCAGAGTATTATTCGTATCCCTTTGAGTAAAAAATATCCCGCCTTGATTCGAGAAATTGTCGGCGACTATTTTCCTGACGTGTATACTGACGGACTAACCCGGTTGCTCAACGGTATTTTGGAGAAAAATCCACGCAAGGTAAAAAATTTTCTCAACTCCTTCAGGTCGTACTGGGAGTTATTGAACCTTTCAACGGATGATAGAGCTGATCAGCCTCAGTTAAGGATTGAAATAGCGGCCCTGTTTCACTACCTGCGCATCTACTGCGAACCCGTCTTTACGGTGTTGGAACGTCATCCTGATTATATCGCGGCCCTGAGCAATGTCTGTCAGAGCAACCCGCCGGATCAGAATGTTGAACGGTTGTTTTACGAATATCTGCGCAACCCGATTATAGAATCTACTGTTCCTGCCAGCGACGATGAAACAGAAGAACTGGTACCGGAAGGCAGGTTGAGCAAAGAAGATCTTGAGTATATGAAGGATATTTCACCGCGCTATGAATCCCTGGATTATTTCAAAACGATTTTTGTAGAATCTTACCGCAATACAATCGCGGACTATGACCAGGAAACATTGAACCGGTATCTCGGAGTTATTGACCATGCATAACGATATCACCCCCTCCTTTCGTGAAACTGTTGCTCAGCGCGAATTCCGGCAAACGTATCAGGAGAAACTGCACGAGGTCTACAGCTTCCATGAAGCGCTCGGCCTCATGGACCTGGGCGAGGATAAAAAAATATCGCTTCGGGATATCTTTGTCCCGATCAGGTTTAGCAGCAAAGAGTTGAGCGAGAGCAGGGACTGGGAAGATGAGGAAGGCACTTCTTCGCTTATCAATATTTTCATGCAACATCGACATATTGTTCTTTCAGGGAGGCCGGGCAGCGGGAAGACCACGGTCTCCCGCATGATCATCAACCTGTTGACCGCCAAGGCCTTGACCAGCTTCACCAAGCAATGCGGTCGAAGAATTCCTCTGTATTTTAAACTGCGTGATTACCAACTGAGCAGCATCTCCTCTCCTGAAATTTTGCTGGATCAGTTTGTTGCATCGCAGAGCCGAACCTTGGATTATGAGGTTTCCAGAGAACACATAGAGTTTTATCTTCGACAGGGCTGGTGTTTCATTATCTTGGATGGTGTGGATGAGGTTGGGGGGTGGAAAAACCGTATCCGGATCAGGAGGTTTGTCATAAACCATTTTATGACTTTTCACGAGGATAACTATCTGTTGGTTACCAGCCGTCCAGCAGGGTTAGAACGAGTCCCTTTCACCGAATATTTTGGCGAAAAGGAAAAGAAATTACAATATAAACTCCCGACTCTCTATCATGTAGATTCCTTTAATAAGAAGCAGACCGGCGAATTCTGCCAAAAATGGTTTGCCCTGCGGGAAGAAAATCCGAAGATCGTGCAAAAGAAGGCAGTGGAATTTCGAGACTCTATTGAAAAGATCAAAAGCCTGTCCGTGCTCAAGCGACGCCCTGTCTTCCTGACCATGATGGCCCATATTCACACCACCAAGGGCAAGCTGCCCCATTCTAGGGCCAAGGCCTATGAATATATGGTAGATGCCTATATTGAGCATATTGATATTACCCGCCGTCTCCATAAGGAACTGTATCCAGATGAGCATTATGACGAGTGGACCTTTGAGGACAAGATCAAGCTGCTGGAAGGGATCGCCTATAAGCTACAATGCGCTGAGGCCAAGGGGCAGGATAAAGATAAGAAGAAAAATCACAAGAAGGAACATGAGAAGGATGACGACGCCGTTATTGTAGTGAGTCGTCAGGAATTGCTTGAACTCATCACGACCGTTATCCAGGAAAGGAAGGAGGGCTGGCAGACCATTAAAGAGGAACATGCGGAGTCCTTGCTCAGTTTTTATCTGACTAGAACTGGTCTTCTCCATGAACCGGAGGAAGAGCGAGTCCAGTTCTCCCATCTTAGTTTTCAGGAGTATCTGACAGCTCGTTATATCTATCGGCTGGTTATTGAGAATTTCTTCCAGGCCGCAGAGATCCTGAAAGAGGAAATCCTGGGGCGATTGACCGGGGCATTATTTCCCAAGTGGAGTGAGACTCTGTTGCTGTTTTTCAGCCTCAATAAGGCGGCTACCACAGATATTCTTCGGAATTTGCAGAAGGAGGTGGAAGAGGATAGTGGGGAGGACGAGTATTTCCATATTCTCGTGATGAACATGCTGGATTCTGAGGAATACGGAATTAAGGATTCGGATCTGGGGTATTGGACAAGGGAATGTGTAGAATATATTGCCAGAGCTGATCGATTGAATGAGCGTGAAGAAAGGGATTCAGGAAACAAGGGTTTCGGTCTGGTTCAACAGTATTTTTTTTCTGAGGACCGGGAGGGAAAAGTAGAGGCTACACGCGATGCACTCCATGAATTTTTTGATAAATATTTCCTGTCTATTCAAGAGGGAGAATATAATGTGCAGGAAGGTAGATGTTTGGAAAATATTCTCTATTTTATCTCTTGTTCTCCTGTGCTTGACAATTTTTTTCAGAACAAAATAGAAAAGGCTGTGCCGGTGTTGCTGGACAGAAACCGTTATGGCTTGCAGTTTTTGCCTGCAATGGAGTTATTTGTTGTATCATTCACCGAAATAGCCGATTTCGTTGCTGCTGTGTATACCATTGATGAGGCAATGGCTTGTAAAGATTTTCTTGGTAAATCAATTGGTCATCGGCTAGTACAAAAGAAAGATAGAAAAGAGAGAGATGTTTTACTGAGATGGTCAATGTTACTGGAAAATTTATTGGTATTCTACTTTCATGAAGCACTCTGCCAAGCAGATACTTTTGCAAAATACAATTTAAACACGGAACAATACAAGACGTCAGCTTTGCAACTACAATCTCTTTATCAACGCTATATGTTGTTTTGGAGCACTCTGTGCTATAATAACGTTTTTAATTTTTTAGCTGAAAAAACATTAGGAAAAGGTACTTCGTTTTACGGACGGATAATTGGGCTTAGAGCAATTCACTGGACAGAGCGAAAACATCTTAATATTGCGTTCTGGGTGTCCGACGGTATATTTCCTGACGAATCAACCTTTGGAAACCCTTTACTATTAATAAAAAAAATAACAAAAGTGTTAACTCGGGAAGAAGCTGATATATTGTCAAGGCCCTTGGTAATTCTCTTTTCTTCCATTGCCTTCCTCTACTCCGACATAGAACACGACCAAGACGGCAACAGGTATGACTACCTCTGGACCACCTACGAAGAACTCCAACACATCTATACCCTTCTGCAAAACCCGGAAGCCCTGTACGAGCACCTGAAAGAAATATCCACCTCAATTATTGATAAACCCACTTTCCTTGAGCAATATAAAGAATACGACCAAAAACCCTATTCCATGCGCAATATGGCGAAAACCGTATTGGACCGGGGCAAAGAAAACTACCCGGACAGCGATAACGACAAGATGCTGAAAAAATGTCAGGAGCTGGTGGAGCGGGTTGCCCGGCAGGTGGAGGCAGAGAAAAGGGCTGAAGCGTGATGAGGGCGACCTTGGTGAGGTCAGATGCCAGCAGGGCAAAAGTAATAGTATGTCGTAAAGAAAAGTGGTAACATCAGCATGCTGTTTCATTTGATAACAAAAGATAACAAAAACGATAGAATAATAACATATTATGAAAAACGGATATTTCGGCCAGTGGGGTGGTGCGTTCATCCCGGAAGTGCTTCACCAGACCTTTGCAGAATTACATAAAGCCTATGCGGCGGCACGAGCCGATGAGAAATTCTGGCAGGAATATGTCGATCTGATGAGCAATTACTCCTGCCGTCCCACGCCCTTGACCTTTGCCGAAAACCTCTCCGATCACTTGGGCGGAGCACGGATTTATATCAAGCGGGAAGACCTGAACCACACCGGTGCTCATAAGGCCAATAACGTGATGGGACAAGGGTTGCTGGTCAAGCGCATGGGTAAGAAACGGGTCATAGCCGAGACCGGGGCAGGGCAGCACGGTGTTGCTACCGCGACGATGGCGGCACGATTCGGGTTTGACTGCACGATTTATATGGGTGAAGTGGACGTGGCCCGACAGCGACCCAATGTCTTCTGGATGGAAAAGCTGGGAGCCACAGTGGTGCCGGTGAAGGATGGCTCCAGAACCCTGAAGGATGCTATTAACGAGGCCTTCCGTGACTGGGTTACCAATATGGACAGCACCCATTATGTCTTTGGCACGGCCTGCGGCCCGGCTCCTTTCCCGGAGATGGTATCCTGGTTCCAGTCTATTATCGGCATTGAGGCGGAAAAACAGATCAAGGAGCAGCACGGCGGCTTGCCGGATCGGGTCTATGCCTGTGTGGGTGGCGGTTCAAATGCTATGGGGATCTTTCAGGGCTTTCTGGATCATAACGAGGTGGAACTGGTCGGGGTGGAAGCGGGTGGCAAGGGTATCGATACAGAAGAGCATGCCTCCAGAATGGTGGGCGACCGGGCAACGCCGGGCGTAGCCCAGGGCTATAAGACCATGTTTCTTCAGGATACTGACGGGCAGATGCTTGATACCCATTCCATTGCCGCAGGCCTGGACTATGTGGGCGTCTCCCCGATTCTGGCTGATCTGGGAGAAAAAGGTCGGGTTCGCTTTGAGGCTGCAACAGATACTGAGGTGCTGGAGGCCTTAAAATTAACCATGCGGCGGGAAGGAATTATCCCGGCCCTAGAGTCCTCCCACGCCTTTGTGCAGGCGATTAAGGAAGCCCCAACCATGTCTCGGGATCAGGCAATTATTATCAATATGTCTGGTCGCGGTGACAAGGATATCTTCACTATTGCCCATGCCTTTGATGACCCTTCCTGGAAGGAGTTTATTATTGGACGGGCTGCGGAATATGCAGCGAAATAAGGCCGATGAATAAACCTAAACCTATAGTCATCTGCGGCATAGATACTGATGTGGGCAAGTCCGTGGTCACGGGCCTGCTTGCTCGTCATTTGATGGAGCAAGGCAAGGTGGTGATCACCCAGAAACCGGTCCAGACCGGTTGTAAGGGCCGTCCCGAAGATATTCTCCTGCATCGGAAATTTATGGGCACGGGCTGGCTTGCTCCGGACGAGCAGGGCCTGACCTGTTCCTATTGCTTCCCTTTTCCTGCCTCACCCCATCTTGCTGCGGAGCGTGCGGGTACGGTAATTGATCCGGCCCCGGCTGGACAGTGCACGGACACCTTGGCCGGACAGGTGGATCAGTTGATTATAGAGGGGGCAGGTGGTCTGCTGGTCCCGTTGACCCGGAAGCTCCTGTTGCTAGATTATTTGCAGACCCGTTCCTTCCCGTTGGTCCTCGTGACCACGCCCCGTCTCGGTTCCATTAATCATACCCTGCTCTGTCTTGAGGCGATTAAACAGCGTAATATGGAGCTGATGGGGCTGGTGTATAATGTATACGGGGCAGGTTATGATCCGAGAATTGTAACGGATTCATTACGTATTTTCAGAGAAGCCCTAGGGCGCTACGGTTTTCCGAAAAATATCGTGTTGCTGCCAGATATCAAGGAGTCCCGCTCTGCGAATTGGGATACCTTATTCTCTGGATCTTCCGGTAGGGAATAAGCGCAGATGATGGCTGATCTGCTGATGGTGCTTGCCGCGTATCTGATCGGCGGCATCAGTACTGGGTATCTGTTGGTGTTGTTAAGGCGCGGTCTTGATATCCGTTCTACCGGCAGTGGCAGTTCCGGTGCCCGTAATGTAGGCCGAGTGCTCGGGCGCAGCGGATTTTACCTGACTCTGATTGGCGATATCCTCAAAGGAATGCTGGTTGTCTTTACAGCTGTCCGTCTTGATTTTGCTCCGCTGATAATCGGAGCAACGGTTGTTGCGGTGATTGCTGGCCATATTTGGCCGGTGTGGCTGAAATTCCGGGGAGGGAAGGGTATTGCCACCAGCCTTGGGACTTTTCTTGCCCTTGATTATACCCTTGTATTGCTGGGCGGCGGGATAGTGCTTTTTGTCTACCTCCTGAGCCGTAATTTTTTACTCAGCTGGAGCACAGCCTTTATCCTGCTGCCTGTGCTTGCCCTCTTGTTCGGCTATCCCGCCTATATTTCAGCGTCGCTGGCTGTCACTGCTGTTATTGTCCTGTATGCACATAGAGCGAATATCAGCTCAGCTTTAACCACGTAACCAAGTCAGTATAATCCCCATCCCTCCCCTCTGGGGAGGGATAACAAAAAATGAAAGTTGAGCCGGGCGACTCCAAAGAGCCACCCCGTACTTTCATATAAAAGACTAGGAGCAGAATTATGGCGGATGCCTCACCTCTGACCTTTAAAGTCGCTTCCGAAAAATGGGAGTTTGAGCAGATTCATGAGTTGAACTATCAGACCTTTGTGGATGAGATCCCCCAGCATCAGGAAAACGAGCAGGGGCGTCTGGTTGATAAATTTCATCAGGAAAATACCTATGTGATCTGCGTGAGCGGTAATGAACTGCTCGGCATGGTGGCATTACGCAGCAAGCGACCGTTTTCCCTTGACGAAAAGTTGGATGATTTGGATACTTACCTTCCGCCGTTTCAATCGATTCTCGAATGCCGGTTGCTGGCGGTCAGAAAGCAGCGCCGATACACAGCTGTCTTCGCCGGTCTTCTGAAAAAAATTGTTTACATGGCTCTTCAAGAGGCGCATGATATAGCTGTTATATCAGGCACTACTCGTCAGATTCGTTTATACAGGCATATCGGTTTTCAGCCCTTTGGGCCATTGGTCGGCAAAGAGGGTGCCCAATACCAGCCTATGTATCTTGATCTTGCCAATGCGATTAGCTTGAAACAGACATCACAGCTCTTCAATATAAAAAAGGGGAGCAGGGCTGAGCAGCTTTTGTTTAATTACCTGCCCGGCCCGGTTTCGCTTGCGGAAGGCGTCCTGACGGCAAATTCTGCTGAACCGGGTTCGCATCGCAGTGCGTCTTTTGTGGAGCGATTTAATTGTTTCCGAACAATGCTCAGTAGGAAGCTGCATGCGGGTCGAGTTCAGATCATGACCGGTTCCGGCACCCTGGGTAATGATGTGGTGGCAGCCCACCTCTCCCTGCTGCCGGGAAAGGGCTTGGTGCTGATTAATGGCGAATTCGGGGAACGTCTGCGGGATCAGGCTGTCCGGGCCGGGCTGAATTTTACCGTGGTTGAGGCGGAGTCGGGTAAGACTTTTGCCGAAGAGGAACTTGCAGTGGCCATCGGCAATATCTCAGAACTTGAATGGATTTGGGCTGTCCATTGCGAAACCTCTACCGGGGTGCTGAATAATCTTGATCTGCTGCGTCGCCTCTGCCGCCGGAATAATCTGAAGCTCTGCCTGGACGCCATCAGCAGCGTTGGCTCCTGCCCGGTTGATCTCAGTGAGGTCTATCTGGCTACTGCGACCAGCGGTAAGGGCATTGGTTCGCTGCCAGGATTGGTTATGGTGTTTTGTCGCGATGATGTTGTTTTCGGCGACCGCAACCTGCCGAGATATTTTGATCTGGGATATTATCAAAGCAAGCAGGGGATTCCCTTTACCATTTCCTCCAATGCGGTTGAGGCCCTGATGACAGCGGTGGAAAAGGGGGATTGGTCGACTCGCTTTGAGAACGTCCGGCAATGGTCGGAAGAATTGCGTGATGAGCTTGAGGAAATCGGACTCACTGTGCTGGCGGACAGGCAATGCCGGGCACCGCATATCACCACGATTGCCCTGCCTACATCTGTTTCTTCGCTGGACTTGGGGGATCAACTGGCGGACGAGGGGATTCTGGTGAGTTACCGCAGTGACTATCTGGTTACAAAGAATTATCTTCAGGTCTGCTTTATGGGGAAATGCCGAAAGCCTACCCGAATGATGAGCTATTTTTTGCGACAGGCGGTGGAAGGGGTTGGGGTTGGAAAAAGTTGCGTGGCTTAGGGTGATAGAAAAAGCGGCAGTGGTTCTGCCGCTTTTATGGGCTGAGGAGTGAAGAGGTTGTTCAATAAAGAGTTGGTGCGGAGAGGCCCCGCGAACGACCTCCCCGGATTCTGCTGTATCAATCACATGGCGTGACCATGTTCTCGCTGCCGATGATTACGGTTCTTCCGCCTGATTGTTGCGCCGTGACCAGATTATTTCCCGGTTCAAAAAACTTGATGAAGTTGCCATCCGCGTCGTAGCTCGCTGCACAGGAAGTGCTGCTTGTAGGTTGCGGGTGAGCGGAGCGAACCCCAACATGTCTGACTCGCCTTATGACTGTTGGGGTTCGTGCCTCAGCCTAACCTACGGGGCTTATAAAAAATCAACAGTGAACGTCTTCAGAACTGATCCACCTGATTGCTCTATTTTCCCATCTTTTTGTCCAGTTTTAATACGCGGCGTACAGCTAAATCGCCTAGCTGTAGAGCTTCCTCCCAGTGACTGAACGCCTGTGCAATCCGTAAGAAGAAATTCCAAGGTGGAAGGCAGGTTCTCGCCGTTTACTGTAAAAGTGGTTGTTTCTTCCAACGCGGCCTCCGTCGGTGTCACAGAATAAACAACTGGAGAGGCTACAGCTTCTTCAATGACATCAACAGTGAACCTCTTCAGAACTGCTCCGCCAGACAGCTCTATTCTCCCTTCTTTTTGTTCAGCTGTACGTGGTGTGCAGCTAAATTTCCTAGCTGTAGAGCTTCCTCCCAGTGACTGAACACCTGTGCAATCTGTAAGAATAAATTCCAAGGTATCAGGTAGGTCTTTGCCGTTTACTATAAAGGTGGTTGTTTCTTCCAACGCGGCCTCCGGCGGCTCCACATAGTCAACGACAGGAGAGGCAATATCCTTGCAGCGATCACTCATACTGGCAGGCATTGTCTCACAACCGTTGGCACACATCTCCTGTACACCGTAGTTGCCGTTCTGGCAGTAATACAAATAATTCGTGTTCTGATCTAAACTGCTATCACCGCAATACGAGCCAGTACCGCTGGGACAAGTTGCTGGTTCCGGCATACATCTATCATCTTCATTAGAGGGCGTTACTTCGCATCGGTAGGAACATTTTTCTTTCTCTTGATAGTTACCATCTTGGCAGTAATACAAAAAGTTCGTGTTCTGACCTAAACTGCTGTCACCGCAATACGAGCCGTTACCGTCGGGACAACTGACCTGTACTTCCCTGCACTGGTCTTCCTGACCGACAGGCATTGTCTGACAGCCGTCGGAGCACTGCTCCTCAACAGAATATACTCCGTTCGTACAGCGGTAGAGAGTATTCGCATCGCGTGACACTGTACCGCCACAGTACAGCCCGTCGCCAGACGGACAAATTGTCGGTTCCGGCATACATCTATCATCTTCACTGGAAGGGGTTACTTCACATCCGTAGGAGCATGGTTCGTGCTCTTGATAAGTACCGTCCTGACAAGAGTACAGCGTATCGACGTCCAAAGAGGAATCAACACTGCCGCAATACAAGCCATTCCTTGAAAGACATGTTGGTTCAGGATCATCCGAAGAACCGACTAACACCAGCTTAATTGCATCGAAAGCCACATGCTTTCCAGTTTCTCCCGTGTTATTACCCAACTTTACGTAGTGATTATTGCCTGATATAAAATCAAACACTCCAAGTTCCCGCCATCTTTGTTGCCATGAACCGTTAACGATATTCTGGTTTATTACAACATGATTAACTTGGTTATTATGGAAGATTTCATAGTTAGCTTTTTCCGTTGTACCATGCCCAACAGGTATACTCGCATAAATCCTGTAGTTGCCAGCTTGAGGTATATCAAAATACCACTTACCCGCACTGGTTTCACTTCCAGACACTGTTGGCGCATAATGATAGTTCCCGCCAAAACCACGATTTTCTCCGGTACCTGCTACATACGAATCCCATGCAGCCTTCGAGAAACCATTTTTAGCCAACACGTCATTAGGCCATTCAACTAAGTTATCAGGCTCAAAGAAACGTTCTTTGATGATTTTTCCATCACCAACGACTTTGTTATATGCAATATCACGACTAATACCTGAATACGTTACAGAGTCCTCGACAATAATAACAGTCTTATCTGGCTTTTCATAGCTTCTGACAAGAGCAAGAGGTGATTCATACGATTTAAACACCTCCTTTCTGTCTTCTAAGATAGCACTATTATCCTGCCCTACCCAGAAACTAGCGTTCGTAGGATGAGGGTGAAAAGAGTTTCTGATTTCAAAATGCAGATGTGGAGTAAAAGAATTTTTTACAGTAGACCCAACATTCCATATATATCCTATCTGCTGCCCTTTTTTTACAGTCGATTTACCGCTTACCAATTTTGTTTGATCTGCAAGATGTTTAATATGCCCATATTGGGAATAATATTTCTTGCCACCAATCAAATGCTCAATAACTATGCCTCCCCAACCCGAGCTATTAGCGACAACTTTTCCCTCAGCAATAGCCGTTACAGGAACAGGGTTCTCTATACTGTCATCGCCAGCCGCATTCAGGTCAGTAGCAGGGTGAAAAAAATCACCTTCATCCCCCATAAACCTCCAACCAAAATTCCAGTCCTGAAAAACAATAGGCATCTGCATCTGAATTTGCCTTCCCTCATAACTGACAGTTGCACCAGTAAAATGCCAAACATCCGCTGTGGCAGTTTTCGAGATTGTATTTATATCCGTAGGAATTCTTTCCCCGTCAAGGTAAACAGCCAAATCATATTCCGACACATCAGAGGGCAGCACGTCTGGATGATAAGGAATAACTACTTGCAACGGCTCATTAAATTCCGCCCCGTCAGGACTTAATTTATAGTTCGAGGCCAGAGCAGGCTTCTCGACCATCTCGCCGGTTTCCTCATCCAGAACCTCAACCGTATACTTTGTCTCCTTGACAGCAATCACCATAGGAGCAGAAACAGCCCCCGCAGGAATAACGAGGGAGAACTTATCGCCAATTGTTATCTCTTTATCCTCATCAGGCATAGCCACAACAGCTGGCGTATCTTCTGTCATCGGAGTAATCTCCGCAGACTCCACCCGAATAACCGGCTTCAGCTTATACGAATACACATAAGAAACTTGCTGTCTTTGTCCTTTATCCTTGGACCTAATTTTATTCCTCTGGGCGACGATCTTTTTCCCCAGTTTAAACTGCAACTCCAGGCTTGTGAGAAACCCACCTTCTTTACCAAAGGCTTTCCGTCCCTTCAGCTTTAATCCCGATTTTGTACCGCCCGGCACAGACAAAGGAAACAATTCGTCATCAACCGTAATCGTGCTGTTTTCACCAAACATAAGCTGCAAATACTGCGTTTTTTCGGGCAGCAACACCTGATTGGCAAAATCCACTTTGCCGTCTGCCAGTTCAAGCAGATCCAGCTGCATTGGCCCGCTAGCGGTGACACATCCTTTCCCACTGGCACAGGCCTCCATCTTGACCACATCAAGCGTAATCGCGCTCACCAAATCCTTGTTAAACCTCGGCTTCTTCGCCCAGGCATTCCCCAGAGGAAATGCCAGCGACAGCAACACTAGGTAACAGAGAAAACTTTTCAGTTTCAACATCGTACACCTCGCTTATTTATGTTTATGCAGACGGCACCACGCCGTACTGCATTGCGTATTTTTGAAGTTCGTAGTTCGTAGTTCGTAGGTTGGGGTGAGCTTTGCGAACCCCAACATCACCGACGACAACACATCACGTTAAAATTCCGACCGCTTTTTTTTGTTGGGGTTCGTTTCTCTCACCCCAACCTACGGGACTACAGGACTCGTAGATACGCCCATCAGGTGCCGCCGAACTGATCCATATTGCAGACCTCCAGGACATATCGTCCTCGTGTCAGCAGAAAATTATACAGATCAGTATAAGCGTCTGCGTCAGCAACATTCAGTGTAACATCTACAGAAAGTCCGGACAGGACGATATCTCCACCTGTGGGGCTCACGATAACAGGGGACCCCATGTCCCCGGTGTAAGGGCCGATTGCCAATGTAATCATATTGTCCGGCTTCAATATTGCCTCAACGCGGCAATCCTCAGCTTCCGCATCGTGCTCGACTGCCTGGACATGACCTGTCGCGTCGGAACCGGCAACAAACATCTCAAGCTGATCAGATGCAACGAAGTTCATGCTCCGCACATACTCGTATGATCCCTCCCGGAGGGTACCGTTCGGGGTATATCTGTTCCGGCAGTG